>CAJKRG010000006.1 GCA_905202215.1 uncultured Porphyromonadaceae bacterium
TAAGTGCTGAAAGCATCTAAGCACGAAGCCCCCCTCAAGATAAGATCTCCATATAAGGGTCGTCAAAGACGATGACGTCGATAGGTCGCAGGTGTAAGTGCGGTAACGTACCAGCCGAGCGATACTAATCACCCAATACCTTTCCAGGGCGCAAGCCCGCCTCTACGGGAGGCAAGGAGGAAGCGGCGGCAGCACCGGCCGACTTCCGCGACAGGACAATAAGAAGCTTGTTCGGATAGATTCCGGGACGAGTTTGTTTGCAGAGATTACTCTGCTGCTTCCGACTCTTTTTTCACCTTATACAGCGAAATACGAAAGTAGCTGAAAAACGAACTAAGGTGGCCATAGCGCGAGGGCTCCACCTCTTCCCATTCCGAACAGAGAAGTTAAACCTCGCCACGCCGATGATACTGCGAAAGTGGAAAAGTAGGTAACCGCCCCCTATCGAAGCCCGGAAGGCCCAACAGCCCTCCGGGCTTCTCTTTTTTATACAGATCAAAAAGATACAGAAAGAAAAAGTCCGGTCAGCGGCCGGACTTTTCTGATATAGTGTGGTTATTGATGTTTACTCAGTCCGAAATATTGAAAGTCGCAATGATTCCTTTATGATCGCTTGGCCAGATACCGGCAGGCTCTATGATATTGTCGAGAGTTGCGGAAGGATATGTTTTTCCATACAGAATATCATCTTTCGGCCCTATTATCCAGGCATTTTTGAGGGTGAGCTGTCTGTTAGGGTGATAATATATGAAGTCTATGCGGTCTCTCTCGTCTTTGTCCGGAAGCCATGTGAGACTGGAAATATCCGCATATATGTTTCCTGCAGGAAATGTAAAACCGGGATGTGTCACCGGGTCGGGGTATTGTTCGCGATAGACATCGCGGAAGCCTGCATTCATGAGCATTGTCGAACAATCCCAATCGATTATAAGTCCGTTATGGTCTCGTATGTCCTTGGTGTCTTTCTGCCAGTCGAGATGTGAGGGTTCGTTGAAGTCTCCTCCAAGGATCACCATTCGGCCTCGTGATATTTCCCGATCTGCATCTTCCAGAAGAGCTGCTATGCCTTCTTCCCGGAATGCCAGGCGGTTTGCGGCAAGAACTGAATCTGCATTTTCAACCGGTGCCGGTATTTTTTTCCAAGTGGTGCCACTGTAGCCTCGCGGCATATAGCATTCGTAGTGTGTCCAGTCCAAGTGTACGGAGTAGAGAACGATCTCATTTTCGCCTATTTTTATTTCAGCTTTACAAACCGGATTGGGACGCGAGTGATCGTCGAGCCGAAAGCATGGTGTCGAACTGGAAATTTTAAATTTCGAGAGTATACCCATACTTAGATCGAGCGAGTCGTTGCAGTAGTATTTGCCTCGTTTTGAGAGTTCGTCCGACAGATAGTCCAGAAAACGCTGTCGTGGGCCTGTTATTTCGCAAAGGAATACTATATCAGCGTCTGTACTGTCTACAATATCAATTATTGCTTCGGATCCTCCCGCAACCCTCTGCCCCTGTACCCATAAATTAAGTTGGAGTATCTTGAGATCTTCGCCTTTTGCATTGTGACATCCGCAGACTGCGATGGCAAGCAGTAGAATCTTTCTGATTATTTTCATGGTATTGTTTCTGAGTGGTGGGGGAATGTGAAAAACGAAGCCCGACCTTCATTCAGGCCGGGCTTCGTTTTTCTGTCCTTAAGACTTGTGTGATATTACATGTTCATGCCGCCGTCGACCTGGATGACCTGGCCGGTCACATAGCTCGAGAGATCGGAGGCAAGGAATGTGGCTACATTGGCGATGTCTTCGACCTGACCGCCGCGACGCAGAGGAATTTTCTTTTTCCACTCCTCGCGGACTGCATCGGGCAGCTGTGCAGTCATGGCTGTCTCGATAAAGCCAGGAGCTATGGCGTTGGCGCGTATGCCTCGTGAGCCGACTTCCTGTGCGATACTCTTGGCCAAAGCGATGAGACCGGCTTTGGAAGCGGCATAGTTGGCCTGTCCGGCGTTGCCGTGAACACCGACAACAGAGGCCATGTTGATGATAGAGCCGCTGCGCTGACGCATCATGATGGGGAGGACTGCATTGATGAAGTTGAAGGCGCTCTTGAGGTTGACGTTGATCACGGCATCCCACTGGGCTTCTGTCATACGCATCATCAGGCCGTCTTTTGTAATGCCTGCATTGTTGACGAGAATATCTATGGTACCGAAGTCGGCGAGAACCTGAGCCACGACTTCTTTTGTCTGATTGAAGTCGGCGGCATTTGAGGCATATCCTTTGGCTTTGACGCCGAGAGCGGCGATTTCTTCTTCCGTAGCTTTACCGTTCTCGTCGATCACGAGGTCGGTGAATGCGATGTTGGCACCTTCCTGAGCGAAGCGCAGAGCGAGTGCTTTGCCGATTCCGCGGGCGGCACCGGTTATAAGGGCTGTTTTTCCTTCAAGTAGTTTCATGAGTTGAAAAATGTTTCTTATGTTCTGACGGCAAAATTAAGAAAAAATCGCTATTTTTGCAAAGAATAACACCAATAATCAGTATGTTAATACTTTACCGTATATATCAGATTTTTATCATGATCCCTTTGCTGTTGGTTGCCACAATCTTGGCTGCTACAGTCACTATCGTGGGAAGCATGCTGGGCGCGCAACGGTCGATGGGCTATTGGCCCGGACATATATGGGCGCGTATTTTTTCTGTCCTTTCTCTTGTCAGAGTGAAGGTCAACGGACGGGATAATATCGACCCTGACACCAGCTATGTTTTTGTAGCCAACCATCAGGGAGCATACGATATATTCGCTATCTATGGTTATCTGGGGCATAATTTCAGGTGGATGATGAAAAAAGGTCTTGAGAAGATACCTTTTGTGGGCTATAGCTGCCGTGTCTCCGGTCATATTTTTGTCGACAATTCGACACCATCGGCCACTGCGCGAACGATGGAAGCTGCCGAGAAACAACTCTCTGGCGGTATGTCGGTAGTGGTGTTTCCCGAAGGTTCACGCAGCCGTGACGGCAAGATGCATGCATTCCGCCGTGGCGCCTTCAAGCTTGCCACGGAATTTTCTTTGCCGATAGTTCCTATCACTATCGACGGAGCCTACAGGGTAATGCGCAGAGGTGCGATACTGCCGCATTGGGGTACTATCAATCTCACGATACATAAGCCTATCGAAGTGTCGGCCGAGACCGGCCGTCATGAACTTGCCGAGGTGATGGAAAAGTCATCTGAGGCAATCGCTTCGGCGCTTCCATTGTCGCAACGACCGGCGAAATGAACAATCAGACAGGCGTAAGCGTTGAATATTCATGTTAAATATCAATACTTGCTTCTGTCGAACTATGAAACTCCCGACCGCATCTTTTTTCAGTGCTCTGGCAGTTCTCGGAGCCATTATCTTTATTTCGTCCTGTTCGCGAACCGACCGTTTCGCGGGTGAATGGATGGGCACTCCTTCACGTATTATGGGCATTCCCGGTGCTTCCGATGCGACATCTACCGTCAGCATTGATTTCGCTCCTACTTCCGATGTCCGTAACGGTGGCAATGTGTTCATGACCGCCACAATAGATGTGAGTCAGGCTGTGACTGGTTCGGAATTCTCTCTTGATTCGCCGTATCAGGTTGATATCGCCGCTACCGCTTCTATACGTGGTCGTTACGTTGCTGAAGACAATGATGACGACGATATTCTCCTCCATTTCGATCCTTCGACGCTACAGGTGAACATTGATCCCGCCGGCGTGACATTCTCGGAAAATATCCTTACAGGACTCCAGCGTCCGGCCCTTGATTCGCTCACAACAAAGACTGTAGACGCCTGGCGTGTGCTTGTCACATCGGCTATCCGCGACGAGTTCTATAAATATCAGAAAATAGAGGATATAAAGGTTCATCATGGCGACATGATGTCGTGTGAGGTCGCTGATCGCGACTGCACTTTCCGCCGCATCGCTCCCAATTGATATTTTGTACGCAAGCCTCAAGGTAAAAAAATACCGGGATAATGGCATGCCGTTATCCCGGCTCTGTTTCTATACGGGGTCGACGTCGTAATAGACTGTGAGCCCTTTCATGAGAGGAGAGGAGGTGAGGGCGATATATCGCTCGCGGAGAAGTTCCTTTATCCTGACAGTCGAGGCGTTTGTTTCGAGTTTGAGCATTATCCTGCGAATATACATAGACTGTACACGGCTGACAGCCGGTTCCAGCGGTCCCATGATGCGGTTGCCGAAAATTTTGCGCAGACTGCGGGCATAGCGGTCGGCGCATTCCACGAGAGTACGGGCATCACGATGTTTTATATATATGTTTATAATTCGCATGAACGGCGGATAATTGAACGCCTCGCGTTCGGCGATTTCCCGGCGGTAGAAGCTTTCATAATCGTGGGCTGCCGCCAGGGCAAGCACCGGATTTTCCGGATTGTGTGTCTGAATTATGACTCGACCTATGCCGTCGCGACGTCCGGCGCGTCCGGCGACCTGCTCTATCATATTGAAAGCGCGTTCGGCAGCCCGAAAATCAGGAAGCGAGAGAATGGCATCGGCATTCAGTATACCGACAACTTCAACCCCTCCGAAATCGAGACCTTTGGTCACCATCTGTGTTCCGACGAGAATATCGGCTTTCCCCTCAGAGAAATCATCGATAATTTTGCTGTAGCCCTGTTTATTGCGGGTGGTATCGAGGTCCATGCGCAAGATTCGGCGTCCCGGGAAGACTTCGCCGATTTCGTCTTCGAGTCGTTCTGTCCCGTAGCCCATGATTTCCATGGCCGGTTCTTTGCATTCGGGGCATACGGTCGGCACGGGATATTCTGTACCGCAATAGTGGCACTGAAGACGGTTCCTGCGTTTGTGATAGGTGAGTGCAACGTCGCAGAAATTGCATTTCGGAGTGAAAGCACAGAGCTTGCAGCGTGCCATTGGAGCATAGCCGCGTCTGTTGAGGAAGAATATGGCCTGACGTCCGCGGTTGGCCGCATCGACAGTGGCATCGAGCAGATGGTGCGAGAAATATCCTGAAACGGCTTTTCGACGACGTTCGGCCCTCATATCTACGATTTCTACGGGGGGCAATGGAACGTTTGAATAACGTTCGGTGAGTTCCACAAGACCGAATTTCCCGGTAAGCCCCTTGTAGTATGTCTCTATTGTGGGTGTGGCGCTTCCGAGCAGTGTTTTGGCTCCATGCATGGCGGCCAGTACTGTCGCAGCGTCGCGGCCGTTATATCGTGGAGCCGGATCTGCCTGTTTGTAGCTTGGTTCATGCTCTTCATCGACAATGACAAGGCCCAGGGAGGCGAAAGGGAGAAAGACGGCTGAACGTGCACCGATTATCACGAGAGGTTCCGCAGTATGGAGGAGGCGACGCCATATCTCGACACGATCGTTATCGGAGAATTTGGAGTGGTAGATGACAATTTTCGAACCGAATACTTTCTGCATTCGTACGGTCAGCTGTGTCGTGAGCGCGATTTCCGGTACGAGAAACAGCACCTGGCGTCCCTGTTTCAGCACATAGTCGATGAGATGCATGTAGATTTCGGTCTTGCCCGACGATGTGACGCCGCGCAGCAGACTTATGGCATGATCCTTGAAGCTGGCATGGATACCGTCGAGCGCTTTTTTCTGAGGCTCGGACAGAATAGGAAGCGCACCGCCGGCCGGACCGGAGTATGTGAAACGCGATACCTCTTTATGGTATATTTCGCAGAGTCCTTTTGCCGCGAGAGCCTTTACGGTCGCACGCGACACTTCGGCGCGTTCGGCAAGGACATCGAGAGGCACTTCGACCAAAGG
Source organism: uncultured Porphyromonadaceae bacterium (assembly GCA_905202215.1). GTDB lineage: Bacteria > Bacteroidota > Bacteroidia > Bacteroidales > Muribaculaceae > CAG-873. The sequence continues at coordinate 5,804 of CAJKRG010000006.1, forward strand.
TGTGTCTTCGTTATTGAAATTCGATAATGCGAGAATGGCGACCAACGCGGCTTCCTGTGCGGCCGAACGTTTTACAGCGGCAAACGCGGCTGTAATAGCGCCTTTGTCATGACGCGTTATCATCGGACGTACGTAAAAGCGCTTTACGGCCCGATATCGTTCGACAAGTTTTTCAGATACGAGAACAAGGCCTTTTTCCAGCAGGCGTGTCACAGTCTGGGTAACGGATCCCGAGGAGGTTTTGCCTTCAAGCTGGCGCACCGGAATCGGGCCTTTCTCACGTATGGTCTCAAGAAGAGCCATTTCTTTTGGCGAACATGCAGCCAAAGCCTCCTGAGCGGCTTCCGGGTCAAAAGTCACGCGGGTTTCGCTTTCGAGTTTCAATCCTGCCGGAAGAGCGGCTTTATAGACTTCTCCGATTGTGCACAGATAGTATTGGGCCATCCATTCCCAAAACCGTATCTGCGGATGGCGCACGATAGGCTCAGGATCGAGGACTGAAGCTATTTCCTTGAGGGCTATTCCCTGTCCGGGGCCAACGGGCGATGTCGCGCATACGACTCCCGTGTAATAATGCCTGTCGCCGAAAGGAACAAGCACACGGCTGCCCGCATGCACCTTAGATTGCATTTCAGGGGGAACGATATATGTGAACGCCCCCTCAAGAGGCAGCGGCACGATTACCGACGCAAACATAGAAGAGATCTTTTCCATACGAAGTGCGAATATACAAAAAAAACAGGGCAAAAGCCCTGTTTTTCATTATGGAGTTTGTAAAGAACGTTGATCAGAGATCGCGGGGATCGGGAACTTCATCTTCGTTTACAGGAATGTCGGTGTTGACGTTCTTGCAGCCTACGGTGCCGTAGAAGAAGAGGTAGGCGAGCATTGCGATGACGAGCCAGTATGATATCATGTAACTGGCTGTGTTGGCGATTGCATTCTGGATAAGAGGCATGATGCCGCCGCCAACAACCATCATCATGAAGATACCCGAAGCCTGGGCAGTGTATTTGCCGAGGCCTTCGACAGCGAGGTTGAAGATACCTCCCCACATTACAGAAGTGCAGAGGCCGCAGAGCACCAGGAACATTGCCTTGGCCGGGACTTCGGCCATAGAGAAGCCGTCGGCAGCGCTATATGCGGGCATCGAGATACGGATGCTTGCGGGAAGGAGAATTGCGATGGCGATAAGGACAATGGCGGTCATCGATACGACGATGAGCTGTACGCGGCTCGATACCTTGCCGGAGATGACGCTTGATACAAGACGGCCTACGAGCATGAGGAGCCAATAGATGGCAACAACGCCGCCAGCCACGGCTGAAGCTTCGCCGAGAATGCCTGCGCCGTTGGCGCTCTGGTCGGCGAGGTAGAAGTTGAGGGTGCCGGGGATACCGATTTCGATACCTACATAGAAGAAGATACCGATTACACCGAATACGGTGTGGCGGAAGTTCCAGGGAGAATGGCTGTATTTTACTTTGGTCTTGCCCTTGGCGAGATTAGGCTCGGGGATAGACACGAATGTGATGACGATGAACGCGAATACGAACACACCCATTGCAATCCAGAGGAGGGGAGCCACATTTGCCATGGTCGAGGCGGGGCTGAGAGCGCCGATAAGCGCGCCGACGAAGAGCGGGGTGAGTGTGCCCGAGAGGGAGTTGAGCGAGCCGCCGGTCTGAATGAGCTGGTTACCACGGTTACCACCTCCGCCGAGGAGGTTGAGCATGGGGTTTACAACGGTGTTGAGCATGCACACGCAGAAACCGCAGATGAATGCACCGAGAAGATAGATATAGAAGTTGAGAGGCACAGCGGTGCCGGAGATACTTCCGAGTGTCACGTCCGCTCCGACAACGCCGGAGAGCCACTGCACGAATAGGCCTACAACGCCTACCGCCATAGCCCAGAGTGCGGTTTTCTTATATCCTATTTTTACAAGAAGATTACCTGCCGGAATGCCCATGAAGAGGTAAGCTGCGAAGTTCATCATGTTGCCCATCATGCCGAGCATTGAGTTGCCTTCGAACTTATATCCCCAGATTGTTCCGATCGGGGCGGCAAGGTTTGTAACGAAAGAAATCATGGCAAAGAGGAAGAACATGGCGATGATAGCCACCACGTTGGCTCTTTGCGAGGCTGGAGCCTTTACAGTTTTTTCCATTGGTACTGTGAGGTTTATTTGTTGGTTGAAATTAGTTCGGAATTTTATAGGAAAGGCCGCTTGGCGCTTTGCAGTGCAAATATACGCATAATCCCCCTAAATCGAAAAAATTTTTTGACAGCTTCAGGCTCAGGAATCATGTCGTCAGTCGTTGATTTCTGAGTTGGCGATATGCATGCGGCCGATGATTTTGCCGTCTTCGGCTGTAGTGTAGATATATTCGAAGTCGTATCCTAACCGTGCAGGCATTTCGATAAGATAGTCGGCTGAACGTTGATCGCGGAAAGTCGGAATCACAGCATCTTCGCGGCTTGTGTTGAGGAAATCCTGGAAAAAATCGAGATCGAGATCGGCTGAATTTCCACTGATTTCCATATCCATGACTATGCAATTTCGGGTATCGTCTATGGTGACTGCTTTCCACGTCGTCACTTCGTCGACTGCCCGCGGTAGCGAGCTGTTCGATACCCGGACGATCGCAGCGAGTCGGGCTGCCTTTATTTCTTCGGGGCTTCGGCCATCGGATTTGGCTTTGATGGTTGCAATCATAGATTCGATATCATCGGGTGTGCCGTCGAAGCCGAACCCCATTATCAGGAAGAGATAATCGCCTTCTTCAAAAGCATAGAGAGTGCCTCTGACTTCTTTTCCCGATATTTTCCCTTCGAAGCCGACTTTGGATGTTTTCCTTGATCCGATCTCGGTTTCAGATATACTGTCGAAAGTGCAGTTCCTTAATTCGGCATTGACACCGCCGAAACTCTGGGCGTATAGGAATTTCTCGACATCGGGGCCGGCTGGGAACGCGACTATGGATATGCCTCCGTTGGCATTGGATATGACGGCAGTCTCGGAAAAATCAGGGATACTTATTCGGTCTTTGTTCAGCGAGTAGTCCGTCGGTTTTTCGAACGAGAAAGCCGAAGTCTCTATTGTCTCGGATCTGTTGCATGCAGCCGTCATTAATATGAAGGCTATGGCGATCAATTTATAAAATGTTTTCATAGTACGTGAATTGATTAATCAAAGGTAAACTTAAAAAATGTGATATGCAATTATTTTGTTACTTTTCGTAATGTTGTCATTATAATTACGGTTCGTGATGTTTGGACAGAAAATTTGCGAATAGAGGAACAAATGTGTAATTTTGCGGGTTAATAAACAGAAATGGATCAGACGATAGAAATAGACGGACTGAGAATGCGTTATGACTGTCTGGGGGAAGGCCCTCAGGCAGTGATAGTCATGCACGGATGGGGGTGTAAAGCCGCCACGGTGCAGATTCTTGCAGATGCGGCTTCCGCTTCCGGCACCACGGTCTATAATCTGGATTTGCCTGGCTTCGGCGACTCGCAGGAACCGCCCGCACATTGGGGTGTCTATGACTATGCGCATTTCATAGAGAAATTTGCCGATACGCTCGGCATATCAAGGCCGGTTCTTATTGGTCATTCCTATGGTGGCCGCATAGCTATCGTATATGCTTCCGAAAGGCCGGTAGAGAAAGTCATACTGGTGGACGCGGCCGGGATCAAGCCTCGACGCTCGCTCAGATATTACCTGAAAGTCTATGCTTTCAAGGCTGCGAAGCATATTCTTCCGCTGATTCTCGGACGTCGCAGAGGCGAGAGGATCATTGACAGCATGCGGGGTAAATCCGGGTCTGCCGACTATAAGGCAGCATCGCCTGTCATGCGGCGTATCATGAGCACGTCTGTCAATCAGGATCTGAAGCATCTCATGCCTTCGATCAAGGCTCCGACTTTGCTCATATGGGGCGAAAACGACACTGCGACTCCGCTGCGCGATGCCCGCACGATGGAAAAACTGATACCGGATGCCGGCCTTGTGCTATACGAAGGGTGCGGGCATTATTCATTTCTCGAACGCCCGGGACAGACCGTGGCTGTCATTAAAAGTTTTCTGAAAATATGATTACGCTAATTATCACAATAGTTGTCTTTATCCTGGCTTATGCGGCGCTTGCTCTGAGTCTTCGCCGCGACCTGACCATGTTTCAGCAAAACTCATACCGTCCGGAGCGCTACCGCAGATGGCTAAAGGAATCGGGAGAGAGTACTTCGGGCTGGCGACTCGGGGCGATAATCATATTTCTATTTTCAGTTACTAAATTCTGTCCTGAAAATGTCGGTCTCGGGTCCATAGCTATATTTTCGCTTCTATATGTGATCTCTCTCGCTCGCCGCAAGTATAAGAAACCGCTTGCCATGACAGCGCGTGCCACACGAATCTATATCACAGCCTGTTTCCTTGTAGCTATTGTGGCCGCTCTTGGCATGATGTTTCTTGGCGATACGGTCGGCGAGCGCGTCTACCGGGCCGCATGGCTCATGTGCGGACTGTGCGGTGTCGATTATGTGATTGTGGCAGCCAACTGGATTCTTAAGCCGATAGAAAACCGTATTACGAAAAAATATCTGCTTGATGCCCGCAACCGTCTCGAGTCCATGCCGGGTCTCAGGATAATAGGTGTCACTGGCAGCTATGGCAAAACGACGACCAAGCACTATCTGCAGCGTATACTGTCAGAGCAGTACGAGACTCTGATGACGCCCGGCAGCTTCAACACCACTCTCGGAGTCGTCCGCACGATCCGTGAATATCTAAAGCCCTATCATGAAGTCTTTATCGTGGAGATGGGCGCCAAACAGCGTGGCGACATCAAGGAAATCTGCGATCTCGTGCACCCCTGGGGTGGTATTGTCACGGCGGTGGGACCGCAGCATCTCGAATCGTTCAAGACAATAGAAAATGTGCGCGACACAAAATTCGAGCTTATCGATGCTCTTCCTTCCGACGGTCTGGGTGTTGTCAACGACGATTTCCCGATGATAGCCGGTCGCGAGGTGACTGATGTTAAAGTGCTCCGGTATGTCGTTAAAAATGCTGATGATAAAAATGCCGTCTATCGTGCCACCGACATTGAATATAGCCCCAACGGTACACGTTTTACGGTTGAATGCCCTGATGGCGTGCGGCTGAAGCTTGAGACACGTCTGGTAGGCGAGTGCAATATATCCAATATCCTCGCAGCTGTGGCGATGGCACGTGCACTTGGGGTGATTGACGACAAGATAGCCTATGCAGTCGAGCGCATTGAACAGGTCGAGCATCGCTTGAGTATCCGACGCATTCCCGGTGGAATGACAATAATCGATGATGCATTCAACAGTAATCCCGTCGGCTCGGCCATGGCTCTCGACGTGCTCGCCGCCATGAAACCCGGCAAACGCATCCTTGTCACCCCGGGCATGATAGAACTCGGCGATGAGCAGTATGAACTTAACAAGCGCTTCGGCGAAAAAGCGGCTTCCTGCTGTGACATAGCTATTGTGGTCGGACACTACAACCGCGAGGCTATATGCAAGGGGCTCGATCTCGGTCATATGCCGGTCGAAGCCATACGTCAGGTTGATACTTTCACGCAGGCACAGGAGGTACTGCGCTCAATAGCCGCACCCGGCGATACCGTCCTTTATGAGAATGATCTCCCGGATACTTTCAAATAAAATTAAGAATTATGGATTAAGAATTATGGATTGTGTTTTGTTTACAGTGTATTATCGGCAAATTATTCATAATCCATATTTCGTATATTCATAATTCCTCATTCATAATCCATAATTTATGAGAACAAAGGTTGCAGTTTTTTTCGGCGGACGATCCACCGAGCACGAGATATCGGTAATATCGGCTAACCAGGCCATGGCCGCGATTGACAAGGAAAAATATGAGGTGATACCAGTATATATTTCCAAGCAGGGCCATTGGTATACAGGTGAGTTGCTGACCGATGTCAAAAACTATAAAGATATTCCGTCTCTGCTCAAACAGTGTACAGAAGTGTATATGCGTCCGGTATTCGGCGATTTCAATCTTTACAAGGCAAATGCCGGTCTTTTCTCTTCGAAGGCTCCCGTCGCCACGGTGGACGTCGCTATTCCCGTGCTACACGGATCCAACGGAGAGGACGGAACATTCGAGGGTGTTCTCGAGACTATCGGACTGCCATATGCCGGCTGTAATACACTTGCTTCGGCCAACGGCATGGATAAGATAACCATGAAGATGATTCTGGCTTCCGACGGAATACCTGTGGTGGACTATGTATGGTTCACTGACAAACAGTGGTTCTCGAAGCGCGACAGGTTCCTGAGCGATATCGAGACTCGTCTGGGCTATCCTGTAGTGGTGAAACCGGCTAATCTTGGCAGCAGTGTCGGCATTGGACGTGCCGATAACCGCGACCAGCTTCTTGAGCGTGTGGCCGAGGCCGAACGCTATTCCACCCGTATCATCGTCGAGAAGATGGTGGAGAACCTTCAGGAGATCAACTGTGCCGTGCTCGGCGATGCCGACGAATATATCACCTCGGTGCTCGAAGAACCGATCAAAAGCGGTGAGATTCTCTCGTATACCGACAAATATATGGGTGGTTCCAAGGATAACCGCGGCATGCATGCTGCCAAGAAGCGTATTCCGGCCGATCTGCCCGCTGCAGAGACTGAACGTATCCGCTTTCTCGCCGGAGAAACCTTTCGCGTGCTCGGATGTCACGGAGTGAGCCGCGTAGACGTAATGACCGACGGTAAAACACGCGATATCTATGTGAATGAAATCAATACCATTCCGGGCTCGCTATCGTTCTATCTCTGGGAGGCTGCCGGTATCCGCTTCGACGAACTTATGGACCGTATGATACGTCTTGCATTCAAGCGGCAGCGCGATATGTCGGCCAAAACAGTTAGCTACGACCAGAATATTTTCGCTCTTGGCGGCGGTACCAAAGGCGGCGTAAAGGGCGGCATAAAATAAGGATATGTTCAATTTCTTCAAGTCCAGACCAAAAGAACCGGTAAAACTCTGTTTCAATACAGACATACATTGTCATGTTGTTCCGGGAATCGACGATGGCGCGAAGACTGCCGAATCGGCTGTCGATCTTATCGAGCGCATGCAGGGATGGGGGATAGAGCGTATCATCGCCTCGCCTCATGTGACTCAGGAAACATTCGAGAACGACCGCACTACCATCGAGCCCGCTCTCGAAGCGCTGCATGCCGAGCTACGCAGACGGGGCAACCATATTGAAGTGCTTCATTCTGCCGAATACCGTATAGACGGACTGCTGTCGCAAAGACTTGAGGATAACGATATAATGCCTTATCCTAACGATTATATCCTGATCGAGAATTCGTTCCTTCAGGAGCCCTGGAACATAGACCAGCTTGTGTTCGATCTTCAGGTGCGCGGACTTAAGCCTGTTATGGCTCATCCGGAGCGTTATTCATATTATCACTATCATCCCGAACGTTACCGTCAGCTTCATGATGCCGGGCTTGCCCTCCAGATCAATCTTCTGAGTCTTGCCGGTTACTATGGGACAGCCGAACAAAAGATGGCCCGTAATCTTATCCGGGATGGACTGGTCAGTTTCATCGGTACCGATCTGCACAATACACGGCATGCCGATTCTATTGATGCATATCTGCGTACGTCGGCGGCTTATGCCGATATGGAAGCGCTTGCCCCGATGATCCGGAATAATACCGCATTCTTTTAGAGGTTGTTTGATAACGAACTTTGAAATCCCGGTACGTTGCAGGAAAAAACATGTGCCGGGTTTTTATTGATATTATTTTGCGAAGATTGCGGCTATGCGTTTGGGATTTACGCCCAGAGCTGCGGCACGTGCGGCATCGGCGCGTGCGTCGTCGAGGAGAAAACGGTCGCGGTTGAGGATCGCGCGGTAGTAATATAACTCGGGATCGTCGGGATAGCGCTCCAGTCCTTCGGCAAGGACTCCTGATGCCTCGCTGAGTTCGCTGAGGGCCAGAAGAGAGCCTGCGAGAGCGGCATAGTATTCAGGCGCAGGCTCAAGCGAGACGAGCTTGCGCAGGTATGGAAGTGCCTCACGGTCGCGCCCCGACAGGGAATAAAGCATGCCGAGCGCACGCGCCGTGGTCAATGCTTCGGGCACTATGGATCTGAGCACATTGAAATCGGCTTCGGCCGCGTCGAGTTTGCCTGAGTAAAGGGCTATGGTGCCATGATAGTAGCGGGCGTCTATATTGAGGGAATCTGCGGCTATCACTTTTTCGAAGGCTTCGGAGGCTTCTTTGTCGCGTCCGAGTTTCAGAAGCACCTCTCCGCGGTTTGCCTGTGCGGTGCGCAGTTCGGGCGCACGACGCACGGCCTCGTCGAGCACGGCGATTGCCATAGAGTCGTTGTCCATATAGGAATATATCATGCCGAGATTGGAGAGCAGGAGCACGTTCTGAGGCGAGTCGGGCCGCAGCGACATTGCTTCGAGCAACCGTTGGGCCGCTCCGGCAAAGTCTCCGTCGGCCACGGCCTTGTCGGCTTGTCCGCACAGTAGTACATACGGGTCTTCCTCGTCGGCCGGTACGGTGGACTCTATCTTTTGGGCGCCCGCGGACAATGAGATAACCGCGAATAAGGAGAGGAACAGATGTTTCATCATTTTTTCTTTTCTACAGCCCACTCGTTGGGGTAGGCTATTTTAATGCGTTTGCGCATGAGCGCCCTGAGGATGAGGAAAATGCCGAGAAGTGCAAACGGTATGCTGAGCCACTGGCCCATGTTGAGTGTCATTGTGGCCTCGAATGCAACCTGGTCGTTTTTGATAAATTCAACGAAGAAGCGCGAGCCGAAAGTTCCGAGCAGGAAAACACCGAAGAGGAGACCGGGGCGTTCGCCGAGATTACGTTTCCAGTACATCCACATCATCAGTCCGAACAGAGCGAGATATGTCAGGGCTTCGTAGATCTGTGTGGGGTGGCACGCGAGGCCGTAATAGAGCTGATTCCATTCCTCCGAGCGCACGAATTTGAAACCCCATGGCAGATCGGTGGGATAGCCGAATATTTCGGAATTCATCAGGTTGCCCAGTCGTATCAGGCAGCCGACAAACGCTATCGCTATGGTTAGACGATCGAATGTCCATAGCGGCGACCGTTTGGTGGTGAATATGGAGAAGAGTATGACCGCTATGATAATGCCTATTGCGCCTCCGTGGCTGGCGAGACCGCCTTCCCAGGTGGCAAGTATTTTCCAGGGATGGGCGGAGTAGTAATCCCACTGGTAGAAAAACACATGGCCGAGACGTGCTCCGACGACTGTGGCGACACCGACGTATATCAGCAGTATGCCGACCCAGTTTTCAGGCGCACCCTCGCGCTTGAACATTTTGGCTACGATGTTGAAGCCTATCCAGAATCCGATGGCGAACATAAGTCCGTACCAGCGCACGGTGACAAAACTATCTATGAGTATCGGGTTGACATCCCAGGTGATGAAGTTTAGCATTTTCTATAGTGAGAAATTATATGTTACAGCTTGGTCGAGTCTTTTTCAGAAACCGGATCAGCGCTCTTCAGGCCTGGCGAAATATTTCGATGTGGCCTTGCGCACTTTCGGACTGAGGAATATTATTGCTATCATGGTCGGTATGGCCATGAGGGCATAGAATAGGTCGCATGCTCCTACAGCCGCCTCGATAGGAACTATGGCGAAGACGATGAGTGACGCCAGAAAAGCCCATGAGTAGTATTTTCCCCGGCGTGTGCCGAAGAGATAGTTGGCACAGGTTGTGCCGTAGAAAGAATAGGAGAACATCGACGACATCGCAAAGCAGATGACCACACACATCAGCAGTATGTCGCCGGCGGGAATAGCGTTGCTGAAGGCCTGCATGGCAACTTCAAGTCCCTTGACACCTTCGACGTTGATGTCGCCGCACAGCAGAATTGCCACAGCGGTGAGTGTGCATACGAGGCCCGAATCGATGCTCGGTCCGAGCATTGCCACAAGTCCTTCGCGCACCGGCTCATTGTTGCGGGAGGCGCCGTGCATGATCGAGGCGGTGCCTATGCCGGCATCGTTGACAAGGGCTGCCCGCCGTGCTCCTATTATCGCTATTCCGGCAAGAGCGCCGAAGCCGGCCCGAAGATTGAACGCTTCGGTAAAAATGCTCTTGAATACGCCGGGAACACCGTCGATATTGGTAATGATGATGAAAAGCACCATCAGGAAATATAGACCCACCATGAATGGCACCATGACGGTTGCCACACGTGCTATGCGCGTGATACCGCCGAGTATCACCACCGCAACCACGGCTGCTATGGCACAGCCGAAGAGCAGTCGGTAGACACGGACATTCTCAAGCCCCAGAAAGCCTCCGAGACCGGATATGAAACCATTCGATGCAATGCCTTCGGGAGTAGTAAACGTGGTCATAAAGGCCTCGGTGAGCTGGTTGGCGTTCATTATGCACATGGTGCCGAACAGACCGGCTATCGCGAAGAAGCGCGCAAGCGGTTTCCATTTCATGCCCATTCCCTGCTCGATGATGTGCATAGGGCCTCCCTGCGGGCGCCCCTGGTCGTCTTTACCCTTGTACATTATGGCCAGAACGCCTTCGTGGTATTTCGTAGCCATACCGACAAGGGCGCTCACCCACATCCAGAAAATGGCGCCGGGGCCGCCCATGACCAGGGCAATGGCCACGCCGGCGATATTACCGAGTCCGACGGTCGCGGCAACTACCGACGCAAGAGCCTGAACCGACGATATCTGGCCGTTTTTAGCCTTGGAGTCGGGTTTGCGGCGCAGTTCTCTGACAGCTGCCGGAAGACGGCGTATCGACACTGCTCCCGATGACAGAAAGAGGTAGAGACCTCCGCCGATCAGAAGGAAGAAAAGAGGATAACCGCAGAGTATTTCTGCGGCATTGATTATGAATTGTCCTATCGAGTCTAACATTGGGGACAAAATTAGCTAAAAAGCCCGACATAGCCCCCCTCCCGTCCGCTAAAAAAGGTTATTCCAAGATTGCGGAAGGTGCGGCTCCATGTCCGCGGACTTCATCACCCCGGCGTACCTTTCGGCCGTATCCTATTGTATAGGAGGCGGAAATATTAATACTGCTATGGGCCGACGGATTGTAGTAGGTCTGGTATTCAGCATATAGCGGCGTATTGCGGGTCCACGTTTCCGAGCGCCATCCGCGATTGAATATATTTTTGGCCGCAACGTTCACTGTCCATATGCCGTTTCCCCATCCAAGCGAGATCATGTGGAAGTTTCGCCAGCGGATTATAATGTTTGAGTTTTCGGTAAGTTTCTTGTCAGGACTGCCCCAGGAAGCGAGTATATTGAAATTTTTCCAGTAATAGACGGCCTGCAGCTGTACACGGAATGAATACAGCGAGCTATCATAGCATCCGCTTGTATGTCTGGCATTCTGTGTGATGTTTGCATATAACTGGAGATTATTGTCCAATAGCTTGTAATTGATTCCTGCTCCGATGTAGCCGTTGGTATAGTTGCCGTCGTTTACAAAATTGCGCAGAATGGCCATTCCATTCCTGTAAGGAAGATAGATTGTTGCAACACGATCGAAATCTCTGTTGAATCCTCCGAAAACGGCCACGGACAGCGCATTGCTGTGAAACCAGTTATATGCTATGTTGGACGTCAGGTTTCTGTAATTTTTTAGATAAGGATTGGCGGTAAAATACATGAATTCATTGCTCTGTATCGTATCGTTGGCTTTCATGATTATGCCGGGGGTGCGGCTGCCATAATTCATATAAACCTGAAGTTGACTTTTCCTGCTCAATTTCAAAGACATATTTGCACTGATGTTGGGATAGATCCCTTTGACGGGGATGTGGTTCATTGAAGTATGATTGACCACGAATCCTATATTGGTCCACAGCGATATTTTCTTTGTCTGGTAACGGTAGTTTATACTTACCGAGGCATTAGATACATAATAAGAATCCTTCATATTGTTGGAACCGCGGTATGTAAGTCGGTTGATATTCTGTCCTCCGCCCAGAAAGAGCGTAAGCTGATGCTCTTTCTCAATCATCAGGCGCCCGGAGGCCTGAATGCCCCAGTTATACGCATTTTCCGTAATCTGGTTGCATATGGAGTTTCCTATGAGCGAGGAATGATAGTACGAAATATTGTTGCGGTGAGTATGCAGAAATGACGGCGTAATGTCGAAAGACATATTTTTGCGGATGAGGCCCCATAAGTTGCTGTGATAATAGATTGTATTGTGTTTTCTGGGCGATGAGCGCGTGTATGTGTAATTATTGTCGGGATACGCATCGACATCCAGAGTCCCGCTCATGAATTGTTCGGGCTCGGATACGTGGGTGAGCGACAATGTGTTTCTTGCCGAGAATTTTTCGGTGTTGTATGAGGCTCTGAAAGTCAAGGGATATTGATCGGACCGGTTGTGAGCGGATTCGAAAGTTTCTTTGCGGTTTACGATAAACGGTTCTCCGTTTTTTTCAAGATTATATTCGCCGGTCGTGTTGACACCATTATGGTGACTGTCCTGATTTGTACTGCCACAAAAGAGATCATATGTCATTTTTTTGAAAGTGAACCTGCTGAACACGGTGCTGTTGTTGTAGATACCGTTCAGAGTCGTAAATGATTCATCTGCTTTAGTGTATCCGCCGTATTCATATTCCTGTACGATAAAATTGATTACTTTTTGTTCTCCTTTGAAGCGTGGATCGGTCGGGAACTCGATGTACTCTACTTTTCTTACGTCAGTTATTCTCATGCCCTGCAGCTCGTCGGGCTCTGCTGTATGATAATTGATATACAGCGGTACACTGTTGCCAAATACATCTTTTACGGCATCCTCACCGGGATTTATTATCAGCTGGGGAATGGCCATACGACGCAGAAGGTCTGTCGCATTACGGGAAGCGTTCTTTTGTCGGTTGCTCGGAATATATATGTTTTTGTCAGTTGCAAGAATAGTCTGATCGGAGGTAATGGATATCGATGCGAGTTGCACCGGCAACTGATGCATGGTTATTTCTCCCATGGATTGCGCCGGACTATTCTTATAAACTGTCTTATAGCCGACACAACTGAATTTTACGATGATATTCCGTTTGTCGCAGGGTATTAGAAAATGTCCGTTGACGTCGGTAACAGCGTAGGTGATTACCGATGAATCTCTCGGAGCAAGAATCATTACTGTTACGCCGGGCACAGCCTCTCTGTCGGCTGCGATAACTTTTCCGGTATATATGAATTTGCCGTGCTGCAGGGCTTCGATATAGTATTTGTCGCCCTTATTGACGATAGATACCGGATTCAAACCTATGGTTTGCCGCAAGGCCTCATAGATATCGTCGGTGTCAAGCGTCGCATTAGTGGTATAATTGTTAAGTTCGTTATATATGAAGTTGATATCTATATCCCCGTGTTGCTCTGCAATCTCAGTCAGAGCTTCGGAGAGTGGAAGATTCCGGAAATGATAGCTGAATTTAGCCGCCCGCACCGTCATGACGCATGTAATCACGGCAAAAAGAATGATAAGCTTTTTCATGTCAGTCTATGATTAATGCGTTGTCGATAAGTATTATATTGATCTGCTCGAAGTTGTTGATCTGCTCTGTAATCTGCTCGAGAGGTAGCGACTGATCCCAACGGAAATATAGAATAAGATTTTTGGTCCGTTCGCTTCGGTAACTTACGGCAGCTCCATAATAGTGTGCTATCGTAGAGATCATATCGTCGAACGAATATTTCCTGAATATAACTATTTGCGGTGCTTCCGTCGGCTCAGGTGTGTAGACGGAGTCTTGGACGACGGTAAGGACGCTGTCGCTTATATTTGCAGTATCGGTTTGGGCTGGGGCTGTTCTTTTAGATTGCTCAAGCGAGTTATATACACCTATTGTCGTTGCAATCATGGCCAGGGTAGCGAACGCAAATATTGCAGCGGCGGCTATATTGCGGGCCGGATATCCTGTCGGAAAACGCAGGAGTTTTTTTCTGAATGTATGGGAATGGTTTCTCTTAAAGCAATTCCACTCCTTATCTACATCCGCATCAGATGTCTCTGTCAGAGATGTGGCTGTCTTGCTCATGAGATTGTAAAGTTGCATGACTTCAGAATCTTCGAGAAGTTCATTAAGCTCTTTGACAGAGGTGAATTCGGGATGCTCGATGGCCTCCAGAAGTCGGTCGGTCTTGTCTTTCATCTTGGTTGAAAATAATGGCGTAAAATATCTATTGCATGACGCAGATGTTTGTATACGGCAACTTCGCTTATAGATAATTCATCGGCGATTTCCCTATAGGTCATGTGGTCGGAAAACTTCAGCTGTATCACCCTCCGGCTTCGTTCGGGCAGATGGCGCTCAATGATATCGTTGATTTTTTCGACATCCTCTTCATCCGGCCACGGCTTATCTTCTATTTCACTGTTGTCAAGCGCATAAAGTTTACTAAATCTTTCATGGACAGACAGGCTGCGAATGTGTTTAAGGCAGGCGAAGCGTACACCGTTTAAAAGATATGCGGGAGTGACCGACGATAAATCTTTATCCGTAAGCAGTGAGGCGAAGACGTCGTGGACAACATCGCGGGCGACCTCCTCGTTGCGCAGCAGCCGGTTGGCAAGAACGAGCATTGCCTTATAGTTGCTTCGGAAGAGTTGTTCTATTTCATCTGTTATTGTCATACATTTATATAAACCGCGACTTTGAATTTTCCTAACCGCGCCGCGATAAAAATTACAATAAAAGCCTCCAAGACGATTCTTGAAGGCTTTCATTAAATTGTATTTGACGGGAGTCAGAGGGCGAAGAAGGTGGTGAAGGCGGCGATGGTGGCGATGTGGTCAGCAGTGGAGGCGGTTTCGCGGATGGAGTGCATGGCCCAGAGTGGGGCACCCATGTCAACGCCGCGCAGGGGGATCTGTGATGTGAGAATGTTGCCGAGGGTAGAGCCGCCCGCGACGTCGCTATGGTTCACGAAGTATTGGCAGGGCACACCGGCTTCCTCGCAGATGGCCCGGAATACGGCAGCCGAGTCGGCATCGGTCATATACTTGCAGTTCGCGTTGATTTTGATGCATGGGCCTCCGCCGAGCACCGGGTGATTGGTCGGGTCCTGTTTCTCGACATAGTTCGGATGAAGTCCGTGTGCGTTGTCGGCCGATATCATGAATGAGTTTGCGACAGCCCGCATGAAGTCCTGATCGGAACCTCCGAGGCACGACACCACGCGGCGCATGATGTGTTCGAGAATAGGCGATCCTGCGCCCTGCTTGGTGCCGGAGCCGGTTTCCTCGTTGTCGAAGATAGCGGCCACACGTGTAAACCGCGACGGCTCGTCGATATTGGCTATGAGGGCCGAGATGGCGGCGTGAACCATGCTGAGGTCATCGATGCGGCCGGAGCATATCATCTCGTTTTCGAGACCGACAGTGCCGGCGCGTTCGGTGTCGTAGAGCGAGAGGTCGTAGTCGAGGATCTCATCGGGATCGACATCGAGCTGTTCTGATATCAGGGTACGGATAATGCTTTTCGGGGTAGGGCAGTCGAGGGCTATCACAGGCAGCATGTCCTTCTGCCGCGACAGCGGATTGCCTTCGTTGACAGCGCGGTTGAAGTGGATGGCAAGATGGGGGATCGTAAGGAGAGGACGGTCTACGCGCATCAGTTCCATCCGCGGGCGCAGAAGATTGTCGCTGCGGAGCGCTACGCGGCCTGCGACAGACAGCGGGCGGTCGAACCATGTATATAGTATCGGGCCTCCGTAAACCTCGGTGTTGAGCTTCACGGCACCTCCTTCGCATGGCATTTCCGACCGGGGCTTGATGCGGAAGCCGGGCGAATCGCTGTGAGCGGCAACGACGTTGAAGCCTGCCGCGGGATTGCCGTCGCCGACAATGAAGGCGAAAATCGCCGATCCGTTCTGTAACACGTAGTACTTGTCGCCCGGAACGAGCGTCCATTCGTCGGCCATGTCGAGTTGGCGGAATCCCTCGTTTTCGAGGAGTGTTCTGGCGGTGTTTACGGCCCAGAAGTTGACGGGCGATGCGTCGAGAAAGGCGCAGAGGTCGGCTATGTGGTTCATTTCAGTTCGCTGTGATATATGAAGTCGGCGGCGCGCATTGCGCTGCATATTGTCTGGCTGAGATAGTTGTCGAAGCGGTATTTGAAGTCGGCGAGGACTTCGGGCACTGCTTCTGTTGGGGCTTCGCGCATGCTTTGGGCGAGGTCGTAGGCTGTCTGGTAGATGTCGGCGAGTTGTTCGGCGAGCGATACCGCCACGGGTGTGTCGGAATAGCGCATATCGTCGACCAGGGTGTCGAGATATGTGTCGAATTCGCCGAGTACTCCGGCCACGGCGGTGCGGACGGAGTCATATTGTTCTTCGTCGAGCTCGTCGATGATGGCGCCGTTATCGGCGCCTTCGGTGCTGTCGCCATAGGGCTTGAGATCGAATGCCGTCATATAGATGCGTGGCAGATAGCGGAGCATCTGACAGCACAGATCGCGCGGCTCTTCTTCGGCGCAGCCTTCGAGATATTTACAGTATTCGACAGCCAGCCCCGTAAGGCTTATGGCAGCCGGTGAAATCGTGGGTTTTGTCATTTTTTCTTGTCTGGGGCCTTGTACAGGCGGTTGTCGACGATGTATTTGTATACTCCCGCGGGCAGGAAGTAGTTCATGTTGCGTCCGCGGGCTATGGCATCGCGTATGAATGTGCTCGACACATTCATCATCGGAGCATCGACCACTTCAAGGCCGTCGACATGTCGCCTGTCGACAGGATAGCCGGGGCGAAGATAGACTATGACGCCGAATTCGTCGAGAATGCGGCGGCTTGCACGCCATTGGTCGAATATGCGCCAGTTGTCGCTGCCGATTATGAGTTTGAAGCGGTATTCGGGGTAGCGCTCGCGCAGCACGTCGAGGGTGTTGATTGTATATGATGGTTTGGGCAGACTCAGCTCGATGTCACAGATGTCGATGGCGGAGGCGCCTTTTACGGCTATATTGAGCATGGCCAGCCGCTTCATGTCGGGTAGGAGGTCGCCCGGTTCCTTGAGCGGATTTCGGGGCGAGAGAGTGAGCCATACTTCGTCGACATATCCCCATTGACTCAGATATGAAGCGAGCATCATATGGCCGGCATGCACCGGATTGAACGATCCGCCGAGTATGCCTATGGTTTTCGTATCTTCAGCCATTATTTGCTGTTGAGGATGGGTTGAAAGTTTATGAAGTTGAGTTTGGCAAGTAGGAAACTTGTTAAAGGTGAAGAGTGAATGGTGAAAGGTGAAGATAATAGTGGAGTCGCGAAAGGAGTATTATCTTCACTCAGTCGTAGCCTGATTTTCACTTCGACTTGAGCTTGCGAAAGTCGGGCTATAAACTGATGAAGCCGTCGATGAGATTGCGTGTCTGCTCTATGGCGGTGTCGAGGCGGTCGTTGACCACAATTCTGTCGAATTCGGGTGCACGACCGAGTTCATAGGCCGCACGGTCTATGCGCACGTCGATGACTTCGGGTGTCTCTGTGCCGCGGAATTCGAGACGTCGGCGCAGTTCGTCGAGGCTCGGAGGCTGTATGAAGATAGTAAGGGCACCGGCACCGTAGACATCTTTCACGTGGAGAGCACCGTTGACATCAAGATCGAGAATTATGTTGTGGCCCTCGCCGGTGATTCGATCGACCTCACGGCGCAGTGTGCCGTAGAAGCGGCCGGGATATACTTCCTCATATTCGAGAAACTCGCCTTCCGCTATGGCGTCGCGGAAGTCTTCTTCGGTCATGAAATAGTAGTTGACACCGTCCTGCTCGCCCTCGCGGGGCGGACGTGTCGTGGCTGATACCGCGAATCCGAGATTAAGATCGCAGTCGCCGAGTATGGCATTGATAATCGTAGATTTGCCGCAGCCCGAAGGGGCTGCGACAACTATCACTTTTCCTTTTTTTATCATTGGTGAGCGGGACGGAGGAGGTCGTTTACGGTTTTGACGGGGTTGAAGGTCGAGGCCGGTACTTCGACGAACACGGTGTTCCAGCGGCTCATGGCGCCGTTCCAGAGGCCGGGCAGTTCAAGGGCGCGCAGATCGCGGCCGTCGAACGATTTCTCGGATATGAATCCTGTCGCCGGGTCGACATAGTCGGGCAGATGATAGGTCGATCCGTCGGGGCGGCGCAGATAGCACACGAGGTCTACGGGATTGAAGTGCGTCGCCTTCTTCATCATCTCAACGTTTTCGGGTTTGGTGGTGTCAATCTGGGTCGATTCGAGAATCTGGGGAGAGACATATGAGCCGTCTGAGGCATAGGCGTTGTACGGGCCGCCTCCCGGTTCGCCTTCGTTGCGCACCATGCCGCATACGCGGAGGGGACGGTCGAAAATGGCGAGGATGAAGTCGCGGCGTTCAGCCGGATCGACATCTGCTGCCAGACGGGGCGAACTCATACACAGGATCTGTTCGATAAAGGCAGTGGCTTCGGCAAGAGTGGCATCGTCGGCGCCTACAGCGAGTTTTTCGCGGAGCTGCTGCATGCGGTCGCGCACCAGCAGGAGCATGCCGCCGATGAGTTTTTTATAGCGCAGAGTGTCGGTACGGTGACTGTCGGCTACGACATTGTCGATGTTTTTGATGAAGACGACAGCCGCATTAATGTCGTTAAGATTCTCTATGAGAGCGCCGTGGCCGCCCGGACGGAAGACGAGTTTGCCCTCTTTGGTCCGGAAGAGTTCGTTGTCGGGTGTGACTGCAATGGTGTCGGTCGACGGTTTCTGTTCCGAGAGCGATATGTCGTAGTGTACTCCGAATTTCTGCTCCATGGCAGGCACTGCCTGTGCGAGTTTGGCTTCGAAGAGTTTGCGGTGGTCGGCCGATACGGTGAAGTGAAGTTTTACAAGGCCTTCTTTTGTCGCGGCGGTCTGGGCACCTTCGGCAAGCTGTTCTTCGAGGGCCGTGCGTGTGCAGCCGTCTTCGTATTTATGGAACGTCAGGAGCGCTTTTGGAAGCGCGCCGTAGTTGAGGCCGTCGGGAAGTATGATGGCACCGACGAGTTCTTTGAAGCGGCCTTCGGCTGCGAGTTCGTTGGGAGTCTTGCCATAGAGACGTATGGTCGCGGCTTCCAGTTCCTTGTAGAAAGCGAAATCACCGATGTGCTCTACGAGCTGGGCCACCGGGCTACCTTCTGCAGGCACGCTCTCGGCGCCGTTGACGAAAGCGAACAGGGCTTTGAACATGCGCGAGGCCGCACCCGAAGCAGGCACGAATTTGAGAACGTCGCCGCCGTCGGCAAGAAAATCGTTCCAGCGGGCGAGGCAGGCGGCTTCGAGATCGGCGTCGACGGGCGTGATGCCATGTCCGACAGACGAAGGGGAGTCGATTTTGAGATAGGGGAAACCGGTGCGGAAGCTTTCGAGTTGGGCTTCTACGCGTTCTTGGCTGATGCCCTTGGCTTTAAGCTGTTCAAGGTCGGCCTGTGTGAATGTTGCCATTTTATATAGAGTGTTAGTATTTTAGGCAAAAAAACTATTACAAAGCCAAAAATACGAAAAAACACCGATTCCGCAAACTATTTCAGTCTTATTTCTGTGATCCGCCAGTTGCTTCCCGTATACTCTTGGAAATCGACAGTTTCGGTGTCGGCCGGAATAGGCTCGAATGTAAGGCTGAAGGAACCTTCTCCATTTTTGTCGGCAGTAAACTCTTCGCCGGGAGTGATTCCATGGCTGCCGGTCAGCTTATATTGCTTGCCGGCAGAATCTGCAAGGAATGCCCGCGGATCTATTTTGATCCACCAGCCCGGTATGTACCGCACCTTGAAAGATATGGTTGTGCCTTCCGGTGTCTGTTCAATACGTTCGATATCGAGTACGAAATCGGTGGTGTTGGTTATGTATTCAGGCCTGACAATTGTGCGGGTGCCGGCTGTTTCGGAGATGCTCTTTTGACCTTTTGAATCGGTATGGAAACGGATCATGCGGTCGAATATACCTTTGCTGTAACCGAGGAACCGGTCTGTGACGATGCCTTCGGGCGACACAAGCACAAACGTAGGCATTCCCTCGGCTCCGAAATTACGGTATAGGCCCAGATCTTCCTTGCCTTCGTTCCAGTTGTTGCCTTCGAGGCTGTAGCTCGCGCTTGCCTCACGCCACATCTCATCGCTATCCAGCGAAAGACTGATGACCTCGGCGATATCGGCATATTTATTTGCGAATTCGTGCAGTTCGGGAATAGCCATTACACACGCGTAGCAGCCACGGCTCCAGAAATCGAGGAGCAGCCATTTGCCGCGAAAATCGGCAAGATGATGCACATTGCCGGCGAGATCGTAGAATGTTCCGTCAGGCACGGTGTCGCCTCTCTGCGCTGTTTTCGGAGGATAGAGCAGGATTTCTATCTTTTTCCCGGCCTCCGATGTTTTCACGCTTTCGTCGAGACTGTTGAAAAGTGATTTCAGTTCATCAGTATACGAATCGGGATATTTTTGATAAAACTCATGGCTACGGGCCAGTTGCTCTGCTTTGGCAAGCCACGAAGCGTTGACCGGCAGTTTCCGGAGCAAGGCAATGTCACGGCGGTAGATTGCTATCATGATTGAGTCGCCTATATAGTCATTGTCTCTATAAGCTTTGCGCACGCCCTCGCGTGATTCAGTATCGGTCGCCGCTGTCATTGCCTGGATATAGTCGGTTTCGCGTTTCTGATATTGATCCCACAGCTTCTTGCTGTTTGTCAGGAAGCGGTCGTATTCGGCCTGTTCCGGCACGGCGCTGCGCACAGGCCATGTAAATATATTATAATCTGAGGCCTCGACTTCGACCTCGGCTCCGGGTCGCAGATATATCGTGCGATCCATCGAGGGAACCTGGGGAGCGTTCACGCCGAGGGCCGTTTTCATCAGTCCGCTGTCGACAGGCACGACGAGCCTGAAAAAACCATTGATTACGGTATCTCTCGCTATGCTTGTTCCGGCCTGCCCGAGCATTTGGAACAATATGACTTCCGTGCTGTCGGGAAGAGCGCCGCAGTGCCCTGTAATCACGGCATTTTCCGCATTGCCGCACATCGCTGCAGCTAAAGCAGCACCGACAATAAATCCTTTTTTCATGGCTATAACTGATGATTTAGTTTCACTCGCAAAAGTACAAATAAAACCGAATCCTTAAAAAATAAATGCACGATTAAACATGTATTTCGCAAGAAAAAAGCCGCAGACACATTGCAGTTCTGCGGCCCGGAAATTCATGATTTGGTGAATGGTTACCTTCGGTCTGAAGCGGGAGTTACTCCCATTCGATTGTGGATGGGGGTTTTGAGGAGATGTCGTAGCATACGCGGTTGACGCCGCGTACTTTGTTTATGATTTCGTTGCTTACTTTGGCGAGGAATTCATATGGGAGGTGTGCCCAGTCTGCGGTCATTGCGTCGGTAGATGTGACGGCGCGGAGGGCTACGGCGCGTTCGTAGGTGCGTTCGTCGCCCATTACGCCTACGCTCTGAACGGGCAGAAGGATTACGCCTGCCTGCCATACCTGATCATAGAGGCCAGCGTCGCGCAGACCCTGGATAAAGATATGGTCGGCGTTCTGGAGCACGGTCACTTTTTCGCGGGTCACTTCGCCGAGAATACGCACGGCGAGGCCGGGGCCGGGGAAGGGATGACGCTTGATCAGAAGTTCGGGCATACCGAGTTCGCGGCCTACGGCGCGCACTTCATCTTTGAAAAGGAGGCGCAGCGGCTCGCAAAGTTTGAGATTCATTCGCTCTGGGAGGCCGCCGACGTTGTGATGGCTTTTTATGACGGTGCCGGTGATAGACAGCGATTCTATGCAGTCGGGATAGATGGTGCCTTGGGCAAGCCATTTGGCATCGGTGATTTTATGAGCTTCTGCATCGAAGACCTCGATGAAGTCGGCGCCGATGATTTTGCGCTTGCGTTCGGGGTCGGTGACACCGGCAAGGTCGGCGAAGAATTTATCGGAAGCGTCGACGCCGATAACGTTGAGGCCGAGGCACTGGTAGTCGCGGAGAACGTCGGCGAACTCATTCTTGCGGAGCATGCCGTGGTCGACGAAGATACAGGTCAGACGGTCGCCGATGGCTTTGTTGAGCAGAACGGCTGCCACGGAGGAGTCTACGCCGCCGCTGAGGCCGAGTATCACACGGTCGTTGCCGAGCTGTTGTTTGAGTGCGGCGACTGTGGTTTCGATAAACGAGGCCGCGCTCCAAGAGCGCGAAGCGCCGCAGATGCCAACGCAGAAGTTCTCGAGCAGCTGCATGCCGCAGGTGCTGTGGAATACTTCGGGGTGAAACTGCACTCCCCACAGACGCATTTCGGCAGGTGCCTGGAAGGCAGCGAAACGAACATCGTCGGTCGAGGCGACAGTGGTGAAACCTTCGGGAATGGCAGTGATGGTGTCGCCATGGCTCATCCATACCTGTGCTCCAGGTTCAATTCCTTTGAAGAGGGGGCAGGCGGGGTCTATCTGAGCAAGGTTGGCGCGTCCGTATTCGCGCGAAGGCGCCGGTTCTACTTTTCCGCCGAATTCCTGAGCCGTGAGCTGAGCTCCGTAGCAGATACCAAGCACCGGCAGACGGCCGACGAGTTCGTGGAGGTCGAGTTTGAACGCACCTTCATCGTAAACAGAAAGAGGGCTTCCCGATAGGATTACGCCGATAATGCCTTCTTCAGCTTCGCGGCCGAATGGAAATTTGTTGTAGGGGATGATTTCGCTGTAAATCGACAGTTCGCGCACGCGGCGACCAATCAACTGGGTTGTCTGCGAGCCGAAGTCGAGGATAACAATTTTCTCCGTCATAAAAAATATGTGTTTTGCTGTGCAAAAATACTGAAAAATCGCGACATATCGTGTATTGACCGCTCTCGTATGACAATAAAATGTATAGCAAAGTGCCAAAATGGTATAAACAGACAGAAATTTGAGTAATCGTTAGATTGGACAATAATAAATTAGTACTTTTGCAGTACCTAAAACAAACAGATGATGAAAAATCGCATTATTTCTTTATTATCAGTGGCTATCATAGCGTGTTCTACGGTCTTTGCCGCTGAAGGCGATGTGCCGGTTGAATGGCACAATCTTAAATCTTACCCACTGTTGGGCACACTCGCACCGGATGCATCCGTGCCCTATTCGCGTTTCCCCGATTCGATGAAGGACAGTGTCCGTAAGGAGCTCTGGCCTATCAGCACATGTTCGGCGGGGCTGTCGGTGCGCTTCCGCTCTGATTCGCCTCGTATTCAGCTGAAATGGAAAAGCAGCGGCGGCGGTGACCTCAACCATATGACCGCGACCGGTGTCCGCGGTCTCGACCTCTATGTGCTGCAGCCCGATTCGACCTGGACTACAGTCGGCAGCGGGCGTCCTCTTTCAAAAAACTGGACCACTACAACGGTCATGAAAGACATGGAGCCGGGTGTGGTCCGTGAATATATGCTCTATCTTTCGCTTTACGACGGTGTGGACAGTCTTTTTGTCGGTGTCGACTCGGCCACGGTGCTCGCCATGCCGGCGGTTGATTTGCCGGTGCGCCGTAAGCCTGTGGTGATGTATGGCACCAGCATTCTGCAGGGCGGATGCGCCTCGCGCGCCGGTATGGCTCACACAAATATATTGCAGCGAATGCTCAACCGCGAGGTTGTGAATCTTGGTTTCAGCGGCAACGCACGCCTCGACCCTGAGGTTGCCGAGTTGATGGCAACATCGGATGCTTCGTGTTTCGTGGTCGACGCTATGCCCAATTGCACGCCGGATATGATTGATGAGCGTATGGAGAAATTTCTCGGAATACTGCGTGCCGCTCATCCGACCACACCAATTCTACTGGTCGAGAGTCCGTGGTTCCCCATAATGCGCTTCAACCGCGAGACCAATACTACCATTCGCGAGAAAAATCGACGTCTGCGTGCTATCTACGACCGTCTGTCGGTTAGCGACAAGAATCTGCATTATTTCAATGCCGACAATATACTGACAGACCCTGAGGCGACGGTTGACAATTATCACTTTACAGATTACGGCTTCCTTGAATTTGCCAGGGCGTTGCGTCCGGTTCTGGAACAGTTGATAGAGGAATGATTCGTAGAATACTGTCGAATGTCGTTCTCGTCGCCGTTCCGGCGATGTGGCTCTGTGTGTTTTGTCGAATCGACGGCGGATTATCGTTTTCCGGCTTGATAATGACCGCATTTCTTGCGGCAATATCATATCTGATAATATATCTGTTGTTTGTAATCGTGTCAAGGCTTGAGAGCCTCTGATAGATCCACCGGACCGTAAACCAAGGAAATTACCTCTCTGGTATCGGGTTTTGTCGAAAATATTCCGGTGATTTTTTAGTGAAATATAAAAAACGCGCTTCCACATGCTACTGCGGAAGCGCGTTTTTTTGCCGGTATTATGTATCAGTCGAATGCTCCTGAGAGCGATTCGTCGAGAGTTTCTTCTTCTTCAACCGGGGCGAATTCGGTTTCGCAGAGGTTGAGGCCTGCGGGGAATTCGAAGCGGGAAGCCTGTGTGTAGGGCAGCGACGGGTCGGCATATACTTTGCTGATATATTTTCCGTAGATTGGCAGTGCCATCGAGGCGCCTTGGCCCTGAGCCATATTGTTGAAGTGGATATAGCGGTCTTCGCCTCCCACCCATGTGCCCGATACCAGGTCGGGAGTGAAGCTCATGAACCAGCCATCGGCGTTGTCGTTGGTCGTGCCGGTTTTGCCTCCGGTCTGAGCGGTGACGTTGAATGGCGGGCGGCGCAGGCGATTGCCGGTGCCGCTGTCGACAACGTTGAGCAGCAGCGATAGAATGCGCCAATAGCCTTTTTGCGTTATGACCTCGGTCTGCGAGGGTGCAAAATCGCTTATTATGTTGCCGTTGGCGTCGGCAATGGCTGTGACGAAGACGGGGTCGGAGCGCATGCCTTTGTTGGCGAATGCACTATAGGCCGTCACCATTTCTTTGACAGATACTTCGCACGGGCCGAGGCAGAGCGACTTCACTGCCGGAAGAGCGTTCGTAATGCCATAGCTGTGCATGCGTTTCACGAGTTCAGCCGGGCTCAGACGGTCCATGATTCGGGCCGAAATCCAGTTGTTGGAGTTTGTGAGCGCCCAGCGGAGGTCTACCATCTCGCCCAGGCGTGCATGGCCGGCATTTCGGGGCTGCCAGATTCGTCCGTTTTCGTCATATAAGGTCGGCTGTTCGTTGAGCAGCTGGGTGCACGGGGTGAACTCGTCGGTCTCGAGGGCGTATGTATAGAGGAAAGGTTTGATGGTCGAGCCGACCTGGCGGCGACCGGTCGATACCATGTCGTACTGGAAGAAGCGGAAGTCGGGGCCACCCACATATGCCTTTACAAAGCCAGTGGTAGGATCCATCGACATGAAGCCTGTGCGGAGGAAGGATTTTGAATAGAGCAGAGAGTCGCGCGGTGTCATCACTGTGTCGACAGGGCCGTCGTAGCTGAATACGGTCATTTCTGTCGGAGTATTGAACTCGGCTTCAAGCTCGGCCTCGCTTTTCCCTGCCACGCGAGCCACACGCGCACGCTCGCTCTGCCTGATGGCGTTTTTGATGAGCTTGGCGCGCATATCGTCGCTCAGCTCGCCGCGGTTGGAGGTGTAGGGGGCGGCTGACGATCCTTTCTTCTCGCGGAAGAACTGGCTCTGGAGCGTTTTCATATGTTCCTGCACAGCTTCTTCCGCATAAGTCTGCATACGCGAGTCGATGGTCGTGTAGATCTTCAGTCCGTCGTTGTAGATGTCGTATTTTGTGCCGTCGGGCTTACGGGTCTTTTCAATCCATCCGTAGAGCGGGTTGGTGGCCCAGGCGATTGAGTCGTCTGTATATTTCTGTCGGTCCCACGACGGATAATTGGAGCGCACGGGCTTTTTGGCCGTGAGATAGCGGCGCAATTCCTCGCGGAAATAAGGCGCCAGGCCGTCTTTGTGATCCACGCGGTGGAAATTGAGAGTAAGGGGTTCGTTCTTGAGGCGTTCAAGTTCGTCGCCGGTGAGCATGTCGGCCTTGTACATCTGTTCAAGTACCACATTGCGGCGGTCTTTGGTTCGCTCGGGATGACGCACGGGGTTGAAGTAGGACGGGTTTTTGACCATGCCGACCAGCGTGGCTGCCTCGAGTACATTGAGGTCGGCCGCTTCCTTGTTGAAATATACCTTGGCCGCCGACTTTATGCCGACAGCATTATAGAGAAAGTCGAACTGGTTGAGATACATCTTCAGGATTTCCTCTTTCGAATAAAAACGTTCGAGCTTTATGGCTATCATCCATTCGATGGGCTTCTGCATGGCTCGCTGCAATATTCCGTTGCTCGGAGGAGTGTAAAGCTGTTTGGCGAGCTGCTGGGTTATAGTGGAGCCGCCGCCGGCGTTTTTCTGTCCGAGGAGAACGGTCTTCACCATGGCGCGGGCTATGGCTTTGACGTCGATGCCGGAATGATCTTCGAAGCGGGCGTCTTCCGTGGCTATGAGCGCGTCGACGACGGCCGGCGAAATTTCGTCGAAGTCAGCATAGACGCGGT
The DNA here is from genome assembly GCA_905202215.1 of uncultured Porphyromonadaceae bacterium. Lineage (GTDB taxonomy): Bacteria > Bacteroidota > Bacteroidia > Bacteroidales > Muribaculaceae > CAG-873. The sequence goes on from CAJKRG010000006.1 coordinate 32,405, forward strand.
TACCCGTATTGCGGAAATAGCGTCCCATTTCCTGACCGTCGGAGGTATATATGACAGAGGCGAATTTATCCTGCGGATTTTTCAGCTCCTCCACAGGTGGCATATATCCGATGACGCCGTTGTAGACGAGAATGAAGAATATACCGATGAATACAACAAGCGCCACAAAACCGATCCACATCCATCGGATCGCTTTTCTGACCCAGGGTTTCTGCCGGGGGCTTTTTCCCGTTTTTTTATTTTTTTGATTAAGAGTTGACATATGTTTTATGATAGAGAGACTGGAAAATCGTGTAAAATTAATCAAAACTTACCAAATAAGCAAATTGCGGTCGACGCACTCCGCAATCAGGAAGCATATGGCACAGGCGAACATACACATCGAGGTCATGCCAAGCAAGGGAGTGAGAGCCGCGCCTGTGCGTTGCCCCATGGCTTTTGTGATAAGAGCCGTTGCAAGTAGATATGCGGCTGGCACGGTCATCCATGCCATGCGCTGTACATACCATATGTGCATGGTCAGGGCAACTGCGAGGATGGCATTGGCCATATACAATATGCGCATGGCTTTTGGCCCCCACGCTGTGGCGAGGGTGCTTTTGCCGGCGGCACGGTCGTCGGGTATGTCGCGGTAGTTGTTTATCACAAGTACATTGGCACCCATCAGGCCTATTGCGCATGACCCGAGGAAAACCGGGTGAGACCATTCGAGTGCCTGTACGTAATAGGTCAGATTGACAGGGATAATGCCGAAAAAGAAAAATACGGCGACTTCGCCGAGACAATGTGTTGAGAGAGGATAGGGGCCGGTGCTGTAGGCGAGCGCTCCGAGTCCGATGGCTATGCCGGCGCCAATAAGCCAGTAACCGCCCCAGTACGTCAGGCTGAGACCGAGCAACGCAGCGGCGCCGAGGACTCCGAATGTGGCTGTTTTCATGGCGCGGGGAGTGATCTCGCCCTCGGTCACTCCCCGTCGCGGCCCCTGGCGTCCGCGACGGTCGCGTCCGGCCTTGTAGTCGTAATATTCATTGGCGAAATTCGAGGCGATCTGGCATAAAATAGCGAAAACAAGGCATATTGCCGCCGGCAAAGCCTTGAAAGTCCCGCTACTTATATTATATGCCAAAGCCATCAGCACTCCGGCCACAGAGACAGGCAGCGTGCGCAGACGCATGGCTTCGATCCAGTATCCAATCTTTTTCATGCCGCAAAATTACTCTGAATTTATGAAATATTCCTATTTTGAGAGACTGAAAAAGGAATATATAGATAATGACAATCTCTGTAACTTGTGGCTGGATTGTATTGCCATGACGGTTTGCATAAATCAGAGTTTTTGTCTGTACATTGCGCGAAATTCCGACGGAGTGCACTTTTTTCGTTCACGGAAACAACGGCTGAAATGGCTTACGTTATTGAACCCGCATTCGTAGCATATTTCTGAAATCGGCATCTTGGTGTACACAAGTCGCCTCGAAGCTTCTCCTAATCGCATGTTTATGATGTAGTCGCTGACCGACAGGCCTGTATGCAATTTGAAAAAGCGCGAGAATGATGATTCGGTCATCCCGATTATGTTTGCCAGATCAATCAGACGGATACGTTCGGTGATGTGCTCGGTGATATATGTCTGTACTTTGGTGATTCGACGGGAGTCGTTCGAAGTATATTTGTGGGAGAACGTTGAACTGGAAAGCATGCACATATCTTTACTGTTGGCAAGTATATCCATAAGTTTCAGTAGGTCGTACATTCTGGCGATCGGACTTGTTTCTTTCGCTATTTTATTGAAATAATAAAAAGTATGCAACACGGTCTCTGTTCCGAATGCCACACCGTTTGTTGCCTTGTCTAGCAGGCGCACAATACTGTCGAAGTTATTGCCTCTCAAATAATCGGGATTATAATAGTCGGGACCAAACTGAATGGTGAATTCGCTTATTTTGTTCGACTTGCAGTTATACATTTCCCACCCGTGTTCAATGCCGGGTCCCAGCAACACCAAATCAAAATCATCAAGCACCTCAATGGAGTCGCCAACAATACGGCGGGCATTCCTGCATCCATAGATAAAGTTTAGTTCATAGGCATCATGGCTGTGGACCGGATAGTCAAATTCAGACTTTTCTCTTGCCACAGCATAAAAATCATATTTGCCTTTTATAGGTACTAATTCGGTAATTATCTCTTTATTTGGGCTTTTCATGGTGGTTTAAAACTACAAACGGTGTTCTCGGCATATGCAAAGATATACTATTTTTCTGCAACGTGCCAATTGTGTTTTATCGCATATGGCATATGATGCATATGTAGTTTGCTAATTTTAGCTTCATAGTGCAGGAATCGGAATATCGGTAAAATTGCGTGAAGTTTATAACTTGGTTGATAACAGTTTGTTGCGTCGGATTTGCGTCCGTATTTTGTTCTGTTTTTGTCTATTGCTCGTCTGTTCTTGAAAAAGCGGTTAATAGACAAATGCAGAACAATGATACTTTAAAACTCTCTGTACTTTTGCAGCGAATAGCAAAATACCATAGTTAGACACTGCAAATCCCATGAAAAGATTCTTAAGTTTATTATTAATTCATCTTTATTATTTTGTCATTGTTCAAGCTCAGGGAAGTTTCAGCACCAATGGATCCCGTCTTCTTGATGCTAATGGCAACGAGTTTGTAATGCGAGGTGTAAATTATTCGTGGTGTTGGCAGAAAGGCAAGGAAAATTCAGTCATTCCCGCCGCAAAACGTATAGGCTGCAACACCGTGCGCATCCAGCTTGGAACAGGTCGCCGCTTTTCTAAACCGGGTTTACGCGACCTCAAGAAACTGATTACACTCTGCGAGGAAAACAGACTGGTGTCAGTCTTTAATACCCACGATGCCACAGGAAGCGATGACTATGCAGACCTTGAGGAGGCTGCTGATTTCTGGGTGGCCTTTGCCGATATTCTTAACGAACACGCCAATACAACCATCATCAACATTGCAAATGAGTGGATGGGGTCAATGAATAAAGCCAGCCAATGGGCCGACGGCTACAAGAAGGCGATAGCCATTATACGCGACGCCGGTATCCGCAACACCCTTATGATAGATGCCGCCGGTTGGGGCCAATGTCCAAAAAGCATTTTCGAGAAAGCAAGCGATGTGGCCGCTGCCGACCCTCTTGGCAACATAATTTTTTCAATGCATTTTTACGATGTTGCCGCTAAAAACTCAAATACGGTCCGTCAAAACATCGACCAGGCTATTCTTACCGGATTTCCGGTTGTAATCGGCGAGTTCGCGTGCAGCCACGGCGGGCGTTATGTCGACTGGCAGACAATTCTGGACTATAGTGCCGCAAAGAAAATGGGCTGGCTGGTCTGGAGCTGGACCGGTAATAGCGGGGGCGTTGAGGACTGCGACATGTTCAGAGGCTACGATGAGTCTGCATACCTTCCAAATGGCACGAACACCGTGTTGGGCCGAAACGGTATCAAAGAAACCTCAACCGAATGCTCGGTTTTCGGCAACTCCGGTATTAAAAATATAACCGAATCAAACGATATCGACATGTCTGAACCTTACGAAATCTTCGATATAACCGGCCGACGTGTAGAACGATTCACCGGACCCGGCCTCTACATTGTGCGGCAGGGCAACAAGATAATAAAACTATTCAAACAATAATTAACCAATTAGCTAAGAAATGAACAAATCAATCTTATCATTTATGGCTGCCATGGTTATGACTCCGGCAATCAATGCTGCCGAACTCGACCTGACACCCATGTATTCCGCAGAATTGTGCTGGAACGGAGCATCATTAGAAAACAATAGAGCCTCATGGACCGAAGGCTGGGGCGGCATTGTATTCAATCTTGAAAACAAGGACTATTCGGGCTACAACTATGTGGTTTTTGAATTTGCAGAACCATCGCATGCAAAATTCAAACTTGAATCTTACTATGCCGCTGAAAGCGATGCAGCAACCGCAACGGAAGCCGATGCGGCTTCCTCAAAAATAATCATGAAGCTGGATCAAACTAAGAAAGGCGACATTGCCAAAATAGCCTTGATGTCGGCTAAACCAGGTTCCACAACTATTTCAAAAGCCGTGATGGTTGATGAACTTGAAACAGATCCCGTGCTCTTTGATGGCAGTGTTGAGGTGCCTGATATGAAGAAAGTATATTTCAAACTTGGCGCAGATAAATTCATTGGTCTCAAAAAAGGGCAGACACTCACTGTGGAATTTACCACAGGCTCGCTCCAGCAGTATGCATCGGTAGATTTTTACTCCAACAATGCCAAGCTCGCATGTCAGAATACTCGCACCAATACTAAGAAAGACGGTCAGTTTGATCTCGGTACAACCTATACTTCAACAACTATAGCCGAAGACAGCGATGTAGAAAAACTTCAGGCATACGGACTGCAGATTAAAGGCCGCAATGTGACCATCACTAAGGTGACACTTGCCGACGGACCCGTTGTTCCCGATAAGCCCGAAACTCCTGATACACCCGACAGCCCGACCGACAATATCCTCTGGACTGGAGAAGCTGCTACCGGCAGTTGGGCCAACGATGTTACTGTCGATGCTCCCAAGTTCGCCGCTCTCGCTGCCGGCGATAAGATTGCAATCTATCTCAATGTTGATGCCGGCAAGGACTACGGCAACATTGAACTTGCCGACCAGAAATACACCAAACTGGCCGCTGATGGCACCGGCGAGGGTCTTGACAACTATGGCTGCATTCAACCGGACATAAACTGCATTACCTACGAGCTGGGTGCGGCCGATGTCGCTTTGCTCAAGAAAAACGGCCTGCGTGTCAAAGGCGCAAACATTACTGTCACAAAAATTGAACGTATTCCTGGAACCGGTGGTAGCGTCGTCACTCCTGGTGCGACTGAACTCTGGACTGGAGAAACTGCTACCGGCAGTTGGGCCAACGATATAACTGTCGATGCTCCCAAGTTCGCCGCTCTCGCTGCCGGCGATAAGATTGCAATCTATCTCAAAGTTGATGCCGGCAAGGATTACGGCAACATTGAACTTGATGACCAGAAATACACCAAACTGGCCGCTGACGGCACCGGCGATGGTCTTGACAACTATGGCTGCATTCAACCGGACATAAACCGCATTACTTACGAGCTGGGTGCGGCCGATGTCGCTTTGCTCAAGAAAAACGGTCTGCGCGTGAAAGGCGCAAATATTACAGTCACAAAAATAGAACGCATTGCAGGGGATGGCGGCAGCTCCGATATTCCAGGGGAAATCGAGCTCTGGAACGGAAACTTTGCCACCGGCAACTGGGCCAACGATGTTACTGTCGATGCTCCTAAGTTCGCTAACGTCAAAGGTGGTGACATTATATCGATTTATCTTGGCGTTGATGCCGGCAAAGACTATGGCAACATTGAGCTCGATGACCAGAACTACACCAAACTGTCGGCTGACGGAACTGCTGCAGCTCTTGACAGATATGGCTGCATTCAGCCCGATGTTACTAAGCTCGACTACACTCTTACCTCTTCAGATGCCGCGCTTCTCAAGGCTAATGGCCTGCGCGTGAAGGGCGCAAATATCACAATAAGCCGCATTACACTGACTGCTGGTGATGGAGAACCCGATGAGCCGGCTGTGCCCACTAATGAAACCGTGTTGTGGAGCGGTAGCGTCAACTGTGGTCAATGGGCTCAGACAGTGCATGTAGCTGCCGAAAAATGGGCAGAAGCAAAAGTTGGCGATAAATTCAAAGTAAACCTCAAAATAAATGCCGGCAAAGGCAAGGGTATAATAAAGGTGCAGAGTGCAGGCGCAGACCTTGAGGTCAATGGCAAGGGTACAAACATGGATGCCAATGGCAATTTCCAGCGCGGAGCCTCTGAAGCTGTATATGAACTTACGGAAGGCGACCTTGCAATGCTTAGGCAGAACGGCCTTACAATCTCCGGTTTTGCCGTTACAATCTCACAAGTCAGCCTGCTTTCTCCTGTCAATTCCGGTATCAGCGATGTCTTTGTAGATGAAAATGTTTCTATCGAATATTATAACCTCAATGGAATACGTGTGGACGAACCCACTCCGGGCATCTACATTCGTCGACAGGGCAACAAAGTGAGCAAGGTTATAGTGCGCTAAGCCTTCGACACTGCTATACTCTCAATCCTCGTTAGGTCATGGTGTCATAACTCAGCTTTTCAAGGCAGTAGGGGCGCGCGTTCGGCGGGGCCGCCGAGAATTGCTTGCGAAATTCGCAGATAGCCAGACCTTTGATACGCGGGCGCGCCGAACGCGCGCTCCTACTGAGGACTATGTATTATGACACATCTTCCTGACAGTTAATGAAATAAAGGCCCACGGAATTTGAGATTTCCGTGGGCCTCATGCTTGTGGGGGAGGAGCTGATTAGTATCCGAAGATGTCTTCGGTGGTGAGGATTACGACTTTGCCGAGTTTGCGGAGTTCGTCCATGGGAAGCTCTTTGATGTCGCCGAGGATTCCGATGTTATAGATACGGCCTTTGACATTATCTTTCTGGAACGTCTCGAGCTGGTCGAGGGTTGCTGTCGGAAGAATTTCGAAGAGTTCGCGGCGCGGGTCGTGGTCGTAACCGAGGTCGCGGTCATCGAGATATGCGAATGCCAACTGATTGTTGACGTAACGCTCGGTGCGGCAGCGGGCGTCGAGGCCGGCCTTGGCAAGCTCGAATGCTGCCTCGCTGCGGGGCATGTCGTTGATTATCTCATCGAAAGCGCTCATGGCATCGAGGAGTTTGTCGTTCTGAGTGGCAATAGTTGTCACATATGCATAAGTGCGGTCTTTCTTGGATGGCTGGCTGAAACCTGCCCATGCCGAGTATGCGAGCGAGCGACTTTCGCGCATTTCCTGGAAGACGATAGAGTTCATCGAGCCTCCGAAATACTCGTTATAAAGCTGGAGCATAGGCTGCTTGGCCGGATCGAAAACTTCGCCGCGGTTCGAATAGCCCATCATATAGAGCTGTTTTGCCTCATAGGGAGCTATGTAGATCACGGTTTCGGTGGGCTGTAGGGGTTTGTATTTCTGCTCCTTGGAGGGCACGATAGGCTTTTTGGCGATGGGATGCGTGGCGTTTATGAGCTTCACGACTGCTTTCTCGGGTGCGTTGCCCCAGTAGATTGCTGTCTGTTCGTAGTTGTTGAGCTTACGGAGCGCCTCGATGAAGTCTTCGGGTTTGGCAGCTCGCATCGATTCGATGGAAGGCTGTTCGGTGGCTGGATTCTTGGCTCCGTATCGCACATAGTTCTGGAGCATGCTGAAGTTCGAGCGCTGGTTGTGTTTTGCGTCGAGACGCATTTTTTCTTGACGGTCGATATTGGCCTTCAGAGCCTCGGGCGAGAGGACTGCGTCGGCCATAACTTTCTCGAAGAGAGCCACTGCCTTGTCCATGTTTTCGCTCAGACCGGTGATGACGGCGTATGTACGTTCGCCGCCGACGCTGAAGTTGAATTTGCAGGCGAGCTTGAAGAATTCGTTCTTCACCTCTTCAGGTGTCATGGTCGAGGTACCTACATAGTTCATGAGGTTTCCGGCCATATAAAGAGCCGGATCTGTATACCAGCCGAGGTCGTAGACGTAAATGAGCTGGAAGATGTCGTTGGTTTTGTTGGGCATGTAGAGTACTTCCATGCCGTTTTTGGCCTTGAGACGGGTGAGGTCTTTCTTATAGTCGGCGAAGACCGGGGTGATAGGCTCCACTTTGCTGTTCTGGATCTCCCTGAGGAAATCGGAACTGAGATGGCGGTTCATCTCGATTGGAGTGATTGCCGGTTTCGCTATCTTGAGCTCGTTCTTGTCCTCGCCCTTGCGCTTGTATATGGCTGCAAAATTTTCAGGACCGAGATATTTGTTGGCCATAGCCACGATGTCGGCTTTGGTCACTTTGTCGATTTTCGAGAGGTCGGCTACTTCATCGGCCCAGGGTATGCCGTTGACAAAGGCATCGACATAGTAATTGGCGCGCGAGCTGTTGTCGGTAAGACCGCTCTGGACGTCGAGTTTCATATTTGCCTTGACGGCTTCGACGAGTTCGTCGGTGAATTCGCCTTTGCGGAGCTTTTCGGCTTCGGCAAGGAAGATGGCGCGCACGTCGTCGAGGCTTTGATCGGCCTTTGGACGTCCGGTCATCACGTAAGCACCGGCATCGGCCATATCAAGAATATATGCTCCACCGCCGAGAACGCGCTGGGGAAGAGTGATATCGAGGTCGAAGAGGCCGGTCTTGCCGTTGGCCATAACGTTATCGAGAACTTTGAGAGCCGTCATGTCTTCGTTGGCCGCTTCGGGCAGACGCCAGCAGAGAGTGATGTTTTCCGCCTCAGGACCGAAAGTCTCGACATCGACGGGTTTTGTGAATGCTTTTTCAGCCGGAAGCGACGGGCGCGGGAGGTTTTTGTTGGGTTTGAGATGACCGAAGTATTTGGTGATGACGTCGACCATATAGTCGGGATCGAAGTCACCGGAAAGGCAGACAGCCATATTGTTGGGCACGTACCACTGTTTGTGGTAGTTCTTTACGTTGGTGATCGACGGATTCTTCAGATTTTCCTGAGTGCCGAGCACAGTCTGTGAACCGTAGGGATGGTTAGGGTAGAGTGTCGAGAGAATTGCTTCGTATACCTTTCGGTTGTCCTGAGTCAGCGACATGTTCTTCTCCTCGTAGATGGTTTCCAGCTCGGTATGGAATCCGCGGAGGATCGGGTGCTCGAAGCGGTCGGCCTGTATACGTGCCCAGTTTTCGATCTGATTGGACGGTATGTCCTCGACGTAGCATGTCACGTCGTAGCTTGTGTAGGCATTTGTTCCGTTGGCACCGATAGCGCTCATGAGTTTGTCGTACTCGTTGGGGATAGCTATTTTTGAGGCTTCGTAGCTCACGGAGTCGATCTCGCGGTAGATGCGGGCACGCTCGGTGCTGTCGGTGGTGCGGCGGTATGTCTCGAAGAGAGTTTCGATACGGTCGAGAAGCGGTTTCTCTGCGGCATAGTCGCTTGTGCCGAATTTTTCAGTGCCCTTGAACATAAGGTGTTCGAAATAGTGGGCCAGACCGGTGGTTTCGGCGGGATCATTCTTACCTCCCACACGCACTGCGATATATGTCTGAATGCGCGGCTGGTCTTTGTTGACGCTCATGAAGAGCTTCAGACCGTTTGGAAGAGTGTACATCTTGGTCTGCAGGGGGTCGCCGGGCACGGTCTCGTAATTGTACTTCGCAGCCGAAGCCATTACGGGCAGTAAGAGTGCCAGAGCGCCGAATAGACGCAATCCTTTCATAAGTCGTAAAGTTTTAATTGGTTAATTTTACAGGAGTTTTGGATGCGGATTTGGTTTTGATTGTTTTTTCGGTTCCGAGAGAGCGGTCGGCATTGCGCATCAGCTCTTCCATTGCCGGCGGTACTATGAATATGTCGTAGCGGTCAGCTGGCCGCATTCCGTCGAACCATTTGAATTTAGGCAGGTAGTAGTTGCTCTTCTTTGCAAGGAAAAGAGGTGTCGCGGCGCCTGTTGTCTCTGGCCACATTTTGATCATCTCAGTGGTCTGACCCCGGAAAAGAGCCGTCAGAAAGCTGCTCTGGGCATTGACCATTTTGTTGATCGTACTGTCGGATTCTTCGGGATACATTATGATCTCGACGTTACCGTCGATGTCAAGCCTTCGCATCTCTCCGTTTTCGAAAGAAGCCACCATCTTTTTTCCGCTAAGCTGATTGTAGTGGTCGCCTTCGATATGCTGGGCTGTGAAGCCCTGGTCGGGCAATGTTGCCGTTTCTATGGTCGAGTCGTTGAGATGCAGCTCTATGATATTTCCAAAAATCTGACGGTCTTCGCTCCATACAATCGGGCTTACGAACATGCGTAGCATGGTGTCGGCTTCGGTAAAGCGCATGGAATCGCATATGCCCTGCATGTCGGAGCGGAAGAAACGCACTCTTGGATAGGCGACAGCCACATGGGTTGTGTCGAAGCGTGTGAATTCAGGCGTGCCTTTGACGGTATCGGCCTGTATCAGTGTTGTATCTATTTTACGGAATGTCTGCAGATAGCGGGCGTGCAGGAAAAGGGTATCGGGTTCGCCGAAATGCCGCATTTCGGCATGCCCGGTGACAAAGGAGCTGTCCGTAAGCTCGTTGTAGTAGCCGTAGTCTCCATAGATAGCCGCTTTGTGTGCCGAATCAGTCGCTTCCATCGACCCGAAGGCTTCGCCGAAACCGCGGTTGCGGTCGTAGAAGATTGTATCGGCGGTGAGCGTCTGGCCCTGTGAGGTCACTATTGTGGAGCGGTCGTAGAGCGTCGTGCGGTTGCTGTCGGTGTCGTATATGCCGAGCGAGGTAAAGATCGTGCCGCGGTCGTTGACGACAGTCGAGGGAGAGTGAAGTTCGGCGATATGGGTTCCGGTATTGTAATATAATGTATCGGAGTAGATATTGAGAGTATCGGAGCTGTTCCGTGAGAACAGATGGACGTCGGTGTAGAAGTTAGCTTCCTTTGTCGACGGCACATATTCTCCTTTGAGAGAGGTGAGAGTATTGCTTGGATCGGTAAGGGTGCCTCCGACTTCATAGTAACCGAGATCGATTCCGAGATCATAGATGAAGATATCGGTCTCGAGCATTACGTCGCGGTTGATGAGCTGCACTTTCTTGCCGGGATCGGCATAGAGTGTGGCGATTTCCGCCACGCCATCGAAGTTGAGTTCGTCGGCATATACGAACAAGGTATCGCCCTGCTCCATGCTTACGTTTCCGAATGCATCCATCGATTCGGTTTCGGCGAAATAGTGGGCGCTGTCGCAACGCATGGTCATCGGGCCTTTGGTGAAAATCACGTCGCCTACGAGTACCATAAACGAATCGCTTTCGTTTTTTTTCAGAATGTCGGCGTGCTCGAGAAACACGCGGTTACCCGCTGAGCGGTCGGCTGTAGGTACTGTCGGACGGATTTCAGGCCGTTGTTTCTGAGGTGCGGCAAGAAGCATCAGCGCAGGCAGAGCGAGCGCCGATACCAAAGCGAAAAACGACTTGCGTCCGAGCATTTAAGTGAATTATGGATTATGAATTGAATAATGAATGACGAACTGACGAATCTGTCAATTCATCATTCATAATTCTTAATTAGTTGGACATCCAGCCTTTGTGCTTGAAGTCGCAGCCACGCCATCCTTCTTCGATGCGGACGTAGGTGTCTTTGATCTTGTTTTCAAGCCATTTGTTGATTATCTCTTCTCGCTGGGCATTCTCATACATGTCTTTGATTGTCTGATAATCGTCGGCGAGGTTTGCCTGATGTGAATCGAGGCGGGATGTAAGTTTAACCATTGCCACAATTTCGCGGTCGCGCTTGGGATCGCGCATGATGAAGGGTTGTGAAATGTCGCCGGGCTGCATGGTGCTGACTGCTTTGGCGATTTCCTGCGGAAGTTCCGACATCTGGAAGCGGGTGGTGCCGTTTTCGGCATTCACCATCACGCCGTTACTGAAACGGGTGTCCTTGTCCTGAGAAATGAGGCGTACGGCGTCTTCGAATTTGAGAAGGTTTCGGTCGACTATATCAACGCGTACACTGTCAAGACGAGTAAGGGCTTCGGTGAGGTCTTTTTCAGCTACTTTGGGCCGGAGAAGAATATGACGGGCGTTGATTCGGTCGCCACGTTTCTCGATCAGCTGTATTATATGGAAACCATATTCTGTCTCTACGATTTTCGATACTTTCTTGGGGTCGTTGAGGTTAAAAGCTACCGCAGCGAACTCGGGCACAAGCTGGCCGCGACCCATGAAGCCCATTTCTCCGCCTCGGCGCGCACTGCCCGGATCTTCGGAATAAAGGATGGCGAGAGTCGAAAACTCGCTTTCGCCGCGGGTGACGCGGTCGGCATAGTCGCGCAGTCGTGCCTTTACATCGTCAATTTCCTGACGTGGGATCTGCGGGTTAAGGGTCAGAAGTTGCACTTCTACCTGCAAGGGGATAAATGGTACACTGTCGGCAGGCAATTTATCGAAATAGCGACGTACATCGCCCGGAGTAACCTTGATATCCTCGGTAAGTTTACTGCGTACCTGCTGTATTCTCGAACGGTTGCGGAGATTTTCGGCGTAATATTCGCGGATATCCGGGAACGGTTTGCGGAAATATTGCTCTACCTTTTCGCGTGAGCCGAGGTTGTTGATGAGATAGTTCATCTGCTGGTCGAGCTGTATCTGTACCATAGATTCCTGTACTTCGATGGTGTCGAGGTCGGCCTGATGAAGAAAAAGGCGTTCTATGGCAATCTGTTCGGGGATAATACAGTACGGGTCGCCGGCTACGGGCACACGTTCACTCTGCATTTCCTGATACATGCGTTCGATTTCCGATTTATAGATTGGTTGGTCGCCTATCATCCAGGCCACTTCCTCGATTACGTTTCCCGGAGTTGCGGCCCAGAGACCGATAGCACTCAGAAGAGCGGCAATAGGCAGTAAATTCTTTATTTTCATAATGTGTATATTCGATCGATTCTGCAAAGTTAATCTTTTTTTCGCGCTCAGCACAACTGTTAAATCTTTTTATGAAAAATATCGGGTTAAAGCAAGTCGTCTGAACCCAGGCTTGCCGTGAATTGTTTCTTTATTGCATTTAATGAACTAACACTACTGAAATATGGAATCAACACATCAGAAAGCGGCTCAGGCAGCCGCCGAAGTTTCTGCAGCCGCAGCCCGGATTTCGGCTGATGCAGCAAAAGTAGCCGTCGGACAGCAGGCCGAGGCTGTTAAAGAAGGAGCTGTCGATCAGGCCGCGCAGCTTAAGGAAAAGGCAGCCCAGGTAGCTCAGAATGTCAAGGACAAGGCTGCCGGCGCGGTCAGCAATGCCAAGGAAGGGCTGTCGCAGGCTGCCGCCGCGGCTCAGGACGCGCTCGAGAGACAGAAATCCGATCCGGATTCGGCTCTTAACCAGACAAAAGAGGCTGCCGGAAGCATTGTCGACAAAGTGAAAGGTGCAGCAGCCTCGGCTATGGAAAAAGGAGCTGATATGCTCGACGGGCTTGCCGACAAACTCCGTGGCGAATAGTGGTTATTGAAAAATTATGATAGAAGAAGGTGCGGCGACGTACCTTCTTTTGTGATATGTCTGTTTGCCTGAATGAGGACTGAACCTTGGACGATAATCATGTGTTTCAATAAGAAAAACAAACAGTTATGCTCAGACGTCTTTCTTTCCTTACGGCCTTTATAGTGGCGGCAGTCTGTGCGCATGCGCAGTATTATGAGCTTGCGAATCAGCTTACAAACCTTATATCGCCGGCGCTCAGCGGCTCGGCGAGCTATCGTGGATATGTAGATCTTACCGGCACCGCCGGCTTTGGCGACAACAGAGCCAATTTTGTCGGTATCTCCACATCGCAGGGCTTCCAGTATGCACCATGGTTCTTTATGGGCGCCGGTCTCGGTATCGATGTGGCTATGGCGCGGGGTGAGGATGCCGTGTATGATACTCCCGGATATTATGGCGGCAACACAACACGGACACAAGCCATGTTACCTGTGTTCTCCGACTTCCGCTTCAATATAGGAGCCCAGAAAACCGCCTCTTTTTTCATTGATCTCAAGATCGGCGCCGCATGGTTTCTCGGCGGCAAATATCTTGAAATGACCGATTTCACGATGGGTCACGGTGCCCAGTTCTTTCTACGGCCAACTATAGGTCTGCGGATTCCCGTGAGTTCGGCCAATCAGAAACAGGCTGTCAACATAGGCGTTACATATCAGTTGCTTACCTCCAACAACAATTACCGTCGCAATGGAGCCTCAGGAACTTTAAATGCCTTTGGAGCGACGATCGGGTTCGAGTGGTAGCGAATGCAGCTTTGTAAAGGCCAGAATCTCGTCGATATAGCCGAATGCAATGCAGACGCTGGTATCGGCGGCGCCATAATATACGGCCACCCGAGAGCCATCTGTAACTGCGGCGCAGGGGAATACCACATTCGGAACATCGCCGGCCAGCTCATAAGGTGCCGCTGGAGCCAACAGGTAGTCGCGGGTGCGGTATAATACTCTTGCCGGATTGTCTTTGTCGAGAATGGCGGCACCAAGAGAATAGCGGTAGCCGTTGCAGGTACGTATTACTCCGTGATAGAACATCAGCCAACCTTCTTCGGTGAGAAACGGCACCGAGCCGGCTCCGATCTTTAGACATTGCCATGCGCTTTCCTCGAAGGGTGTCACTTTCATTACGCAACGGTGCTCACCCCAGTATTTCATGTCGGGGCTGTAGCTGATGAATATGTCGCCGAAGGGCGTATGTCCGTTGTCGCTCGGCCGGCTTAGCATGGCATAGCGTCCGTCTATTTTATCGGGGAACAGGACGCCGTTACGGTTAAAGGGCAGAAAGGCGTTCTCGCACTGAAAAAATTCTTTGAAATCGAATGTATAACCGATGCCTATGGTCGGCCCGTTGTAGCCGTTACACCATGTGATCCAGTAGCGGTCTTCGATCCATGCCACACGCGGATCATATTTGTAGTCGGAGTCTATCATGTCGGTGTTACCGGGCCGGAAACGAATCGGTTCGTGTTCGATTTCCCAATTAATGCCGTCTTTGCTGAAACCGGCAAAGATATTCATCTGCACAGCTCTGTTGTCGCAGCGGAAGACGCCGGCAAAACCATTGCCGAACGGAACGACCGCGCTGTTGAATATGCTGTTGGACGTCGGGATTGCATAACGGTCGATTATTGGATTGCGGGAATAACGCCACAGGGCGTCTGTGCAGCCTTCGGGTCGTTCTTCCCAGGGCATGTTAGTGATATCGGGTTTCATTGTTTTTCTGTTGTATGAGTGAATGGTATTTTTGCCGCTATAATGAAAGCCGGCAGCGACATGGCCAGTGCCAGCAGGAAAAACGACTCATAGCCAAGTGTACGACATATATAGCCGCTGACCATACCCGGCAGCATGAAACCCAGATTCATGATGCCGCTTGCGAAAGCATAGTGCGCCATAGGATGTCGACCTGCTGCGACCTGCTGCATCATAAACAAAGTCAACCCGACGAAACCGAAGCCATAGCAGAAATACTCGGTGACAAGTGCTGCCGCGACAATCATGAGACTTTCGGGTCGAAAATATGCCAACAGGTAATATATGACAAAAGGAATGTTGAAAATACTTACCAGGGGAATCAAAACTTTTTTCAGGCCGAAATGTGCGGTGAAATATCCTCCAAGCACAGACCCGGCTATGAAGGCTACCGTTCCCATCGTGCCGTAGGTAAGTCCGATGTCCTCATTTGATAATCCGAGTCCGCCGGCAGCGGCCGGCGCTTTAAGAAATAAAGGCACCATTTTGACGGCAAAACCTTCGGTAAGGCGATAACATATTATGAAAAGTATATACAGCCAGATATGTTTTTTTGTAAAAAAGTCTTTGAATACATCGCATAGCGATGACATTGCATCTCGGAGAGTGGCCGGAGTCTCTTGATTCGTGGAACCTGTCGGAAGAAAAAAACAATGGTATATCTGGACTGCGATTAGGATGCCGGCCATAAGCCCCATGATTATCATCCATGCATAGATTGCCGCCATGTCGGGGGCTGTCTTTCCGAAATGTCTCATGAGGCGCCCTGCAAGATAGATGAGACCGCCGTTGACGAGCACTTTTGCAAGATTGTAGAATGCTCCCTGCCAGCCGATATAGCGGGCCTGTGTTGTTTTGTCGAGAGAGGTGAGATAAATGCCGTCGGTGGCTATGTCGTTGGTGGCTCCGCAGAAAGCTATGACACCCATAAGTGTTATCGTATAGGCGAAAAAGTCGGGCAGCGGAAGTGAGAATGCGATAAAACCGAAGCAGATACCCGAGAGGAGCTGACATGTGAGTACAAACGTCTTTTTCGTGAAATACAGTTCCAAAAGAGGGCTCCACAGCGGTTTAAGGGTGTAAGGTAAAATGAGAAGGGATGTCCAGAAAGTAATGCTCGCTTCGTCGATTCCGAGGTCGGCAAGCATTATGACTGCGGCCAGTGAGATGGCCACAAAAGGAAGCCCCATGGCGAAGTATGCCGTGGGGATCCACGCGACGGGTGATATCCGTTTATGGACGGTCATCCTCATTTACACCGAACGATACCGAAGGTTCGGGTCCCATTTCAAATTCGAGTATTCCTCCGGCGGCAATATCGCGATAATCGATATATGATTTTTCGTAAGGCTTGCCGTTGAGGCGGGCGTGCTGAATGTAGATGTTTTTATCGGAATTGTGGTGTGCCATTATTTCGAAAGTACGGCCATTGCCGACATCGATAGATGCCGAATCGAACAGAGGAGTTCCGAACACGAATTTTCCGCCAGCCGGTTCAACCTGATAAATGCCCATAGATGAGAGAACGAACCATGCGGACATCTGGCCGACATCTTCATTGCCGCATAGACCGGCCATGTCGTCGTTATAGAGTCTGTCCATGACGTGGCGCAGAAGCGGAGCCGCTTTTGCCGGTTGTCCCGCATAGTTGTAGAGGTATATGGTATGATGTCCCGGCTCGTTGCCGTGTGCATACTGGCCTATGAGGCCGCTTATGTCGGGCGACGCATTACCTTCGAGAGCACTGTCGACCGTGAAGAGCGAGTCGAGTTTTGATACGAAAGCCTTGTCTGAGCCGAAAAGACCGATGAGTCCGTGGGGATCGTGCGGCACAAGCCATACATATTGCCATCCGTTACCTTCGCAATAGTCGTCGGCACGGTGTGTTGTGGCGAAGGGATTGAATGATTCGTCGCGGAATTGTCCTGCCATGGATTTACCACGCATGAATTGCAGGGTGGAATCGAAATAGCATTTATAAGATTTGCCCCGGCTTCCGAAATATGCCGTATCGTCGTCGAGTCCGAGGGTGGCTGCGATCTTTGAGACAGCATTGTCTGCAATCGCGTATTCGAGCCCTTTGGCGACGCTTTCGCCGCAGTCGGGAGCATCGAAAGGCACATATCCGTAGCCCTTAAGGGCACTAAGAGAACGCTCGTCGAGCATGCAGGAAGTTTTCATGGCCTTGAATGCGCCCAAAGAATCTTCGACAAAGCCTTTCAGGAACAAGTCGGCGAGCACAATTACTCCGGGGTTGCCGATCATGCAGTCGGTTTCGTTGCCGTGGAGATGCCATACGGGGAGTTTGCCCTGCTGGCGATGGATGTTGAGGAATGTGGCCGCATAGTCGGACTGTATGTCGGGGTGGATTATGGTCGATAGCGGGTGGGCGGCGCGGTATGTGTCCCAAAGAGAAAAAATAGTGTAATTGGTGAATTTTCCCTCGGTGTTATGGATATTGCCGTCGGCTCCGCGATAGTCTCCGTTTACATCGGAGAATGTGGCGGGAGCGAACATGGTGTGATATAGCGCCGTGTAGAATTTACGTAAGTCGCTCTCGTTATTGCCGCTGATTTTTATTTTTCCGAGACGAGCGTTCCACTCTTCGTCGGCTTTGGCGGCAATGGCGTCGAAAGTTCCTTTTTCCGCTTTGAGATTATGCAGTGAGTTGTCGGTGCTGACTGCCGAAATACCGGTCTGTGCGGTGAGGATATTGTTTGCAGGACTGAAAGATAGAGTGGCAACGGTGCCTGCCGAGGTAGAATCGACCTCAAAAGAGGTTATCGGACTTGAAAATACTGTGGTGAAATATAAGTGCTGGTCTTTGGCCCAGCCGGTGGAGCGTCGGTAGCCCGAAACCGTGGTGTCGTTGACGAGGCTTATACCGGATTCCACATGATTGTCCCAGCCAATGCCGTATCCGAGATCGATTTTAATAAATGCGCTGTCGGTTCCGGCCGGATAGGTGTATCGGTGCGCGCCTGTACGGTTTGTTGCGGTGAGTTCAGCCTTGATATTCGAATCGTCGAGAGTTACCTTGTAATATCCGGGACGGCACAACTCTTTGTCATGGGAAAAATGAGACATACTGTCGGTTCTGGAAGTGACAGGCAGAAATAGAATGTCTCCGAGGTCTCCTATTCCGGTGCCGCTGAGATGTGTATGGCTAAAGCCAAGAAGAATCGAGTCGGAATAGTGGTATCCAGAGCACCAGTCCCAGCCCTTCACAATCTGTGACGGCCCGAGCTGTACCATACCGAACGGCACGTTTGCGCCAAGGAACACATGCCCGTGGTCGCCAGTGCCTATAAACGGATTTACATATTCGGTCAGATTTTTTTCGGATACGTCGGTTTTTGCGCCACCGCACGATATTGACAGCAGAACAAGAATAATTCCGGCGATGGAAATGGCGTGCCTGTTTTTCATGTTGTGAGTTGTGATTGGATGTTTGCAGTGCAAATGTAATTAAGATTTTGCTAATTTAATCGGCATTGCAGACATGGCGACACATATGGCAACATGAAGGACAGAAGAGTCTGTACTCGATTAAATTCTGAATCTTTCAGGATATGAGCTGAGCAGTGTGTTGAGCACGATAACCGCATTATTCCGCTGGTGATCGTGTGACGAGTAGAGAAGGGTGGCTTTAGTGTGAGAGGCCAGTGTCTGTACGAGATCTGCGAAAGCGGCGCTTGTCCGAAGCTCTGTTCCGTAGCGTTTTTCGAATTCGGTCCAGCGGTTTTCGGGATCTGCATGAAACCATTCCCTCAGTTCGGTTGACGGCGCAATATCCTTATCCCATAAATCATAGTGGAAGGTCTCGTGGGATAATCCGCGTGGCCATAATCTGTCGATATATACGCGGAAACCGTCGGAATTGTCGGCGGGATCATATGCGCGTTTCAATTGCAGTGTAGTCATAATCAGTTATTTTTGATTAAAGAACGTTTCGGTTAAAATGATTGTTCGTATGAATATTAGGGAATTTTTGTATCTTTGCACACCGATGGAAGAAAAAAAAGAACATATCGACGATCTGACAGCAAGGCTTCGCGACCCTGCTACCGTGCGTGCTGCTTTCAGCGACATGGTTGCGGAATTCAGCCGCCCGCTTTACTGGCAGATACGACGTATGGTTCTCAATGCCGATGACGCCGACGATCTGTTGCAGAATACTTTCATGAAGGCGTGGAACTCGCTCGAGAATTTCCGCGGGGAAGCCAAACTGTCGACATGGCTTCATAAGATCGCCATAAATGAGGCGATAAGTTTCCTTGAAAAAGAAAAACGTCGTGCCGGAGTCTCACTTGATGACCCTGACGGTGCAATGGCGGCCGGTATAGCGGCCTCACCGGATCTCGACGGAGATTCTCTTGGCGCGCATCTACGTCAAGCCGTGGCCGCTCTTCCTGAGAAACAGAGAATTGTTTTCAATATGAAGTATTTCGATGATATGAAATACGAGGATATATCCGAAATTCTCGGCACTACAGTGGGCGCGTTGAAGGCATCGTATCATCTTGCAGTTAAAAAAATCGAAAAGTATATGGAGCGTTTCGACCATGGCGATTAAACCTTGAAGTCGAAAGATAGTCTCATCTATATAAATAAATATCAGAATATGGACCGGAATAAATCTCATATACTCGAAATAGCCCGAAAGCAGGGTCTTGCCACTCCTTCGGCCGGTCTTGATGTGCCCGAAGGTTATTTCGATTCTTTTACAGCGCGCATGACGGCTGCGTTGCCGGAGCGGCCCGAACTGGAACACCCCGACGACATTGAAGCCGAGACCGCTCCGCGTACGTTCTGGCAGACGGTGCGTCCATATGTATATATGGCTGCCATGTTTGCCGGAGTATGGCTCATGTTGCAGCTTTTCACCATGCTTACCGGTACGGGACGCCTTCAGCCGATGGATTCGAATCCTGTGCTTGCCGAAGCTCTTGACAACGACGCCTTTCTGGAACAGTTTGTCTATGATGATTTTGATTCGTGGGATATTGTCGACGAGATGGTCGAGGACGGTAGCCTTGATGCCGATTTCGAATTTGTCAGCGAAGATATCCCTGAAAATATTGTGCTCCCTCAATAACTAACAGAATATGCTCAATCGTTCTATTTCAATAATGTGTGCGGTTTTTGCCGTTTTTATGTTTTCGTTCAGAATTGCAGCGCAGCAGCTTAACGAAGAAGACCGCAACCGCTATGTCACTCAGATAAGGGCCTACAAGCATGATTATATTGTCAAAGAGCTCGATCTTACCAAAGAGCAGCAGAATGCTTTTTTCGAGCTTTATGACAATATGGAAGACAAGATAATGGATCTTGGCACCGAAGTCCGCAATCTTGAGAATAGCGCTCTTTCCGACAATGCTTCTTCCGAGGAGGTCTCGGCTGCCGTAGCCGCTTTATACAGCCAGAAACAGCAGGAAGGAGAGATTGAAATGGAATATTACGAGAAATATAAGAATATTCTGTCTCCTCGTCAGCTTGTGCTGCTGAAACAGGCTGAACGGAAGTTCAATCAGCAGCTTATGCGTCAACATCGCCGTATACGGGGTGAGAAAATGAACGCACGCGACAATAAACGCTGACCGCCATGGCTGTGCGAACCCCCTCCGAAACAATAGATGCCGCAGAATCCGCCGGCATTGCTAAAAATAGCCGACCTTTAGGGCGCCTTCTCGCCGGTAGCGCGCTTGCTGGTGCCTATATCGCCTTGGGCGGTACATTGTCACTGATCATAGGATTTGGCTTTCCGGAACTTACGGCAGCCAATCCAGGACTTCAGCGTCTCCTGAGCGGACTGGTGTTTCCGATAGGTCTGATGCTTGTAGTGATACTCGGCGCTGATCTTTTTACCGGAAACAACGCACTTCTTGTTCCTCCTTTCATGCGTGGACGCGTATCTGCAGCTGACATAATACGAAACTGGACTATTGTCTGGTTCGGAAATTTCGCGGGTGCTCTTGCATTCGCGTATTTTCTTGTCTATATACCTGGTCTCTCATCGGCTCCATGCTATTCCGATGCACTTGCAGGTATGGTAGCCGCAAAGACCAATGCCTCTTTCTGGGTCATTTTTCTAAAAGGAATCGGAGCAAACTGGTGCGTTTGTCTTGCGGTGTGGCTGGCCTTGAGCGGGCGCCGTCTTGGCGAGAAGCTTATTGCCTGTGAAATCCCGGTGATGGCGTTTGTCGCCCTGGGATATGAGCATTGTGTGGCAAATATGTTTTTTCTTCCTCTCGCCATGATGCAAGGGGCTGATCTTGACGTAATATCACTTTTTACGGCTAATCTGATACCGGCTACGTTAGGCAATATCGTAGGAGGCGCGCTTTTTGTCGGGGCGCTCCAATATTATCTACATCGCCGCTAATGTGTTAACGGTTGTTAAATATCGATTTCCCCATGCAGTAATCGGCATTTTGACACTCTTTTCTATGTAGGTTCATCACATGGATAATGCAAGCCTCATAGAGCAGTGTTCGGCCGGCAGCAAGGAAGCGATGGAGTCGCTTTATTGCTGCTACAGCAGGCGTATGATGCGTGTTATCCATCGTTATGTGACGGACAGTAAGTGTGCCGAAGATATTTTACATGATGGTTTTGTGCTTATTTTCACCCATATCTCAGAGGTGAGACAGCCCGAACGTCTTGAATTCTGGATGGGTACCATCATGAAGAATCTGTGCCTCAACTATCTCAGCACGCTTGATGTCATGACCATGCTTGATGATGATATCGAGTTGCCTGAGATACCTGATCTTGAGGACATCCTGAGTTACGAAGAGCTTGAACAACTGATCAATCGACTTCCCGACGGATATCGTACGGTATTCAAACTTGCTGTTTTTGAAGGAAAATCGCATAAGGAGATCGGACGTATTCTCGGTATTTCGCCAAATTCCTCGTCATCTCAGCTATTCCATGCCAAAGCGTTGCTTCGTAAGCTTATAACCGAACGGAGGCGTCAGGCCGAACTTATAGCTCTGGCCCTTCTTGTTGCAATCGGTGGTTTTACAGTTCTATATCGGAGTGATATCCCCGACAAGAATATGGAGATTGTGCAGACGGAAGTGCCGGAGATTGAAGAACGATTTAGTGAAATTCTGGCAGAAGCAGCTATGCCGGAATGCAGAGAGACTGTGCAGATCCGAAAAAAATATGAAGTCAGCGAAAACAGGACGGCAGAGACTATGGAGATTGTTGCCGACCTCGACAGTGTGTCTGTAGAGGATACTCTCGTCGCTGAGGCTGATTCGGATTCTGTTGTGCCGCAAGTCGAGACTGGGCCTGTAAGGCAGACAATGTTTGATATTCCCCGAAAGGCTGTGGCAAATGCCCTGTGGACTATAGGCGCGCACTATACTGTTGGAGCCCAGACCCCGACAGTAGTTGGCGCGGATTATGTGGATAGAGCCCCGATATTCAGCACAATGGATGGAACTGCAGGCAATTTTGTACCTTCGGATAAGATGCCGCTTCCGGAACCTTCGCTCTATCATGAGACAGACTATGATCTGCCGCTGACTTTCGGAGTCTCTGTGTCGAAAAAAATTACATCAAGACTGAGTTTGGAAACAGGACTCAACTATACCTATATGCATGCGACACTGAGATATACCTCTCTGAATATGAGTCAGTCTGTGAAATCTAATTTCATCGGCATACCTCTGAAGGTTTCCTATACCTTTTACAGTAAAAAGGGACTGTCGTTTTATGGAACCGGAGGCGCTTCCGTCGATTTCCCGATAGGGATGCATACTCGGACGACCGGAACGTCGGCCTATCCGGTGGCTGTGTCACTTCCTGAACTCAAATCGCGTACAGAGTTTTCGGCGCATGGTGGAATCGGGCTGCACTATTCCCTTACGCCAGTAATAGGTGTCTATATCGAACCGTCTGTAAGACACTATTTCAGGAACGGCGCGAGCGCTCCGTCCTATTGGCAGGAACATCGCACGCTTATATCCGTGCCGATCGGAATAAAAATAAATTTGTAGACTGCATGCAGTATTTGTCTTTTTTGCTATCTTTACTATAGAAATCAATATTTGAACAATATGAAACTTACCCGTTATCTCATTATTGCAGCGGCAGCTCTCTCGCTGGGCGCTTGCAACAACAGCGGCGATAATGCCGTGGCGTATTTCACCGACATTGTGACACTCGATTCGAGTACCGACCAGGGATCGGTGATGACATTCCGTGAACTGAACGACTCTCCTGTCATTACTCTGACGAGTACTACGGCTTTGCCGAAAGATAATGTCGGAAAACGTATTGTTATTCTGTACAGCCCCGTCGGAACAACCGAACATGGCGTGAGCGGCAATGTTAATCTTGTCAACGCCGGTCTTACCTATGGTGCCGGTGCGCCTCCGCTGGATGCCGTGGTCGACACTCTCGACAACTGGAAAAGCGATGAAATAACTTTCATGCAGGCTTACCGTTCAGGAAAATATCTTAATCTCGGCATGATCCTTCCCACCAATGCCTCGCTTGAGAAATTCCGCTGTTATATCGACGTGACTACTCTCGACAACGAATATCCGGAGCTTCATGTGGTGTATAAGGCTCAGGTCGGATATGATTCGCAATCTGCCAATTTCTTCGGGTCGTATGATATAAGCAGTTTATGGAACCGTCCCGGTGTCAAAGGCCTCAAGGTGCTCTACACCGGATATAACAACGGTTCGGTGACCATAGAGAAAGAAACCGCCGTCAAACCGGCAGAATAAACACGATTCCATTATATACGTAGAAAATGCACCGGCGCTCCGCATATTGGAGGCCGGTGCATTTTTTTGTTTTTATCTTCTATGGATTATTTGCGGGCAATGCGCCAGATGGTTCCCTCGATAAGTGATACGTAGATGTCGCCGGACACAGGATCGATGTCGATGCCGTTGACCTCGCTTACGCCGAGAGGTAGCGACGCTACGAGTTCGGGGCCGTCGGCGCGGGTTATGGTCACAATTCCGCGGCGGCTGCCTGCGTAGATATACCCGTCTTTTTCGACTACGATGCAGGGGGCATGTTCATATCCGAGACCGAGATCAAGAGTCCAGAGTTCCTTGAATCCGGGAGCTGTGGCATCGACTGCCACAAGTTCGCCGTCCATGGTCTTGGCATAGATACGTGTGCCGTCCTCGCTGTGGCCCAGACTTTCGCGGTAACGGTGGCTGTTGTCGCGCCACAGCTGGCGCCCGGTCGCCCGGTCGAGAGCAGTCATATAGCGGTCGGGGGCCACGACAAACACTTTGTCGCCTGTGATTACTGGTACGACGTTGCCCGGACCGAGCATGTTGGCTGTCTTACCGTTGTTCCACACCCATTTGAGTTTGCCCGTATTGAGGTCGAGAGCGCGAAGATTTGTGTCCCATGCGCCGAACACGAGATCGGAACCGTCGATTGCGGGGGCTGCCTGACAGTAGTTGAAAATGGAATCATAACTCCATACGAGCTTCCCGTTGTCAGGGCGGCGACGTTCCATGCGTTTGTATGCGCCCTGGATATAGCCTTTTCCGTCGGGGGTGATAACTCCGTCGGCTACATACGGGCCTTCTTTCGAGGTCTGTTTTTTAACGCTACGGCCGTTGCGGGCATCAAGAATGAGGATGCCGTCGTGCGATGGGAATGCGACACGGCGGTTTTTCAGTGCCACAGGACGGCTGAAGAGGCTTGCGCCGGTCGGAGTGCTCCATGTGCGGCCGGTACTGCGGTCGATGGCGCGGGCCTGGCCCAGCGAATTGCCAAAATAGATGTTGTCGCGGTCGAAGCCAAGGCGGGTGAATATGGAGGCGCTGTCGGTCCATACCTTATCCACGGCAAAGCCTTCGGGGACGGTGATGTCGCGTTTTTCCGGACGTTTGGCCTTCTTGTGGGTTGTTTTTGCCGGGAAAGCGTATTTGGCTTCTGGTGCTTCTCCGATATTTTTATTATAAATATGTACCCATGCAGGATCGACTTCGACTATAGTATATCCGTATTTGCCGTCGCGCATGTCTAAGGCACGAGTCATCACACAAGGAAGATCGCTGCCGCTGTTGTCTCCGCCGGCTTTGTAGCGGCGCCAGGTATGGTAATGTCCGTTGATATGACCGATGACAGGATATTGTTCGAGCAGTTCAAGATAGTCGGCACAGTTGTCAAGATCGTCGAGGAGGGGATAGTGATTGAATGACAGCACGCGTTTGCCTGGTGTTGCGAGAGAGTCGAGTGTCGCTTTGAGCCAGTGCAGATCTTCCTGTTTCACATGGCCGTCGCCCATCTTCATGTATGGACCGCAATTGATACCGATGATGATGAGAGAGTCGAATTCGGCTACAAATCGGTCGTTACCCCAGAGGTCGACGAATGTTTTTGTTGCACTTTGGCTCCAGGTATCCTCGTGGTTTCCCGGGAGAACGAACAAGGGTGCTTTGATTCCGTCAAGAATGCTTTTTACATTGTTGAGTTCGATGTCTGATCCTTCGTTGCCGAGGTCGCCGTTCATCACCACGAAATCGTATTTTCCTTTGTTTATTTCATCGACAGCCAGGCGCAACTGCGATTCATTTGCGTTCCCGGGTGTGACATGGACATCGCTAAGTACAGCCATGCGTTGCCCTGACATGTAAGAAAAGGCAGAAACAGATATTGCGGCTGCCAGAAAGATTTTGCGTAAATTCATGGGCTTACGTTGTTTTTTGTGTTTTTCGTTGTGCAAAAATAGCCAAAAAACAACGACCGGCAAAACTTGTCGGGCAAGAATTACCGGTTTTTCAGAGGTGATGTTTTATGATATCCTTTGTATATTTCAGGATTTCCGACTAAGGAGTCCTACCAGCCATAAAAGGACGATAGCTCCGATGACAGATGTTATCAGGCTGCCTATTATTCCGCCGGCAGAAATACCGATCAGGCTGAATAACCATCCGCCGAGAACTCCGCCTATTATGCCGACGATGAGATTGACAACAAGTCCGAATCCGCCGCCGCGCATTAGCTTGCCGGCTACGAAACCCGATACCAGACCGATGAGAATGAACCAGATAAAATTCATGATGATATATGTTTTGATGATTTTATCTGAAAACGTCGCCTGTGACGTTATTGTTCATATTGTGACTGCGAACAGGCTCTGCGCCTCCAGAAGCGTCTTATGTTCGGGATGAATCAGGAACAGAAACTCACGTGCGAGTATCGCGGGTTCAATATCGGTGGCAGCGGGTGTGAGACTGATCGAATGTGGAACCGATGCTCCCGTGCGTAGGTTAAGGATCCACAGAGGTGTGTTGCCGTTTCTCGCGAGATCGGTGATGATCTGTTCTGTTCCGCAATTGTCGGGATAGTGTCTTACTCCAAATTTTTGAGCGAGAACCGAAGCATTTTTACCGCCGTTCCGGCAACATAATGCCACGGAAATACCGGCTTCTCTCATTGCCGATACGAATGGAGCGGCCTCAGTGGCCGTGTCGGCGAGAAGAGTTACCCAGAGAGGCGGGAAATTCAGATGTAGTCCGGGGGTGAGGACTCCGGCACGTCGTGCGCCGCTTTTTACCGCCGGTCGGTGGAGACTGCGGCGGTGTTCCTCCATTTTGTTTTCGAGATAATTGTCTGCCATATTTTTTCTGACAAAGATAACGATAAAAGACGATATGCCATCTTTATCGGTCAGTAGAAATAATTTTGAAAAATTTTAAAAAATTCAGAACCTTTTTCTCTGTAACCGTGTTGTAATATCAAAATCGGATAATTCAACTATCTGAGAGACAAAAGAGATAAGAACACTATTATTAATATGTCATGAAAAGAATCGCATTCATCCTCGCTGTTGCTCTCGGGAGTGCAGCAGCTTTCGCTCAGGTAAACAAGGGCGAGCTCAAACAGCTTCAGAATTTCCTGGCTCAGCCGGCCGAACACGCCGCTACCAATGCCGAAGCTCTCAAGATTACAAACATTAAGGATCCTTCCACCTGGGAAGGCGTTACTGTCGTAGGCAAGAATGTTACCGCCATCGACTGGAAAGACAAACACCTTGCAGGCGTTCTCGATCTCAGCGGTTTCACCGCTCTCACAAAAGTGGATGTATCGAGAAATAAACTTCAGGGTATCACAGCAAAGGGTGATGCAGCCCTTGCCGAAGTGAATGCCTCCCGAAACCGTATCTCGGAAGCCGATTTTGACGGATGTACATCGCTTACCAAGCTGACGATCAATAATAATCGCATCGCCGAGTTCTCGCTCAACAATGTGCCTTCGCTCAAGAATCTCAATATAGCTTCGAATCTTCTGGCGGCTCTCGATCTTCAGGCCTCGCCGACTCTTGAGACTCTTAACTGTCAGAGCAATCACCTCGAAAGTCTCGTAATTGCTGACTGCACTGCCCTCAAGAACCTCTATTGCGGCTATAACAAGCTTACCGGTGTGACACTTTCGGGTGTGACAAGTCTTCAGAATCTTAATGTTGACGACAATCAGATTGCCAACATGATTGTTTCCGGTCTTCCTTCTCTCTCTACTTTTATTTGCTCCGACAATAATATGAAGCAGCTCGGACTTCGCGAGTGCAACGCTCTCCTCGATATTGTCTGCTCTTATAATGATCTTACTTCCTTCGAAGTGTCGAATTGCCCTAACCTTATCTTCGTGGACTGCTCGTACAACGACCTTACCCAGCTCACACTCAGCAATCAGACCTTCCTGCAGCGCCTTCTCTGCAACAACAACGAACTTACAATGCTCGATGTTTCTTTCGACCAGGCTCTTACCTACATCAATTGTCGCTACAACATGATTACCGACATGCGAACCATAGCCTGCCCGAACCTGAGAATGATAGCCTGCCAGTGGAACTATTGATATCGGCAATGCGATAGACAAATACCCCCCGAGCCGGGCGGAAGGTCGAGAAGCCTTCCGCCCGGCTTTTTTCAGATATAATGAAACGGGTCTGTTTGAAAAAGCGGCCCCGTTTCATTATCTTTGCAGGCGTTATGGAAATTTCATTTGAACCCGCTATAAAAGATGCCGCCCCATTGCTGACGGTGATGTGTGTGGAGGCTGATATTGACAACGGCCCCACTTCCGATACTCTTTGGAGTGAAATATGCGGCTGTGCCGCCGGTATCGCATCTTCGACGCCAATGGAGATGGTGCGTCATCGTCCGGCTATAGATGCTACGAGAGCTGTATATAAAACTCTCGGCAAGGATCCCAACCGTTACCGTCCGAGTGCAGAGGCTCTTTGCCGGCGTGCGGTGAAAGGTCTTGAACTGTATCGAACTCTTACAGTGATTGATCTCATCAATCTTCTGTCTATGGTCACGGGACATTCGATAGGCGGTTTTGATGCCGACAAAATAGCAGGCGACCGGCTGATTCTCGGTGTCGGTCGTGCCGGAGAGCCATACGAGGCTATAGGACGCGGTTTGCTGAACATAGAAGGCTTGCCCGTTTATCGCGATACTGTCGGAGGGGTGGGCACTCCGACTTCCGATAATGACCGCACCAAGCTTTCGCCTGACAGCCGACGGTTGCTTATGACTGTCAATATGTACGGTTCTTCCGAA
Organism: uncultured Porphyromonadaceae bacterium; assembly: GCA_905202215.1. Classification (GTDB taxonomy): domain Bacteria; phylum Bacteroidota; class Bacteroidia; order Bacteroidales; family Muribaculaceae; genus CAG-873. The sequence goes on from CAJKRG010000006.1 coordinate 60,843, forward strand.
GTAACGCCTGAGGAAGTAGAGGCTATGGCCAGGCGCCTTCTCACTGATTATGCCGGTTCTAAGGACATCCATGTCAGATATTACAGACCATGAAAATACTTACCGTATATCCTAATTCCGTGAATCAACGGTATATAGACGAGGCTGTGGATGCCATGCGCCGAGGCGAGATAATAGTATATCCGACAGATACATTCTATGCTCTCGGTGCTGATGCGCTCAATAACCGCGCCGTCGAACGCCTATGCCGTCTGAAAGGTATAAATCCCGATAAAAATCTACTGTCGGTAGTTTGCTCAGGACTCTCGCAGGCGGCTGAATATGCCAGGATCGATAATCGCGCTTTTCGTCTGATGAAGGAAAATCTGCCGGGGGCATTTACGTTCATTTTGCCAGCTGCAAGCACTTTGCCGAAAGTTTTCAAGAGCCGCAAGACGGTTGGCGTACGTGTGCCGGACAATGCTATAGCCATGGCTCTTGCCGAAAGTCTCGGCAATCCTGTGATGAGTGCTTCGGTTCCTCTCGGAGACAGTGACGACGCACTTGTCGAGGCTGCCGATCCGCGGGCGCTCGGCCTGCGCTATTCAGGCACACCGGAAGTAACTGTGGTAATCGACGGGGGAGACGGCGCTACCGAAGGGAGTACAGTCATAGACTGTCTTGACAGCTCGTCTCCGGAAATAGTCCGCCAGGGTCTTGGTATTATTGAATTGTGAAAAATACCGGCACAGCCATCGGGCATGTACCGGCATTGTCGTATATTGTTTCAGCCTATATCAGGATTCGGATTTTTGGCAGGCATCTTCGGTTTTTGTTGTCTGCGAGGGATCGAGCATGAGTTCGTAGATCTGGCGGGTGTCGGCCGGGGTGAGCTTATAGTAGTTACCGAGGGACTCGCCTTTGTTTTCGTGGAGTTTGCGGACGAGGGTGTCGATGTCGGGGTTCTCGATTCCGAGAGCCTTAAATGTCGATGGCATTCGGAGCATGGCTGTGAAGTAGGCCTTGAGGGAGGCGACAGTCTCGATGGCTGCCGAGCGGTCGTCGGTAACCTCTATCTTGAAAATGCGTCGTCCGAGCTGTGCGACTTTCGACGGTTTATGATGTGCCATGAACGACATCCATGCCGGCATGACAACGGCGAGCCCGGCACCGTGGGCAACCTCGGGATAAAGTGCGCTGATTTCATGCTCCATAGCGTGTGAACTCCAGTCTTCCTGTCTTCCGCAACCGACGAGGCCATTGTGAGCCAAAGTTCCGGCCCATTCTATATTTGCCCGAGCTTGATAATCGGACGGATCGGCCATGGCTTTGGGGGCTTCGGTCATGAGAGCCATCAGTAATCCTTCAGCAAGGCGGTCGGTGACTTCGACACGCGAGGTATTCGAGAAATAGCGTTCGAGTATATGGGCCATCATATCGACCACACCTATGGCTGTCTGTTTTGCCGAGAGACTTACAGTCATTTCTGGATTCATGATGGCGAAACGAGGCTTTAAAATACTGTCGGTGCGTACGCTGATTTTGCGCTTATCGGCCGAACGAGTGATCACGCTGTTGCCGGATCCTTCGCTGCCCGCGCCGGGTATTGTGAGTATAACGCCGACCGGCAACGCCTCCTCGACGCGGGCCTTCCCTTCAAAGAAATCCCAGAAATCGCCTTTGTATGGCACGCCTGCGGCGATGGCTTTGGCGGTGTCGATGACCGATCCGCCTCCGACGGCAAGAAGACCATCGACTTTTTTTGCGCGCGCGAGTTTGATGCCTTCATAGACAAGTGTGTCTGTCGGATTGGGCTCGACGCCACCCAATTCTACATGTTCTATTCCCAGTGTATTGAGTGAATTGGTAATTCGGTCGATGAGTCCGTTTGTTTTGGCATATTTCCTGCCATAGACAATGAGAAGCTTGGCGGCTCCTGTGAGGAATGTCAGCATACCGACTTTTTCCTCGGCACCGCGTCCGAATTCGAAGAGAGTAGGGGAGTAGTATGAGAAGTTTTCCATAATGCGATGGTAAATCGGAGGAGAGGATTAGTGTATCATTTACATTCTAAACACTCTGAGGGTGTTATTGTTCAGTCTTGCGTAACTCGAGGACATATACGGGCTGGGGTGCCGCATCGGTGGTTCGCTCGCCGTCGCCCTGAGATGCGCATTGTACGTAGATATCGAGTTTTTTGTCGGCTGTCCACCGCACGGGGTCTATGCTCGGCTCCCATGCATCGACCGAAAAATCCGTGAGGTCGCTGATTGTCCATTCCGAATCTTTACCCGAGCGATAGGCGAGGCTGACCCGGCTTTCGCGTTCGGCATCGCGGAATACGAAGTAGACTTCGTCGCCGTCGGCGAGTATCTGCGGCCGGGCAATAGGAATCATTTTTGTGCCGCCGCCTGAGAGTGAAAAGGGTGTTTTGCGTTTGCCGACTGTGCTCATGCTCCAGTGTTCGCCGTCGTGATTTATGAGGCGATATTGCGGAACGGAATCGTTCTGTTCGCGCCAGTATGTTGCGATAAGGGGATTGCCTTTGCTGTCGGCTGTCATCGATGTCTGATTGATGAGTTCGGAGTTTTGCGGTACGGGCCAGGCAATCTCGGCTTCGTCTGCTGTTATAGGGAGGGTATAGGGTGTGCCGTCGCTACGTTCCCATGTAATGCCGCCGTCACGCGAGCGTGCATAGCACAGATCGTGATTAGTTTCCACCAGTCCTGATTCGCGCCATACCCACGACAAGTGGATTGTTCCCTGTCGGTCGGCGGTCATCTGCCAGTAGGCGTTGCGGTCGCCTTCGCCGTCGAGAAGGACGGTGTGGACACGGCTCCATGATTTTGTCTTAGGATTATATCGGTTAAGTACCATATTGCCGCCGCCGGAGAATCCGGACCGGTATGCGAACATCAGAGTTCCATCGGGCAGAAGATGAAATTCGGGATAAGTGACATCGGTTTCGTTTTCGCCTGTCATTGCCTCGAGGGGACCGAGAGTCAGCGATCCGGGGGCGATACTGTGGGCGTAGTGGAGTGAATCGCCATGATGATCGAAAGCCGCATGGATATATCCTTCGCCATCAACTCCGATAGATATCACATTATGAGCGTCCGTTACTTTACCTTTATACGGAGAGCGTTCGATGGTCCATGTGTCGGTGTCGTGGGGTCGCGAGGCGAGAGTGACATATCCCTCCGGATCGTAATATGCCGCATACTGTGTGTCGCCGTAGCTCACTATTGAATTTGTGCGGAATACCGCCGTATTGACTGATGTGGCACTGTAGCCGGGCGCGATTTCGGAGAGATGTGTGGTGAAGTCCGATACGCCTTCCTGACGGGGCTGGCAGGCGGCACAGACAAGAGCAAGAACTGCAATAATGGTATTGGATTTCATATTATGGTTTGTTTTTGCAAAAAAACGAATAACAGAGTCAAAAATACGAAAAAAAAGCGGACAGACAGCTCCGCGTCATACGTATATTGTCCGGATATACGTAAAAAGCCGACCCCGGAGGTCGGCTTTCATATTTTTCCTTTTGAGATCCGGAGTGGCCTTGCGCATTGGCGATCCGGAATTCTATAAAGGTTTTTATTTCTTGTTACGAACGCTGTAGCGGCTCATGAACTTGTCTACGCGGCCTGCGGTGTCGACGAGTTTCTGCTTGCCGGTGAAGAAGGGGTGCGAAGAGCTGGTGATTTCAAGTTTTACCAGGGGATAGGTCACTCCGTCGATTTCGATGGTCTCGCGGGTGGCTACAGTCGAACGGGTGATGAATGTTTCTTCGTTCGACATGTCTTTGAACACCACTTCACGGTAGTTCGCGGGATGGATGTCTTTTTTCATTGCTATTCTCTCTTTAATACGTATTAATCAGTCTTTTAGAAACGGCGATGGTAGGTCGCCAATTCGTAATGGCCTGCAAATGTACGAAAAAAATCCGAATTACCAAAATATTTTGACATTAAGGATTCCGGCTATGGGGCCGATTGCCTTTTAACTCAGTCTGTTGCGACAGTCGCACTATGGTTTGAACGCATTTTAACATGCGGAGTGGCGCTATGACATATTTTTTGTTTAACTTTGTGGCTCAAAACGAATCTGCCGTTGCGACGATTATTAATATATGTTTTAATACTTGGGGCCATCTCGATGGCTTTTTCGGGTAAAGGCACATCACTGCCCGATATGCCCGACGGGGTTTTCGACTCCGTCGTGCCTTTGTCTGCACCGGCAATAATGGCTGCGGATACGAGCGCGACAGTCGATTCGGTGCTTGTGGTACCTGCAGATTCGTCGCGCGCTGTCAACAGAGCCATTGCCTCAGCCCCTTCGCGAATGCGCTATACCAAAGCCGATCTGGATGCTCCCGTTCTGTTTACATCTTCAGACTCCATGCTTATCATACGCCGGGATTCGGCGTTCATGTATGGTTCGAGTTCTGTCACTTATGGCGACATAAAGCTTGATGCCGAACAGATAGAGATGAATCTGCGCGATAATACCGTATATGCCGTAGGTCGCGAGGATTCCACCGGCGAGCTTATAGGCAAGCCTGTGTTCAGTCAGGGCGGTACTGACTACGAGGCCAAGACGATGCGCTATAATTTCCAGACAGAGAAGGGCTATATAAAAAATGTGATCACTCAGCAGGGCGAAGGTTATCTGACGGGTGGCACGACTAAGAAAGATTCGACCGGCAGTTTCTATATCGGTGACGGTAAGTATACGACCTGTGACAATCACGATGACCCTCACTTCTATTTTCAGATGACCAAGGCAAAGGTTAATCCGGGCAAGAACGTGGTGTTCGGTCCGACGTATATGGTTCTTGCGGGTTTACCGCTGCCTCTCGCACTGCCTTTCGGTTATTTCCCGTTTACCGACAGCTATGCCTCGGGTATTATCGTTCCGACTTTCGGCGACGATTATAACCGCGGTTTCTATCTGCGCGACGGCGGCTATTATTTCGCCATCAACGACAATATAGATCTTGCGCTTACGGGCGAGATATACACAAAAGGTTCGTGGGGCATAAACGCCCGTTCGACTTATGCGAAACGATATAAGTATAGCGGAAATTTCAGCCTTAATTACCTTAAAACCATTCTGGGAGAGAAAGGTTCGCCCGATCATTCGGTTCAGACCAACTTCCAGATTCTCTGGAGTCATAGTCAGGACTCCAAGGCCAATCCCAATATGTCGTTGTCGGCGAGTGTGAACTTCACAACTTCGGGCTATACACGAAACGACCTCAATTCATATTATTCACCGTCGTTCACTGAAAACACCAAGAGTTCGACCGTCAATATGACCTACCGTTTTCCCGGCACGAAGTGGAGTCTGTCGACGACTATGAATGTCAGCCAGCGTACACAAGACTCGACACTGGCAGTGTCGTTCCCGAATGTGACGGTGACGATGTCGCAGGTTTATCCATTCAAACGCAAGAAGGCTATTGGCGCAGAAAAGTGGTATGAGAAAATAAAACTGTCGTATACCGGCGTATTACAGAATTCACTCACTGCCAAGCAGGATGTGTTCTTTAAGAAAAGTCTTATAAAGGACTGGCGAAACGGCATGAGGCATACAATACCTATATCGGCGACATTCAATCTTTTCAACTATATAAATGTGACACCGTCGATCAATCTGACCGACCGCATGTATACTACAAAAGTGAAGCGCGACTGGGATGCCGAGCGCAATGTCGAAGTGATGGATACGACCTACAGTTTCTATAATGTATGGGATTTTTCGGCTTCGGTGTCGCTTGATACCAAACTCTATGGTTTTTTCCAGCCTATCGGGCCACTCGGCAAAAAGATAAAGATGATACGTCACGTGATGACGCCGTCGATCTCGTTCAGCGGTAATCCTGACTTTTCATCGCCATTCTTCGGGTATTATGGTCAGTATGACTATGTCGACACCCGTGGCCAGCAGCAGATGAAAAAATACAGCTATTTCCCCAATTCGCTGTTTGGTGTACCGGGACAAGGCAAATCGGGTACGGTAAGTTTCTCGCTCGCCAACAACCTTGAGATGAAAGTGAAATCCGACAATGATTCAATAGGCGAGAAAAAAATATCGCTCATAGAGAATCTGAACATACAGGAGAGCTACAATTTTGCAGCCGATTCACTTAACTGGAGCGATCTCTCGACCTCGATACTGCTGCGTCTTACCAAAGGTTTCAATCTCAATCTGTCGGCTACATGGGATGTATATACTTATGCGTTGAACGAGGCCGGAAATCCCGTGCGTGTCAACAAGACGCGTCTTGCAGCCGGTAAGGGACTGGGGCGTCTAATGCGCACCGGTACATCGTTCTCGTATACGTTCAATAACGATACTTTCAAGAAGAAAAACAAGAAAGATAATCCGAACGACAATAACAATCAGGACAACAGCCAGAATTCAGGTGCCATGAACGAACGCAATCAGCGCGACCAGGAAAATGACAACAATAGTTCGGAATTCGGTGCCGACGGCTATGCCAAATGGGAAGTCCCGTGGAGTCTTACTCTGAATTATTCGGTTAATTACGGATACGGCGCATTCAACAAGCAGAAGATGGAGTATGACGGCAAGATAACCCAGAATCTGTCGTTTTCGGGAAATATAAGACCTACGCCGAACTGGAATTTCTCACTGTCGGCCTCATATAATTTCGATACGCACAAGATCGCATATATGAACTGCAACATCTCGCGCGATCTGCACTGTTTCTCTATGAGTGCAAGTTTCGTTCCGGTCGGTCCTTTCAAAAGTTATAATTTCCATATTGCAGTCAAATCGGCCATGCTCAGCGACTTGAAATACGATAAGCGTTCTTCGTTGTCAAACGGTGTGAGCTGGTATTGATCGATATCTGAATTTTTCTGTTTTTCGGGTGTAACATTCGGACGTTTTTTGCGTCTTATATATACAGCTTCTAATTTCTACAACTGAAAAAACATGAAAATCTTATCAGCACTTCTTATCGCTGCAGTGGCATATTTGCCGGCATGCGCACGTACTGTCACTCCGAGTTCAAATATTGTCACCAAGACGGTATCTGTCGGTTCTTTCGATGAAATAGATGTTTCACGAGTCAATCTGATTGTGCATATCGGTCATCCGACTGGTTCGGCCAAGATAAGCGCTCCCGACAATCTTATCGAAGAACTCAAAGTGAGCAGTCATGGAGGCGAACTGGATATTCACTTTCCTAAAAATTTCAATATAAAGGGCAATGCCAAAACAACAGTCGAGGTTACAGTCAATACTCTCAAGGAGATAGATGCATCCTTAAGTTCTAAAGTGGAGGTCCGGGGGGCACTTGCCACAACAGGCGATCTCGATCTGGCGGCTTCCACCTCAGCTGTCATTCTGCTCGGTAAAGCTACCGCTGGTTCATGCGATATGGATGCTTCTACTTCCGGCTCGATAAGTATCCAGCAACTTACTGCCGGCAGCAAGGCTGATGTCGAGGTCAGCACATCGGGAGCTGTCAAGATCAAGACCGTGCAGTGCGGACGCTTTTCAGCGGATGCCAGTACGAGCGGTTCGGTTAGTGTCAAGGGAGGCCGTGCGGAGAATGCTGAGTTCGAAGCGAATACTTCCGGCTCGATCAATACTGCTGCAATGACCGCAGACAAGGGTAAAGCTGAGGCAAGTACCGGAGGATATATAAAGTGCAACATAGCACATCCGTCGAATATCTCTACCAGCACGGGCGGTTCGATAAACAACAATAAATAGATTATAATAAAATGGCGGAAAGACGGTCTATGATATCTCTTTCCGCCATTTTTATATGGTTATAGCAAAAACGGCTATGAAAGTTGATCATATTGCAATATATGTAGAAGACCTTGAAAAGGTGCGGCAGTTTTTTGTAGAACATTTCGGAGCTCTGGCCAACGGGATGTATCATAATACTCGTACAGGATTACGGTCGTATTTTCTGTCGTTTGACGGGGATTGTCGTGTCGAGGTAATGTCACGACCGGAAGTGCATGCCGAGGATTTCGACGAGTATAGAGCAGGCTATACACATCTGTCGTTTGCTGTCGGGGGCAAAAAAGCGGTCGACAGTCTTACCGCGAGACTGAAAGCCTGTGGTTACGAAGTGCTGTCGGGTCCTCGCACGACTGGCGACGGTTATTACGAGAGTAGCATTCGTGTCATCGGGAATCTTATTGTCGAGATATGCGAGTGAGGCGCGAGGCGTGTGTCATTCGTTAAAGGCAGTCTGATATTCGGCGCGATGTTTCATGACGGTCTTCATATTGGTCTGAGCCCACTCTGTAAGCTGCATGATGATTGGAATCAGTGATTTTCCTGTCTCGGTAAGTTTATATTCGACTTTCGGGGGTACCTGAGCATAGATTTTGCGGCTGATCAGTCCGTCTGCCTCAAGTGTTTTCAGTGTCCCAGATAGTACCCGGGTCGAAATATCGGGTATCAGGCGTCCGAGTTCATTGAAGCGGACGATACCGGCGTTATCGATCACGAGTAGTACAAGCAAAGACCATTTGTCGCCGAAGCGGGCGACGACATTCCGGATGGGGCAGATTTCTATTATGGAGTTTGTCTCTTCTTTTTTCTTCATGTTTTTATACTTTATTTTGCAAAGTTACTGACAAAACGGGAAATATGTGCGGAAACGTAAAAATTTTCGAAAAATAATGTGTCTGTAATTTATTGTGAGTCTGTAATAGTGATAAAAAGGTTACTATTGGAGCTGAAAGTAAGTTCTTGACAGGCATGCTCTTCTGCCGTAATTTTGCGGTACGAAAAAGATATGTTATTTGAAATGGACAGCATAAACCCTAATCTCGAAGTGATGGATAAGTTCATTCGCTTCATCAATACTGGCGATACAGAACTTGGCGAGTCTGTAATCTCTCCCGATGTCATTTTCTATGCTCCGACGTCATCGGAACCAATGCATGGTTTCCGGGGATATACCGAAGTACTGAATATGATGCGTGGCGCGATGCCCGATGTCCGCTGGACTCCGGAAGAGACAATAGCGGAAGGTAATAAAGTCATGATACGTTTTGCGATGACAGGTACTAATTGCAATCCGTTCATGGGTATGCCTCCGACAGGCCGGAAAGTGAATGTAACGGCTATAAACATATATGAATTCGAAAATGGAAAAATAATACGTGAGCATGGCTTGCCTGATCTTTTTACGATGCTCGTGCAGCTTGGTGTGGTATCCATTCCGGAAAACAATAAATAAGATAAGAAATTATGAAGCAGATTGAGAAACTTTCAGAGGCTGAAAACTACAATGCGGTCAATATCGGTAAGCTTGCCGATGTCAAAGATTACGTACTTCAACTGGGGCCGGAAATCAAAATTCCCGGCAAGGTATTCGGAGGTTCTGCACTTGGAACGACCGGAGCTGAGTTCTCGTTTCAGGTATTTGCTCCGGGGCAAGAGACAGGATTTCTGCATACCCATAAAAATCATGAGGAGCTATATTTTTTTCTGAAAGGTAAGGGAGACTTTCAGGTTGACGGAAATGTATTCGCAGTGGAGGAGGGCAGCGTAGTACGCGTGGCTCCCGATGGAAAACGTTCGGTACGGAACAGCGGCAGCGAACCTCTTGTAATGCTCTGCGTGCAGTATCGCGGCAATTCTTTTACCGCTGAAGACGCAACCGATGGTACGATTCTTGCTACTTCTGTCGTATGGTGACAACATGAAATAAATTGCGGATACGCAAGTGTATGCTGCATTCCAAAAGTTGGGCATGAAACTTTTCGGAATGCAGCTTTTCTATGCGTGAATGACATTTGTCTATGTGGATGATTCGAAATGTACTAAAATTCTGAGTGAACAAATCGTGTATTTTTTGCCTTTGATGTTATAAAAGGAATAAGATGGATCGAAGGACTGTATACGATAGATTTTCCCGGTGGGTCGGATGGCAGCCGAATGCTCTTGCTGTAATTGAAGATGGCCGATCTGTAACCTATCGGCAACTGGATATTATGGCAAATGCCATAATGTCGAAATTTTATGCAAAACAATGTCGGGTAGTAGGAGTGGTAATGGGGCATAGCATCGAAATGATAGCGGCTATACTTGCTGTCCTGAAAAGCGGTGCGGCTTATGTACCGGCTGAGCCGTCGTTGCCGGAAGATCGCACAGATTATATGATGCGTAGCGCAGGCGTGGATTTCATAATCACTGATGAGTATTGCCGTAATCTTCCGGAAGCACAACCCCTGGCAGACAGATCTGAGCCGGGCGGCGTGGCTTATATCCTGTATACATCCGGCACATCCGGCCGGCCGAAGGGTGTTGTGGTCGAGAATCATAGTGTGGTGAACTATGCGGAGGCTTTTGAAAACGAATTTCATGTTGCGCCGGGCGATGTTATGTTGCAATATTCCATATGCTCATTTGATATTTTTGTAGAGGAAGTTTTTACGACTCTCCTAAGTGGCGCGGCACTCGCAATACCCTCGAAAGAAATATGTGAAGGCAGTATCTCAGATCTCATGAGCTTTTGTGAAAGACACGGTGTTACTGAAATAAGCGGTTTTCCATATCTTCTTGCTGATATGAACCGCTATCGTTGCTATCCGTCAAAGTTACGTTTGCTCATCAGCGGAGGCGATGTGATACGGGAGTCTTACATCACCTGGCTCAAAGATCAGGGTTTCAGGATTTATAACACTTACGGACCAAGTGAGACAACAGTCTGCGCGACATATTATCGTGTCGATAATGCCGATTCCCTCGATGACGGCACATATCCGGTCGGAAGAGCTGTAAAGGGTGTTGAAGTGAAGCTTCTCGATAAAAATCTTGATGAAGTTCGCGACGGCGATACCGGGGAAATATGTATTTCCGGGGAAGGCGTTTCGCGCGGTTACCTCGGAGATCCGCCGGAGCAGATGAATTTCGTTACGTTGGATAACGGAGTCCGGTTGTACCGTAGCGGTGATCTCGGTTATCGGTTGGCCGATGGCAATATCGCGTTTCTGCATCGCAAGGACAAGCAGGTGATGATACTCGGCAAAAGGGTGGAACCGGAAGAAGTGGAGAATGTGCTTAATGAATCGCCATGTGTGGAACGTGGAATTGTGCGTGCGTTTACCGATGAACAGGGTCTGGCATATCTCACGGCTTATTTTGTTCCTTCACATAAAAATTGTCGAATAAGTCGGATAAAAAACTTTTTGCGTTCCCGTCTTGCCGATTTTATGGTGCCTGAGTTTTTTGTAAGGATGGACGAAATCCCACTTACAAAACGCGGGAAGGTCAATGATCGGGTACTGCCGGTTATAATGAAAGAAGGGATATGGGGATGAAACTTATTATAAGAGAGACAACAGTCATACCTACTTTGATGTATTGGCGCAAAGAGGTAATAGAAGAAGTGTTCGGGTGCATTCCTTCAAAGAGATTACTCGTGGCCAACCGACGGTATTACAGGAAACATATTGAAGACGGAACACATATTGCGATTGTTGCGGCAATAGACAATATTGATGTGGGATGTGGTTCCATATGTCTGTCGGAAGAATTGCCTTCACCCGATAATCATTCAGGGCAGTGTGCTTATCTGATGAATATCTATGTGCGCAAGGAATATCGCGGACGAGGTATCGGTCGTTCGATTGTACGCTGGCTTGTGGAGAAGGCGCTGCAGCTGGATTGCGGCAAAATCTGGCTTGAGACGAGCGATGGTGCGCGTTCGTTATATACAAGCACAGGGTTTAAGGAATTATCAGGGATTATGAAATATGCAGACATACAGAATAGCAAATCTTAAAATAGTGTCGGTAATGGAATCGACCGAAAGGATATGCTATGTGCTTTATCCTCTTGATTGCCTCGGGGAGTGGATTGAGGAAGCGGCACGTAAGTTCGGCGTATCGATAGCAGTGATAACTGGTATGGACTGGGATGATGATCTCACGCCCTGGCCTGCTAAGGGAGAACCGCCTGGCAGTCCTGATTTCAAGGGGAAAGCCTTCGGATTCCTTTCGACATTTATAACGGAAGTGATTCCGGCTATTGAACAGCGGATGGACTTGACCGACAGTATCGAAAGAACTTTGGCAGGCGTTTCCCTCTCGGGTCTGTTCGCGCTTTGGCAGTGGATGACAAAAGATACATTCCACAACATAATCTGTCTGTCCGGATCGTTCTGGTATGACGGCTTTGTCGCGTGGATAAAGTCGCAACATGTTCCGGAAAAGACCGGAAAAGCATATTTTCTGTTAGGTGATCTGGAAGCTAAAACGAAGGTAAAGGCATTCCGGCCGGTGCAGGCTGACAGCATAGAGATTGTAAGATATCTGCATGATAACGGCATCGACGATGTTTTCGAACTTGTGCCGGGCAATCATTATCAATATGGTGAACAACGTCTCGATCGCGCATTCACTTGGATGTTTCGTCGGGATCTGACAGAATCGTTATAGAACATGGCTTTTAGATTGTTATAACCACTTGAGTTTGCGAAGGCATAGAAAGGCGACGGTGGTAAGGACTGCGGCGATGCCGAGAATGATCCAGAATGCATATGGCGAGGCTATGAGGATATCTACGTTCATGCCGTAGAGCGAGGCTACGAAGGTCGGTACTATTAGAATTATCGATAGCGCAGACATGCGCTTCATGACATTGTTGACGTTATTGGATATTATGGAGGAATAAGAATCCATGGTCGCTTTCAGGATATCGTTCGATATTCCTACGGTCGTATCGGCCTGTCGCATCTCGATATCGACATCCTCGACGAGATCTTCGTCGATCTCATGCTCGTATATTTTTTGAATTCTTTCAAGCACCATGACATCGCCTTTGATAGATGTATTGAAGAGAACGAGGGATTTCTGAAGCTTCATAAGTTGCTTTAGGTCATCGTTTTCGACGGATTTCTCAAGAGATCTTTCGGTACCTATGACATAGTCGGACATTTGTTTGAGATATTCCAGATACCAGTATGCAGTAGAGAAAAAGATGCGTAGAGTAAATTCGGAAACAGTCCGTGTCTCCAGGCTTGTCTGGCATGAATGTGCAGCAAGATCGTCAGGTAGAGTCGTCTTGTGGAAACATACGGTGATTACCCGTTTGCCTGATCGGCTGATGATTCCGAACGGTACGGTGGTATACGGCATTATGTCGCTGTCGCATTCTATGGGAATACGTATTATTGTCATCAGCCACTCGCCGTTGCGCTCTACACGTGGTCGCTCGTCCTTGTCTTCGAGATATTCGAGAAGAATGGGAGGGACACCTTCTTGTCCGATGAGATATCCTACGTCCTCGCGGTCGGGATCGACTATACTCACCCAATATGCTTCGGTCTGTTTCTCTGTCGGGTGAAACCCTTTGTCATCATAGAAATATCTTCTCATCTCGGATCAGATTCATAACTTATTGATTATTTAACAATCTGCTCCTTTATTTGTTTTAATAAGCAGCCGAAGCCCGGTAAAAGATGTCGGTGGCAATTGTGATTTCATTTTTTATGCTTACTTTTGTGAGCTTTTTTACGGCGATTATATCTGTCAGAAAATGTATTTTTCACCTATAATATCCTTTACGGCCCTCTGGCTCATCGGTATTTGCGCATTGTGTGTGCTTGCTGTGGCTTCCTACTATTTTTTCAGGGTAAGAACAGTCATCAATTATCGCAAGCGCGCCGACAGCGAGCGCCCGGACAAACCGGATGCCGACTATCTTCCCGCCTCGGTGATAATATATTCGCAGGGGGATGCTGAAAATCTGAGGGAACTTCTTGAAACGGTTCTCAATCAGGACTATCCGGCAGCCTACGAGGTTATTGTGGTCAATGAGGGAGAGGCAGGTGACGTACGCGACACTGTGGGAATGTTGCGTAATCGGTATCCTAATCTCTATCTGACGTTCACGCCTGAAGGAGTTGTCAATCTGAGCCGTAAGAAACTTGCACTTACTCTCGGGCTTAAAGCGGCGCGGTATGATGTGGCGGTTCTTACGACATCTGCCGCAATTGTGCCGTCTTCGCTGTGGCTGAGACGTATGACGGCGCGTTTCAGTGTCGATTCTCCGGTTGAGGTGGTGCTTGGTTTCGCTGCGGTTGATCCGTCGGAGGATTCTCAAGCAGGTCGTCGGCGTCGTGCGTTCGATTTTGTTGTGGAAAATGTCCGATGGCTTGCTGTCGCCATAGCCGGAAAGCCATTCCGCGGCACCGAGTATAATATCGCATATCGCCGCTCGCTCTTTTTACGAAATAAAGGCTTTGCCCGGTCGCTCAATCTGCATTCGGGCGACGATGATATTTTTATATCGGAAATTGCGCGTGGTTCGAATACAGAAGTTGAGTTGTCGGAAGATTCCATTGTTCGTCTGCGTCATGGCAATCATCCGCGTCTGTTCAACGAGCGTGTGCTAAGGCGTATATTCACCGAGCGGTTTATCCGCCGCAGGCCCCGTATACTTATGTCTCTTGCAGGTGTACTTCAGCTGGCAGCTGTTGCTGCTGGTATTGCCGCGGCTGTCATCGACTGGCCGAATCTACAGGTTACCGTTATTGTGGCTGCGATTCTTGTCGCCATGATAGTTCTCGATATTGTTACATGGCGTAAGGCTATGAAAGCACTGAAGTCGCGTTCTCTCATGCTCACCATACCATGGTTCGTTCTCACACATCCGGCTCGCAGGGCAATGGCTCGTGTGCGTTCACGTCTGAGCAAACAGAAGAAATATACTTGGGATTAATAGCTGAAAAAGTCTTTGGATATTCGCATCCAAAGACTTTTTTATGATACTCTTATTCGCACTTGCAGCCTGCGACGGGTATTTTTGCGATACGGCGTGCATGGCGGCCGCCTTCGAATTCAGTCGACAGGAATACATCTACAATTTCAAGAGCCACTTCAGGCGAAATGAAGCGGGCGGGTAATACGAGAACATTGGCGTCGTTGTGGGCTCGGGCAAGACGCGCAAGTTCGGGCGTCCAGCACAGAGCGGCGCGGATACCTTGATGCTTGTTGAGGGTTATACCGATACCGTTGCCACTGCCGCATATGGCAATACCGGGGTAATTTTCACCTTTCTCGATAGCTACGGCGCAAGGGTGGGCGTAATCGGCGTAATCACAACTTTCGGCGCTATGTGTACCGAAGTCCCGACATGAAACACCTTTCGATTCCAGATAGCCCTTGACCATCTCTTTCAGCTCATAGCCTGCATGATCACTGCATGTGGCCGGCTGTATCCCTTCCTTTAAAATAGTCATAAATCGTATGTTATTAGCAAGTTAATAGTTATGAAGGAGCAACTGCGTACACTTGTTCGCAATTAACTGCACAAAAATAATGAAAAAAATCCGTCAAAAATTTCATATTAAAGAAAAAAGCACTAATTTTGCAACGCAAAAGAGCTAAAGCTCACCTATGCCCAGGTGGCGGAATGGTAGACGCGCTCGTTTCAGGTGCGAGTGCTGCGAGGCGTGCAGGTTCGAGTCCTGTTCTGGGCACCACAACCCCTTGATAATCGACTGATTTTCAAGGGGTTTCTTGTTTCTCTGGTGTACTAAAAGTGTACTCAATGCGAAAGTGTACTGCAAAAGTCGGCCGCGAAAAGAAAGAATCGACGAAAAATTTTCAAATGATGTTTTATCGACCGGAATAACTTTTCGTATCGAGATATGGCAACATTTTTAGCCCGATACCGAACCATGTATCATTCTAACGCTCGGTAAGAAAATTATGTGATGTCATATCGGATTTGAATTGAATGTGGCAACTGCATAATCTGATTGATCGCAACAATGGTTGCGATCTCCATTCTATAATCCCGAAATAGTCGAAACTCGCCTTTGAAATCCTGTGCTGCCGACCAATTCAGGTGTGTCTATTAGAGTTTCAAATTATAGCCTGACTTTTCGGATAACGAAAAGTGGTTTATTATTTCTGAATTTCACATCGAATTGCCGCATAGCATATAGCTTTTATAATCGGATAGTGATTCTCAACTTTGGGTATGCTGCCGAGTCGGTTAATTGCCAAACTGAATTGCCGTATGACGCAGCCGAATAAGAGAGCCATACCATTACCAACCAGACTTGGAGTAAACCCAGCAAGCATAACCGCCTTCTTGCCATATAAAAACCATGCTCGCAGTAGGCTTGGACTCGGCAACGGAAGTTGTCGCAAATGCCCGCAGGGGGAAGTAGGCTCCCCATGCTGGGTTTTATACGGCAAGCCTACGCCAAAGCAGCACATTCGGGAACATACGCCTTTTGAGAGCCATTTTGACAGATCTACGGCTATTCACAGACGAAAAATCGACATTCAGGAGCTTGCTCAGACACCGCCGATGCGGCAACTCTCAGAGGATTTTTAATCCGAAGGGGGGTATTAGGCTACCCCGATACCGGGTAATGCGGCAACAGGCTTATTTCGCGCAAGCGCGTTGGCTCTGTCAGTCGGTTCTATCGAGAGTGACGCCGTGGGCCTCACATTGGTGGAAGAAGGTCGCAATTGTCACCTTTCGGGTTGTTCTGAGAAGGTTTGTGAACTTCGTGTCGGCCTTTGCCCGATCATAGCCGGTGTAAATGGAGCTGACGGCATGGAAGAACTCTCTTCCGTTCTCTCCAAGATTCGCCAATGCCATACCGATTTCAATCCAGTTGCTATATCCGTCGGTTAGGTCGATACCTCGTCTTACAACTTCTTCGGTCAGACGAGCTACTTTGTCAAGTGTTGTTTCCGGATTTTCATTCCAAGTGCGCTGCCCCATTGCAGCTGTTGTTTTTGTCGGATTATGTTTTGGGGTAGTTGTCGCATCAAATATCCGGAATGGCTCGGCACTGTCGTTGACATATGGTTCCGGATCATAGCTGGCGAATCGAAGCCGCTTCACATCCTTGCACTGTCCATCAATGACTATACTGAGCCGCGACCTGAACAGTCGTTGCAGTGCAAGGAAGTGGCCGAGGTGATTTTCGGGATGCGACAACCGAAAGATAGCAAAGCAGCCGTTTCCGCTCGCCGAGAGTGAACAGTATGCCACCTCCGCAACCTTGCAAACCTCGGCTTTCAATTCGGCGCCGCTTGCAAATCCAGGATTGTCCTGTCCGTCAATGTCTATGCAGATCAACCCAGTGTGCTCGAAGACATCATCAGCCTTACGCCCATTAGGGCAGATAGCTGAAATGGTAGCGCATGGCAGACCTGATTTTAGTCGAGTGCGTTCAGCCTTGTCCTCCGTCATACGGATTTGTTGGATATGTTGATGCGACGACGCATCATTGAGGAATTCGGCAAGTGATGCGACACGACCGTTAGTTGA
Source organism: uncultured Porphyromonadaceae bacterium (assembly GCA_905202215.1). Classification (GTDB taxonomy): domain Bacteria; phylum Bacteroidota; class Bacteroidia; order Bacteroidales; family Muribaculaceae; genus CAG-873. The sequence continues at coordinate 78,132 of CAJKRG010000006.1, forward strand.
TGTAACGCTGTCGAATATCGTTATAGGAGTTTCAAGAATATTCATGAGCTGATAAAATTGTTTGTTTCTGTCCTATGTCCTACGTCCTCCCCAGAGGATTTTGAACAGGACATAGGACGTAGGACATCGTTATTCATTCATCCATCGCCGAACCTGACGAGGGTCTACTCCGATTGCTTCCGCAAGTTTTGACTTTACCAGATTCGGAAACCGGCGCTCCAGTAATAGCATCAGCTCCTTGTTGGAGAGTTGAGCCGTTGCGTTGGCCGGACCGATTATGTCCGTCAGCATACGGAGTTGAGACGCCTGTGAATAGTATGCCATATCAACGGCCCAGCTCATTTGCTCTGCAGTGACGACTGACGGTTGTGTTCCTTGTTCGACCGCATTCATCACACAGGCGATTCCAGCAAGCTGAAGAACGTAGATTCTCAACTTTCCCCAGATGGATGCTTCGTAGTCGGTTGCAGATGCTTCATCTGCTTGGAATGAGTTTTCAACGAAACGGCAGTATACGTCTATCGCCGATTCGGAAGCTGTTATCACAGATGAGGCTACATTATTATATGTGTCGATGATAATCTTGTTCCAAGCCTCCATTACAATAGGGTCGATTGTTACTGCCTCCGGCGATTTTCGTGCCGTGCGTTTTGGCATATCGGTGGGATAGAATGTCAGGAATCGGTTGAGGAATCCCATTGACAGAAATTTCGGATTGTCGAATGTCGGTTTCAACATCCCTGGCTGAATGCCGCTCACCCACGAGTAAAACGGAGCCTTTATGACTTTCAGGCCTTCGCCTTTGCGATTGGAAGAGAACGGAGTGCAGTCACGAAGTGATAGCAATGCGCTCAATTCGCCGCTGCTGCCATATCGCCCGATGTCGCCGATTGTTGCCGTCAGTTCCTCGCGGCTGTTGAGAAGTCCGTGCGGATTGTCCTCCAGAGCCTGATTGCGTGCTTCGGGTGTAGAATCCTCAATCAGAATCTGACTGGTCTTCGGAAGTGGCTTTTCGTTTCCGGCAGCACGCTCGGCTTTCACGGCTTCTACCTTTGCGCTGTATTCATCAAACAGCCGATTGTTGATTTTGTACAGCGGAGCGTAGATGTCCTTCATTGGAGCGGTCTTATTGGCCGTACTGCGTCCAATCATCATTATCCACAGATTGAGCCGGTTGTTATAACCGTAGGCATTGAGCACAATCCGGCTCCCGATGGCTATACTTGCTGCACCCAACGCCGGACCGAGTGCGAAGTCAATGGCTGCCTGACGCTTCTCCGACACCTCACGGATAATCCTCCGCATCGTTGCCGGAAGTCCGTAGATTGGAGGCGACAGCTCCGTATTGAAAGAGATAATCTCGCCGCACATCACTTCCGGGTCTTGAGGCAATAGGCATTCGCCCGTTGCGCGATTTCAGATTTTGTTGAGATTCTTCCGGCGAGAATCCATGCCTCAAGTTCGCTTCGCTTGAAGTAACACCTCTTGCCTGTCGGCTTGTAATGGGGAATCGCCTGTGCGCTTGTCTGCTTGTAGAGATAGCTTTTCGACACACTGAGAAATTCGGCAGCTTCCTCGATAGTGAGGATTTCTTTGAGAGTTGAGACAGGAACAGCGTTGGTTGCCTGATTTGATTGAAGATTAAAATTGTCCGCCATGATATGAATTATTAGCGGTTATGGTCGTCGGGGAAGTGTTGCAGGCATTCCCGTGTTCACCATCTGAAAAGATGTCTCTGCAATTGACATCGTATCAATACAACGGCAAAATTATGCAAATAAATTTACTCATAAAAGCCTGTCAACCAGATATTCACAATCTTTACAAATGGGGCGATTATTTATATATGCTCTTTCGCCCTACTATTCACCTATTTGTTCCCAAATCCATATAAATATCGACTACTTTTGCCAACAATTTTTACCAACCGCGCCGATATTTATATATTGGCTCCTATGGGCTTATGTTTCTGAGCATACTCGATGATAGTCTCAGGAATTTTTGCTAATTTTGCAATATGAACCCCGCGATGCGTGGTGCCTCGGAGGAGGATAAGCACCGGGTATTGGGAGGTTCGTATACATAATACGAAAGGCGTTTATCAACGCTTTATTTCTTGGCTTCTTGGAAATTTGGCCGTTTTCGAAACTATAGTCAAGAGTGAAGCAATGGTGGATGCCGCGGGTAAGTTTATGTTACCTTAGTCCAAACTCAACTGATTTTGGACTGAGTGTTTGCATATACATACTTCGCGGGTGATTCTACCTTGCTCATTCTACTATAGTGGGCGAGGCCAAATGCCCCAAGAAGCGGAATGAGCAATGGTGTGGCTCCCGCTTTTCTTTTATCCAAACCAATCTAATTGCCATATGGAGTCAGTGGCTGTGAAGGCTGATGGCTCGAATATTCGACAATATAGACTTGAAGTTCACTCAAGGACTTCAGGATATAATAACAAACACAGGCGTCAAGCGTGTGGACTTCTGTGTTGGCTACTTTAATCTTCGAGGGTGGGATTTGATTATCGACCAGATAGATAATTTGCTCGGTGATTACGTTGAGGAAGAATCTGCGAGGGAGCCGCAATTCCGTATCTGTCGTTTGCTCGTCGGAATGCATCAGCCGCCGGAAGAATTGACGCGATGGTTATATAGTAATGAAGACTGTACGCCTGACCCTGAATTTGTCCGTAGTCAGAAAGTAAGAATTGCCCGCGATTTTCGCCGTCAGCTTCAACTCGGTCTTCCGACTAAGAAAGATGAACTGACTCTGCGCCGCCTTTCGCAGCAGCTTAAAGACGGCAAGGTCTGTGTAAAGTTATATCTTCGCCATCCACTTCACGCCAAGCTTTATCTTGCACATCGTCCTGACGATAATTTCAACAAGATAATGGCTTTGATGGGCAGCAGTAACCTCACTTTTTCAGGACTTCGCGGAAATGGCGAGTTAAATGCAGAATTTGCCGACAGCGACCAATCCAAGAAACTTGCCGATTGGTTCGATGACCGCTGGGATGACAAATTCTGTATTGACATTACTAAAGAACTCATAGACGCAATCGACAATTCGTGGGCCGGTAAAGATGAAATACCCCCATATTACATCTATCTTAAAGCCGCCTACCATCTAAGCGAAGAAGCCCGCAGCGGCATCAAGGAATTTGCGCTCACTCCCGAATTTCGTCGTGAACTTTTCGATTTTCAGCAGACCGCTGTTAAAATCGCCGCCCGACATCTTCGCAATGATAAGCGCGGCGGTGCCATGATTGGCGATGTCGTAGGCCTTGGTAAAACCATCACGGCTTGTGCAATCGCCAAGATTTACGAGACTACTTACGCGAGCAGCACTCTGATTATTTGCCCGGCTAATCTCCAGGAGATGTGGAAGAAGTATGCCCGCAAGTATGACCTCAAAGTAGATATAATGTCAATGGCGAAACCTATTGACGTTGACAATGCCCGTTACTATCGCCTAATAATAATCGATGAAAGCCATAACCTCCGCAATGGTGCAAAAGGCAGTCGATATCGCAACATAAAACAACTTATCGACCGTCAGGACAGCAACGTGCTTCTTCTCACGGCCACGCCTTATAATAAGGATTTCTCCGACCTCGCCAATCAGCTCCGGTTGTTTATCGACGAAGACCAGGACCTCGGTATGCGTCCTGAAACCTATATCCGCAGCCTCGGAGGCGAGCGCCAATTTATGCAGACCCATAGCGAGACTTTTATCCGCAGTATTGCGGCTTTCGATAAAAGCGATTGCGTGGAGGACTGGAACGAGCTTATGAAGCTGTTCCTTGTCCGTCGCACACGCACTTTCATCAAGGAGAACTATGCAAAAATAGACCCTGAGAATGGTCGCCGCTATCTGGAGTTCCCCGATAAATCGCGCTCATATTTTCCCGACCGTCTTCCAAAGGCACTGAAATTCAAGACAACGCCCGGTGACCAGTATTCCCGGCTCTACTCCGACAAAATGATTGAGATGATGGAATCACTCAATCTGCCGCGCTATGGTCTTACCGCTTTCCTCAATGAAGAAAAAGCAAAGGAAGCCTCAGTTACCGAGAAAGGCATCATAGAGAACCTTTCCCGCGCCGGTACACAGCAGATGGGATTTTGCAAATCTACTTTCTTCAAACGTATAGACAGTTGCGGCTTCTCTTTCCTCTTGACGCTTTCACGCCATATACTTCGCAATATGGTTTTCATCTACGCTCTTGAAAATAAGCTGCGGCTACCCATAGGCGATGAAAATCAGTTGCCCGACGATTTCATCGACGATGAAGATGTCAACGGCAACATTCTCGACGAAGAATTTTCCAAAAACGGATTGCCCGGCAAAGGTGGTCTGCCTAAAATCTCAACTGACCTCGATGAGTATATGCGTCGCGCCGAGGAATATTATAACCTTATCGCGACCAAAAACAATGTCGGTTTCATAGATTCTAAGTATTTCAAGCGCACTCTCAAGCAACAGCTTAAAAAAGACTGTGAAACGCTTATCGAGATGATTAAACTTTGTGGAGAGTGGCAACCGACCACCGACCAAAAGCTCAATCTGCTCTATGAAATGCTGACTACGACGCATAGGGATGAAAAGGTCGTAGTGTTTACGCAATATTCCGATACGGCTAACTACATTTATCGCGAACTTAAACATCGCGGACTTAAACAGCTTTCCGTCGTAACTGGTGGATGTGAGAATCCCACAGCCGAAGTCGAGAAGTTCTCACCTATTAGCAATGACCGGCCCGATATACCCCCCGAGGAGCAATACCGTATAATCATTGCTACCGATGTTCTTTCTGAAGGTCAGAACCTTCAGGACAGCCACATCATTGTGAACTTCGACCTGCCGTGGGCTATTATACGACTTATTCAACGAGCCGGTCGTGTTGACCGTATCGGTCAGAAAGAGGACCAGATATACTGCTATTCTTTCTTCCCGGCTGATGGCGTCGAGAAAATAATCTCGCTTCGTGAGCGGCTTAACAACCGTATCAACCAAAACGCCAATATCATCGGCTCCGACGAAATATTCTTTGAGGGTAACGAGAAGAACCTGCGCGATATGTTCAACGAAAAAGCAGGTACGCTCGACGATGAAGACGATGGCGAGGTCGACCTTTCTTCGCAAGCCTTCCAGATATGGAAGAACGCGACCGACGCAAACCCGAAGCTGAAAGAAATTATCCCTCAGTTGCAAAACATGGTTTATTCCACCAAAGCTGTTGAAGATGCCGGTAGCGCCGGAGTCATTACATACGCCCGGACTTACAACGACTTCGATGTATTGACATGGCTTGCTCCTGACGGTTCGGTAGTCAGCCATTCCCAAAAGAAAATCCTTCAGGCCATGCAATGCTCGCTCGCGGATCCGAGTGTCGAACCGCTCGCCAATCACCACGAACTGGTCTGCCAGGCTGTCGAACAAGTAGAGCAGGAAACCGCCGATCCGACTACCGCAGGTATTCTCGGCAATCGTTTCTCCACCCGCTACCGCCTTGTTGATTTGCTCGACCACTACTATAAGCAGGATATGAATATTTTCTATACGGCGGAGGACAAGGAGGACCTGAAACTCGCCATAGACGATATTTATAACTATCCCCTTCTCGACTCGGCAAAACTGACTATCGGACAGATGTTGCGCCGAAACCAGAACAACGATGAAATTGTGCAGTATGTGCTCGACATCCGCAAGAACGGTGCACTCTGCCGCCTCCCAGTGGAAGACAATGCCCATCGCGACCCGGTAATTGTCTGCTCTCTTGGTATGAAATACAATAAATAATTCCTTGCCATGTTAAGAACGCCTCAATTCTTCACTCTCATTCGCCAAGGCGATTTCAAGGAACTTTTTGTCTCGGAACTCGGCTGGAACCGCTATCGTGGTTACGCCCAGTTGCCGCCCATTCTTGTCGATGACAAGGAATATAATATAACCGCAATAGCTGAACGCAGCGGTTTCCAGATATTATATTCGGAGGTGGATGAAATCCCCACTCAGAGTGTTGCCAAAAAGATTGACACAAAACTGCGGCGACAGGCACTTGACTACATCTGCATCTATCGTCTGCGCGGCACCGCTCACGATCTTTGGGTAGTACCGGTACGGACCAACGAGAAACGCGACCTGGTTCTTGTGGAATATGACAACGCCAATGCCGAAGTTCTCTATCAGAAAATCGACGGAATTACCTTTGAACTTGATGAGGAAACGAATATCGTAGACCTCCGCTCAAAAGTGCAGACGGCCTTCGCCGTCAACTCCGAGAAAATCACAAAGGATTTTTATGCCGGTTTCAAGAAACAGCATAAACTCTTTGCCGACTTTATTACGGGCATAGATGACCATGTAGAGACCAAGAACAACCGTAATAAACAATGGTACACGTCAGTTATGCTCAACCGACTTATGTTCTGCTATTTTATTCAGAAGAAAGGCTTTCTCGACCTCGATGTAGACTATCTGCGTAATAAGCTGAACTATGTCCGGGCAAACGAGGGCGAGGATAAATTCTATAATTTCTATCGCAGCTTCCTTCGTCGGCTGTTCCATGACGGTTTGAACACGCCGAAACATTCCCGCGACTTTGAGGCAGTGTTCGGGAAAATACCGTATCTCAACGGCGGTATGTTCGACGAACATCAGCTCGAAGCCGATTATGCCGACATCGACATTCCCGACGAGGCGTTTATCGGTCTGTTTGACTTCTTCGACAAATGGAACTGGCATCTCGATACTCGCCTGACCGCTTCGGGCCGCGACATCAACCCCGATGTACTCGGCTATATCTTCGAGCAATACATCAACGACCGCGCCCAAATGGGAGCGTACTATACCAAAGAGGATATCACTGAATATATTGGTCGCAACTGCATCTTGCCTTACCTTTTTGACCAAGTGCGCACTTCGACGAAAGACTCCGCCAAAGAGTTTGAACCGAATGGGTATGTATGGCGCACCCTGCGCGATAGCGGCGACCGATATATCTTCGACGCTGTCAAGAAGGGCTATACCGATTTCAGGCAAATTCCCGAAAACATCGCTCGCGGCATCATTACCGAAGAAATGCGGCGGGAATATGCAGAAACGCCGGTGAGCGAACTCCCCGATAATCATATTCCTCTCGCTGAACTTCGTTCCGACTGGAATAGCCGCACACCCGAACCATGGGGGCTGCCTAACGAAATATGGCGCGAAACCATCGACCGCCTGCAGCGGTGCGATGATATTCTCGGCAAAATCAATCGTGGTGAAATCACTTCGATAAACGACTTCATCACCTACAATCTCGATATCCGCACATTTGCCGCCGACCTTATTGCTCATGGCGACAGCCGCTTTGTCGGGTGGTTCTACCACGCATTGCAACGCGTAACGATTCTCGACCCCACCTGCGGCTCAGGCGCATTCCTTTTCGCGGCTATGAACATACTCGAACCGCTCTATGAAATCTGCATAGACCGGATGCAAGAGTTCAATCGTGAAAACCTGGTAATGTTTAAGACGGAACTTGCCGAGATTACCGACAAGTACCGCTCCAATATCCAATATTTCATCTTCAAGTCAATCATTCTGCGCAACCTCTACGGCGTTGATATAATGGTTGAAGCCACCGAGATTGCGAAGTTGCGCCTGTTCCTGAAGATGGTTGCAGTCGTGGACGTTGACCGCAGAGCCGACAATCTCGGCCTCGACCCGTTGCCCGACATCGACTTCAATATCCGCTGCGGCAACACTCTCGTCGGATATGCCAACAAAGAACAACTCGATCACGACCTCGGCCACGCCGAGGACATTTTGCAAGAAATTGCTAATCAGGAGTTCAAGCATCAGATTGACGAAGAAATGCAGAAAGTCGCCCGCGCCTACGACATTTTCAAGGATGTTCAACTTCGTCAAGCCGAGGATATGTTTGCCTTCAAACAAGCCAAGCACGAACTGCGCAAACGACTCTCTGTCCTTAACGACAAACTCAATCGTCGTCTGTTCATTGCAATTTCCGGCTACCGCGCAAATGACGGTATAGATTTTACTACAACCAAAGCATACAGAGATTGGCTAAGCTCTCATCAGCCATTCCACTGGCTTGCAGAGTTCTATCAAATCATAGAAGGTAACAAGGGTTTTGATGTTATTATAGGCAATCCACCCTATGTTGAATATTCTAAACGTAATGTAAACTATCAATTATCTAAGTTTGAAACACAAAAGGCTTCAAATTTATATTCATATGTATTTGAACGTTCTTTTGGAATTGGCAAAGATTATATAGGTCTTATTGTCCAACTTTCTGCAATAGGAACGGAAAGTATGCGACCGCTGCAACAATATCTTATTAAAAATTCAGGAACAATGCATTATGGGTGTTATCCTGAAAGGCCTCAACAGCTCTTTGAAGGAGCTTGTATAGCCCTATCGATTTTGATCTGTAATAAAAAGGGAGATAAAAATATTTTCAGTTCAGGAATTAATCGTGTTTCAGATGGATCTAGAATTCATCTGTTTAGACAAATAACATTTACTAATATAAAGGCTACTGATTTTCTATCAGACTATTCCCTCTATCCCAAATTTAAAAATCAACTTGAAAAAGACATATTCAACAAACTGATAGTTGATTCTACTATTAGTAAATATCTTGGCGTAAATAATAATAATGCATTAACATATCGAACTGCAGGTGGTCGTTATTGGAAGATTGTAATTAATCGCCCTTTCGCCAATACTTCTACTTCTAACAAAACTAAGGCTCTTAATGATAAGATCTCAAGTTCTGAGTTAGTAGCAGTCCTTAATACCAATCTGTTTTGGTGGTATTATGCAAATTTCTTTGATTTGTATAATTTTAAAGACTATATGATATTCCACTTCCCATATAGCTCTGATGGGAAAAAAGAATCAAAGGAATTGTCTCGACTCGGAAAGTCACTCATGAAATCTTATGAGCATAATAAAGTAGAAAATACTCAATTCATACAGAGTAGGCAACAAACGACTGTATTTGAATCATTCAATCCCTCTAAATCCAAACCAATTATTGACGAAATAGATACAGTTTTGGCTCGGCACTATGGCTTTACCGACGAGGAACTTGATTTCATAATCAATTATGACATCAAGTATCGTATGGGCGATGAACTCAACAGCACCGATGAATAATGGAAACACTCGGCAACATTTCTTTACTTGACCGTAAGAAGATTGGTTATTTTGCTTCGAGCAAAATAGCTACTTTGTCAGTGCTCCCTACGCTCGACTGGGCTGCAGAAGTAGCCACTCGCGAAGATGTTGCCATTGTTAGCGGTTTCCACTCCAAAATGGAGCGCGAAGTCCTCGATTTTCTTCTCCGAGGCAAATGCGGAATAGTCTGCGTCCTCGCCCGGTCTATCTACAAAAAGATTCCTGACAAGTTCAGCGAGGCATACAACTCTAGACGTGTCCTATTCATTGCTCCATTCAAAACTTCCGCCACAATGACATCCCGCCATTTATGCGGAAAACGCAACGAATACGTCGCCTCCATTTCTGACGAACTCGTCTTCTCCTCCCTCACCCCCGATAGCTCGTTATATCCTTTATCAGACACAATAAAGACTCTGGTTATAATGACATAATGCAGCACCTTTTCAAAGTAATATCTCAACAATGCAAGAATATGAATTATACTGCATTAGTATAACCAATCTCCTTTCTGATAGTATCCAATACGCCTCCAATCCAATTAATAAGATCGGAGTCTGTTTCTATCTTGTGCCTATGAGATTGATTTTTTGCCCATTGGCCATTCATTGCAAAATGCATTTCTTTTAACTCTGATATGTCTTCTTCTTTGGGGGCTATAATCTGCATAAAACCATTGTCTCCGCATCTTTGTGCATATTCAGTAAAAGTTCTAGAAAGAGCTGTGTCTGCAGTAAAATGCCAATGAGGTTGAGGATGCTCGTCGGTCGATTCTGAATAATCGTCCCACTCTGCTCGGAAAATTTGTATTATAAAGTCACTTATTTTCTTGAAAATTGATATAGATACTGATATTTGTTCTACTCGTTCTCTCGCTTTTCTTTTACCTTGTGGAACGTGGATGCCATAGAGAATCTTTATTTCCATGAAGATATAATATTGGTCAAACCAATTGTAGACACTTACTTCACCAGTAATTCCATCTTCTAATCTATTTAAGGCTAAATCATTTCCGTGCGTTTGGTAAACACGAGACATATTACTCTCGCTAACTTTGTCTAACGCAAAACCGGGTCCAACAAGACCTCCCAATCTTCGATTTAGATCTCTGATGATTGAATCTATATTTTCTATCATATTCTAAATATAATAGAGTCAGGGCTCATAATAGACTTTCAATAATACTATTAATACTCTCTTGATAGAACCATGATCCATCTGAAGATATTGCTTTTCCCAGTTGCACCAACTTATGAAATTCGGGAAGATTTCTATCACGAATTAAGCTTGATGATAAAATAGGGATCTGATTGGTAAACTTTGCGGATAAATCATAGACATTCCCTCCTGCTAATTGCGTGGAATATATTGACAACATTTTTTCAAATGTTGAACTTGAGAAGAATGCCAAATAGAAATAATAATCATCCTCAGAGAATTTCCTCTTGGGAATCCAAGCATGACCTCGTTCAATTACAAATGTTCCTTCAACGTCAAGTGCAAATGATTTCGCACTTCCGAATTCTGTTGATACAATTCTTGTTTCAGACTTTAACAACCAATCTCTATGTCGGCTCAAGACCCACCAATGTTCTTTATTGGAAATAGATCTTCTGCTCATTAATTTATCTTTAAATGGCAAAAATCTTTTATAGGTATATGGAGCTTCAGACTGCAATTGTTCTTCAGTTTGAATTAACAAACCATTGTCATCATATGGGAACCAAACGTAGTTTTTAATTGTAAGCTGTCCATTAAGTATGGCTCCATTATCTATTGACGGCCTATAGTATTTTCTTTCGGCTTTAGGTAAATCCTCATATTGTTCTTTCGGAATAATAAATGTTTGGTTATCACCAGTTCGTATACCTTGTTTAACTGTGAAAACGGTCTGTAATGGAACGACCACCCCAAAGCGTAATAAATCGGAAAGTTTCAATCTTAAATTATAATCAGATTTTGAGACCACTTTCCAAGAATTATTTATATCCGGATACATATCTGGTTGATAGATACTATACCCCTTTTCATCTATCTCAGGCAAATTGGCATCTTGCATTTTTCTCAAAGCACATAACGCTTTAGGAGCAATCCCTTTTTCATTATTGCACCACAATAATGTAGTGAAATCCAGCCCTTGCTTTTTTTGTCCGACATAGATGCTTACATCAGTCAACGCGCTTTCAAAAACATAATTACCTAACTTGCCGACTAGTTTATTAGTATAAAGTTCATTCAGTTCTGCTCTTATGGGCACATAATTATCTGAAGTAAAAAATGCAGAAGGTAGTACACAACCAAGCATTCCACTCTCTTTAAGCGAATGAAATGCCTTATACAAAAATGGGATTGCTAAATTGGGTTTAGTTATATCGAATGGAAATACATTAGACACTCTACCGCGTTCTTCCTTGTTTAATAATTCCCATGCTTTATAAGGAGGATTCATAAGAATGATATCTACATCATTGTCCCATTCCTCCATCAATGAATCATCAACTACCTTTAAACAAATAGACAATCTCTCTCCCCAATATTCTTTTTGAGCAAATTTTAGCAAAAAGGATGTTGTACTAATACCACATTCGGATTTATCCCATCCTTTTAAGGTAATGTTACCTTTATAGTTCAGACCATGTAATTGTTTGAGAATTTCCACCAAAAACTCTCCAGACCCACAAGCCGGGTCAAATATACATATATGCGGTAAATTTATGTCGATATTTCGCAAACACTGCTCAACGATAGTTCGCGCTACATATTGCGGAGTATAGTACGTACTACTATAATCTGATAACGAACTTATAAGTCTGTTACTTACATCGCCAAATAAATCTCGTTCTGAAAAAAAAGTATCAACTATTCTATGAGCCTCTTGGAAGATAGGACCAGAACAATGTCTAAGAATGATATCTAAATCTGGTTTAATTTGTTTTACCCCAGAACGGATATCATCTATAAATAAGTCAAATCCCTCTGGTAACTGTACTCGAGATATTCCATAACTCTCAAAATCAATCTCATTTACATCGTCATATGAAAGGGAAAGTAAAAGTATATATAAATAATTTAAAGCCTCTAATGGAGCTCTGTCTTCATGAGTTAAATTCCTCATTTTCCTAAACAAACTTATAATGAAAGGCACTACATCATTAACTGTTGCATAGGATGAAGATAGGATATACTTATAGAACTTGTCTATATTAGACTCAACGTAATGTTTTTTTATTGGCTCAACATTATCTTTTAACCAATTATAAATTTTAACGTCATCATTACCTATGGCAATATAATTTTTCGTATTAAGAGACCATGCTATTGTGTCAAAATTTCTTTTATCCAATTCTGGTGACACATCAAGACAAAAATCTCCCACACCACCTGTCAGTAGAGCGTATTGCGTAGGAGTATTAGCCTTGACGTTTATAGGATAAACGCCAAATGCACGCCGCCAATGTTTTATGTCTCTTAAATCGAACATATTCATCCTTATTAAATGTGCAAAGTTACGAAAATTTCTTGACTTATCATCAATGATTATCTATGCTTAATAACATATTCGCCTATGAAGATTGTTCGTAAAAATATCCTGATCTTTTTGTAATATAATCGCATAAAAGGGAAAAGTGATAGTGGGCTCGAAAATACAATCTTAGTTATTTTTGTTAATGAGGTTGACGATGACTTTGACCATGGTATCTTTTTCTTCGGTGCGGCTTTCGGCAATCATAAGAGTGAGAGCGACAAGTGTATTGTCGGCGATGCGCTTGGAGCCGTCCTCATTATAAAGGATGCCGTTGCCGTTGAGGAACCACAGGAATAGTGTGGCGGCAATGCGTTTGTTGCCGTCGCTGAAGTAGTGGTTCTTGGTAACGAGATACAGGAGCATGGCTGCCTTTTCCTCGACTGATGGGTAGAGGTCAACGCCGCCGAAAGTCTGATAAATCTGACCGATGGAACTTTTGAAGGAATCGTCTTTCTCGTTGCCGAACAATGTGCTGCCTCCGAATTTCTCATGCAGCTCGCGGATGACTTCCATTGCGTTTTCGTATGTGGCATGGAATGCTTCTTTGCCGGTGGTGTCCTCAATCTTCAACTCCTGATAATCGTAGCGGTCGAGGGTGTCAAGCGCGTATGTATAATCGACAACGACATCAAGCAACGAGCGGCTATCCTCCGTCAGCTTCTCCTGATTCTGGATTGTGCGTCCCAATACCTTTACCAACTGGCTCAGCTCATCATACTTCTGCGCGGCAACCCGTTCGTTGATTGCGTAACCCTGCAAAAGGTATTGTTTCAAAACCTGATTAGCCCAGATTCGGAATGCTGTGGCATTCTTGGAATTGACGCGATAGCCTACCGAAAGGATAGCGTCAAGATTATAGAAATTGGTTTCTGTAGTCTGAGTCTTACCGGCTATTGCACCGTGTCGAGTGGTTGTTTCCATTTTGGAAATAACCATATCCTCCTGAAGTTCGCCGGATGCGAAGATGTTCTTAAGGTGTTTGGAGATAGCCGGAACCTTTGTCCCAAAAAGTTCCGCAATCTGACGCTGTGTGAGCCAGATTGTTTCGCCTTTGACTCTTACATCTATACGAGTGTCACCCTGTGGAGTCTGATATATTACGAGTTGAGATTTATTCGTTTCCATATACAAAAGTAATACTTTTAATTTTCAGACAAGTGCTTTAATCAAAATGAAATATCCGGCAGGGAGTCGATGGCCTCGCGTTTGAGGGAATCGATGGCGCGGGTGTATTTCTCAGTGTGCTTGAGTCCGGCGTGTCCAAGGAGCGAGGCGACGGTCTTGATGTTGGCACCGTTGTTGAGCAGGTTGACTGCGAACGAGTGTCGGGCGCAATGCCAGGTGATATGTTTCTCGATTCCGGCACGGGCAGTCCAGTGACGCAATGCCTTCAGGCACATGGTGTGTGAAGGTAAGGGAAAGATGAGCTGATTCTTGTCGCCGTTCTCCGGCTCGCCCATGAGCTTGAGGTGAGTATCGCTCAATGGCATGTTGACCCAACTTGCCGAACTGTGTCCGGCGGTCTTCGCCTGATTGAAGCGAAGGAGTCGGTTTGAGAAATCGACCTGTGCGAAAGTCAAGTCCTTGACATCGCAGAACCGCAGTCCGGCAAAGAGGCAGAACAGGAATGCCCGGCGTATATCGGGATTCTCGTTTAGGTAATGCGTCATCGCAAGCTGCTTGATTTCATCCATCGACAGAATGTCTTTCTTGAGTTGCTCGCTGTCGATCGTGATAACCACTCCGTCGCAAGGGTTTCGCAGGAAGATTTCATCTTCGGTCGCTTTCTTGAACACCTTCTTGAATCGCTGGAAGAGAGTGTGCGGCCCTTCACCATTGAACCGCGACTGAAGATATTCGGCGAACTCCCGAATCATCTCCGTTGTAATCTGGTCGGGACGGATGGTTTCTACAAAAGCCTTGTACTTTTTCTTTTCCTTCAGGAACTCTTTGAATATGGCAAGACCACGGCGCATGTGGCGCACATCCTTCTTCGTATAATTGTCGATGAAAGATTGGAAGTAATCGAAGAAATTGATTTCTTCGGGATGCTTCGCAAGGCGCAAACCGGTATGCTGTTCCTTCAGTTCCTGCTCCTTCTCGAAACGGATTTTCTCCGCCATTTCGAGAATTTCACGATTTTGCTGACGCTCCATCGGCGAAGTAGGTTTGGCAATTAGATAGAAAGGCAGCGACTCCTTCTTGCGGAGATGAGTAACTTTCTTCTTCGGCTTGCCCTTCATGGCACCTTCGGTGTAATACACCACTTTGCCGTCGGCATCTTTTACTACCTCCTCGCTTCGTCCGAGGTAGTATTCAAGGTAGAGTGCAATGCGTCCGTCCTTCAGTTCGCGTTGTTCGAGCTTGGGGTTCTGCTTGGTCTGTTTCTGTAGCTTTGCCATAGAGTGAGAGGGTTTTAAGTGTATTCGGTTCTCCAACCTGCAATTATGAGTACACCGGGAGTACACCCGACGAAAAGTACACTTTTTCGGTTGGAATTTTGTCATCGCAAAGTTAAGAAAAATATTTGATTCAAGGTGTACTAAAAGTGTACTAAATGCAAAAATATGGGTAAAAACATCCAAGTGACGAGAATGAGTTGAAATTTAATTAGCTGATTTATAGCTATATTCTTTCTCTTGTTTTCTTATGATTGCAGGGTTATGTGCCTGTTATGGGCACCGATAAAGCGACTTAACAAAGTGAACATCACCAAGTTAAGTCGCTTCTTTTATTTTCTACAGGCAAAATCCAAATATTCCGAGTAACTTTTGCAATCCAATACGCATAGACGGTATTAGATGGTAACCCAACTTTTCAGTCCGTGAGTCTCACTCACAAACTGTAGCACTACATTGTTATTTTCGTCCAGAGCTTCGAATTTGAACCCGTGAGTGCAGGTTCAACTGGCAAGTGCAAAATTAGCGATTTGTTTGAAGAATTCAGTTTTAGGTGTTGAGAAGTTGAGTTTTTTACGCGGTCTCATATTTAGCTTACGACCTACATTGCGGACGAAAATATCAGAAAAGTCATTGAAATTGGATTTCTTAGGGATGTACTGACGAATAAGTTTGTTCTCGTGTTCGACCGCGCCTTTCTGCCAGGAACAATAGCTGTCAGCGAAATAAACCGTCACATCGTACATTCCACGCATTTTCAGTCCAGCCGTGATTTCGAGATGGGCGGCGAATTCGCTGCCATTGTCAGTGGTAATGGTTTTCAGATACTTGCGGTAGCCGTAAAGCATTCTGACAACGGTACGTGCCAGCGGGGATGCTTTTTTGCCATGAGGCAGTTTCTCCATCATCACGAAGTTGGTCATGCGTTCTACAAGAACGAGTATGGCGTGACCGTATGCGTCAATAATCAGATCCATTTCAAAGTCTCCGAAACGTTTTCCGTCAGCTTCCGCGGGTCGGTCGTGTATGCTGGTCCGGTTGGCTATGTTGGTGGCTTTGGCGGGTATGCGTTCGGCAACGTGACGTCGTTTGAAATTCGGATGGCGGCAGTTCCGGCACAGTTCTCCGCTTTCATCTGCCTTTATGATATTGTATATGGACTGGATTGAAACAGAGATACCGTCTTTGCCTAATGCACCTCGAATCTGTTCGGGCGACCATTGATGGTCAATGATCATCTGCTTTATCCGCCATACCAGGGTATTGTCGAGCTTCCTGTTGGAGGTGGTGCGCTTTCTGCGTTCAACAGCATTCGCATGAGCCTTTTCCACAGATAATTACCTTTTGCCGTTGAGTTGCGTTTTAGCTCTCGGCAAAGCGTTGACTGACTGCACCCTACAATCAGGGCGATTTCTTTTCTCGGAGTTTTTCTTTGCAGTAAGGCGAAAATTTGCGACCTTTGCTGCGAGGTTAATTGATGATACATAAGACAATACAAAATTAGTTAATCTCAGGGAGACTTCGGTCTCCTTTTTTGTTTTGTATTGCCAGTATGCTCTGCTGCCTCCGCTCGCCAGAAGGAGTGAGGAGAATTGTTGATTCTTAACTCAAAGTTTTGCACTTCGATTTGGAATCTCCATTGGAAACTGCTATTTTCTCGATGCTATTCTGTGCTTTCGGAGGAAAGCGTCGAGGTCAGCGCGGTTGACGTATATTTTGCGGCCTATCTGCGAGAAGGGAATGAGGTGTTGGCCGCGATAGTTTTGCCACGTCTTGGGGGAAACACCAAGTAACTTGCGGGCTTCGTCGGATTCTATCCATTCGCTGTTGGAATCATCGGCGTTGCGTTGGGTGATTAGGTCGATGATTTGCTTCAGCGTGTCATGGAGGTTTCGCCATTCTTCTTACGGCACCATTGTTATAGACGGTGCAGATTGTTGAGGTGTCGCTTTGGGTGTAATATTTCATTTTTGTTGCGTCTCTGTTCTATGCACTGGAGGGGTGATTCCGCTGTTCATTGAAAATCAAGGGTTACGGGATTTACTTTTGTTTTTGTCTGCAAACTCAAATTTTTTTCTGTAGATTTGTGGTGCTGTTTTTGCCTTGAATTATGACCATGAGTAGAATATCTGGAATTGTTGCCGCGATTGTCGCGGCGGTTTTGTTTACCTGTGATGCTATGGCACAGGGTGCCGGTGGTGTGGAGCATATTGCCCGACCGATAAGCGGTACGTGGATAAATCTACCTTATAAAGACGGACGTAATAAGTTTACCAATCCCGAGGGTTTTGACAATACTGATCCTGATCTTTGGAAGACCAAGGTTCGTGAACTGGCTGACATGGGTATCGAGTATCTTGTGATTATGGAAGTCGCCAATGAAGGCATGTCATATTATCCTTCTAAATTGATGGAACCGCTCTATGACTCCGCACTTCAGAGTCCGGTCGCTGCTATACTGGAGGAAGCCTCCCGTCATGGTCAGAAAGTGTTTCTCAGTACAGGCTGGGCCAAAAATCAGCTTGATGACATGCGTGATCCGGCTGTGAAACAGCGTCAGCTCGATATTATGGAGGAACTTGCCGGACTGTATAAGAACGAGAAGGCGTTTTATGGCTGGTATCTGCCGGTAGAGGATTGCATGTGTCCTC
This sequence comes from uncultured Porphyromonadaceae bacterium, assembly GCA_905202215.1. Taxonomy (GTDB): domain Bacteria; phylum Bacteroidota; class Bacteroidia; order Bacteroidales; family Muribaculaceae; genus CAG-873. The sequence continues at coordinate 95,906 of CAJKRG010000006.1, forward strand.
TTCTGCCTGAGCATGCGGTGGAGGCTGTGAATGCGCTGGTTGATAGGTCTCGCGCTCTCACCCCAGGCAAGAAGACGATGATCTCGCCATACGGTATGTATCAGTCAGATTTTGATGATGAGCGGTTTGCCGAACGTATAGAGCGACTGAAGATCGATATTATAGCATATCAGGATGAGGTAGGATGTGTCCGCGAGACGTTTCCCTTGCCTCGTGTAAGGCAGAACTGGAAACGGCTGCGCGAAATCCACGACAGAACGGGCATCGAAATGTGGGCCAACTGCGAGACTTTCACCTGGGAGAACGAGAAGACAAACTGCTGGGTCTCGGCTCTTGTTCCTGCGGCATATCCGCGTCTGTTGTCGCAGCAGATTGCCGCTACGGCGGGTGGCGTGGAGCGGATTATATCGTTTATGTTCGGTGGAATAATAGAGAATCCTGACTCTCCTTATCATCTGGGCCAGGCGCAACACTCCGCGCAGCTTTACAGAGACTATACGTCATGGCTCGCCGGCGACCGATACTGGAAACTGATGGAGGCGGCCATTGCCGGAAGGCTGCGGAACAATATTCCTTCGGCAACAACAGATGCGCCGCCTGCGCTTACCGACGGACTTTTAGCCGAAGAATGTGCCTCGGACAGTGCCTGGCAAGCTTTTCCGGCGGGTTATAACGAAGTTGTGTATGATTTCGGGAAGTCTGTATGCATCGACGATGTGCTGGTGCGTAATCTCAACTATCATAAAGGTGGAATAGAACCTCTTATGAAGACGTACCTGTATTATTCGTCCGATAGTAAGACTTACCGTCTGGCGTCGATACGCAATACTCCACATTGCCCGAACAATCTCCATGACGCATGGGTCGACGGTGTATATTTCGACAATCTTGGTCTCAAAGCGCGCTATCTCAAGATTGCTTTCAGTGGCGTGTCCGATGTGTTTATCGACGAGATATTCATAAATCCATCTGTCGAGGCGTTATAGCAGTGGATCTTCGGGCCATTTGTGTTTTGGGTAGCGGCGTCTTAGTTCCTTGCGGACTTCATGATATGTCGTCTGCCAGAATCCTTTCATGTCCTGTGTCAGCTGTACCGGTTTGAATCCCGGCGACAGCAGTTCCATCAGTACGGGGCGTCGTCCGCCATCGAGACGCGGTGTTTCCATAAGTCCGAAGCAGTCCTGCAGTCGCGCTTTCAACACCGGAGCTTCAGCGCCATGCCGATAGTCTATGCGCACTTTCCGGCCGCAGGGCAGTGATATATGCGATGGCGCTATGCGGTCGACGGCGTTCTGGGATTCGTAATCGAGCAAGCCCCATATGACTGCGGACATGTCTATTTTGCGTAGTTCCTGTGTCGTAGAGGCTTTTCCTATATATAGTGGCAGCCATTGGTCGGCAGTCGACAGGAGCGTGTCGGTGTCGACCTGAGGCAGATTTAGTTCCGGATGCCATTCTGCCGCTGTGGCTATGCGTACTTGCATGCAACGGACGTCATCGTTGAAGTCGAATATGGTCAGCCCGTATTTGGGGGCTGCCTTGCAAACGGCATCAAGAATGAGAGAGCGCAGCTCTCCTTCGGCCGGCCTGGTGTCGAGAACGAGTGTTCCAACTCGCAGTTCGCGACGCGCCACAACGCGGCCTTGCCTTGGATCCCAGCCTACATTGTCAATCCATGTCCCCATGTCTGAAATATCCGTACGACTGATGGGCGCGGCCAGAAAAATACGTTTGTCCATGGAGGCTATGGCCAGAAATGCTTGTCCGCAGAGGGGGTCTTCCATAGATACAGTCGTGAATTCTCCGCTAGCAAGACGGTAGCGACCGTCATCTGTAAGCATTGCTACGCGTTCGGGATAGGCCTGTGCGATAAGTCGACCGCAGATTTCTGGATCTATAGGTGAATTGTCTTCGCGGGCGCCGATGAGACGCCGGTATTGTGCGGCGATGTCGGCTATGCGTTGCCAGCGTCCCGAGATATGTTTGCGGCGATATTGTCGTAGCAGTGCTATCCGATTGTCTATATCCGCGTCATTTTCATTATTAAGCGGATCTTTCTCTTCGAGTAGAGCGGCAATATCGCATGCAAGCGCACTCTCCTTTTCGTCGTCGGCATTGACAAGCATTCTCGCGATTCGCGGATGACACGGCAACAGCGACAGTCGTTGACCGAGACGGGTTATGCGACCATCCGTGTCGAGTGCATCGAGGTTTTGAAGCATTTCGCGGCCGTGAGCCACATGGCCTGTAGGTGGAGGTGTGATCCATGGTAAACGCATGGGATCGCTTTCGCCCCAGGCCGCTATTTCGAGTATCATCGGAGCCAGATCAGCCGATAGTATTTCGGGGACACGCTGTGTTTTCATCCGGTGTTCCGCGGCTTTCGACCATAGTCTGTAGCATGTGCCCTTGCTGAGCCGTCCGGCTCGTCCGGTACGTTGGGTCGCCATATCGAGCGAAATTGGGACTGTGGCAAGACGGCTTAATCCGCTGGACGGATCGAAAACCAAAGTACGGCATAATCCTGAATCGACCACGGTGGTGATTCCTTCTATTGTGAGCGATGTTTCAGCTATGGGCGTGGCCAAAATCACGCGGCGCGATGTCCGGTCGGTTGGTGAAAGAGTATATCGCTGTTGTTCGGGAGACATCATACCGTAGAGTGGCAGTATGCGGGTCGGACCGAGAGACACGCCAAGCAACTCGATGCATTTAAGGATCTCGGCTTGTCCCGGAAGGAAAGCCAGAATATCGCCAGACTGTTCGCGATGTGCGCGGCGCACGGCCGAAGCGACGGTTGCGGCACATTCACGTGGATTGAAATCATCGGTATGGATAATGTCGATATCGAACAGTTTGCCGTCGCAATGCAGCAGCGGTGCATCTATGTTTTTGCAAAGTAAATCGGCATCGATTGTCGCCGACATTATCACGATCTGTAGATCGGGCCGTACAAGGCTCTGTGACTCAAGAGTAAGAGCCAAAGTCATATCGGAGGTGAGGCTGCGCTCATGGAATTCATCGAAAATAACGACCGACACTCCGTCAAGAGTGGGATCTTCGACGAGCATACGCTCCAGAATGCCTTCCGTGAGGACTTCAATACGTGTTTCATGGGAGACGCAGGTATCAAAACGAACGCGATAGCCTACGGTACGGCCACATGGCTCACCCAGCATAGAGGCCATGCGGGAAGCGACTTGTCTGGCAGCCAGACGGCGCGGCTCCAGCATCAGAATCTTGCCCGCAGGCAGATCTTCGAGCAAAGACAGCGGCAGGAGTGTCGATTTCCCGGCCCCCGGAGGCGCCGTAATGACAAGCCTTGGTTTGATCGCCAGCGAGGCATTGACTTTGTCGGCAATATCCGCAACGGGTAGGGTGGAGTATCGGTCGCTGATTTTCATAGATCTGAGGCTGTCATGCGATGTGTATTTCACGTCTGTTCAGTCTTCGAGGTGAAGTAATTTACAACAAAATTAGGCAAAATTCACCAGATATTCTTATCAGTATGATCGAAATCTCAAATATTTTTATTTCGGCCTGTTTTGGTGTATGAGAATAACAATATCCCGACATTGTGAGATTGCGATTCCTTAATCTCTATCAGGGAATTGTTTGTCCGATAGTCCGAGGAAAGACATAAGTATCTCTTTCCAAGAGATATGGATGCTTTATAAAGTTCTTTTAGTCAGTATGTTATCGACGAACTTAAATGCAATTTGCTAAATATCGGCTCCTTCAGGCTTACTCATTCGCATGAATCTCAGCATCTTATTTTGTGAAGATTCCAAATCGAAGTGCAAAACTTTGATGTAAGACTCATCTATTCTCCTC
>CAJKRG010000007.1 GCA_905202215.1 uncultured Porphyromonadaceae bacterium
TCATCATCATTCCCGCGGGCGAGTCGGTATTCATGTTGGCATTCTCGCGGGTGATATCGTTGTTCTTTGCCTCGATGATTTCATGGAACATGTCGCGGGTCTTGGCCTTGCGTGCTATGCTGCGCTGGTCGCGATAGGCGATATAGCGTTTGGCGACTTCCTTGCGAGGGCTGTTCATGAGTTCAAGCTCGACCATATCCTGAATGTCTTCCACGGTCATGCGTTCGTGGCCTTTGGCTCCGATACGGTCTGCTATTTTCTGTATCAGCGCCTCGTCTTCACCAAGCTCGGTTGTAAGCATGGCCTTGCGGATGGCTGCCTTGATTTTTTCCTCATTGTAACCCACGACACGACCGTCGCGTTTGACTACTACCTGTATCATCGAATTTTATGGATTTATATTCTGTTTGACATTTTAAAAGAGCCCCGAAAGGCTCTTTCGAATAACAATGCAAAGCTATGAATATTTCACGAATCGGGCAACTTTTTATCGATAAAAATGTGCGGAAATTTTCGATTTGGAAAACTTTTTACATAGCTGTAAAATACAATACATTGATAGTTAGTGTATTGTATGGTAAAAATGGAAAACTTTTAAAAAGTCGTTGTGATATTCTTCTCAAATATATGCGTCTTTATTCGGCTGGTTGTTGGTTTGAGCGTTCATTTTCAAGTTCTTCGATGATGGCATCGGCAAGCAGAGAGCCCCACAGACGGTAACCGCCCGCTGTGAAATGGACGCCATCGTTTCCGAGGATTTTGGCCGTCTTCATTTTTGCGGCAGATCCGGTGCCGCCCGCAACTGCGTATGTATCGTAAAACGGTATGCCGTTTTCTTGGGCATAGCGCTTGATTACGGCTCTCATTCTGGCGGCTTTGACATTTACTGTCGTTCCGACAGCGCGACGTTTGCCTTTGCGACGCCTGTATGTGCGTCGAAAGCATTCTGTCGGTGCCACCAGCAGAAAATTTACTTTTGGATTATGTCGGCGCATGGCACCGAGAAGGTTGTCGATATCGTTTTCGAGGGTTTCTTCGCTTGTATTGCCGAAGGCTTCGTTGGTGCCGAGCGCCACGACAACAAGGTCTGCGCCGAGAGTTTCTATCTGTGGCCCGAATCGGTCTATGTTCGCATACGACGAATATGTGGCCCCGTTGTTGCCTATGGAATGGGTGAGGATGCCGCCATTGCCGTTGAGAAGTTCGAAACCGCCGAAAATCGTTTTGTCGGCTTCGTCGAATTCGATCAGCAGTCTGTGGGTCGGGCGTGAGAGAACTATTGTCGAGTCGGCATATTCGAATTCCACGCCGCGGTTCAGTGCCAGATCGCGAGTATCGCTCACCGACGGAATTTTGCCTCTGAAATGCAGCCGGACGAGTCCGAACGGTTCTTCAGCCGAGATTTCGAAGCGTGCTTTGGCCGTAGCTGGCTGTATGCCTATGCCGGTGAAGGGCATTTCTACGGCCCACGGCATTTTGAGCAGTTTGGCCGACAGATAGGCAGAGTGGAGGCGTATTCCGTAGTCGGCCGGCTGGTTAGTGCCTGCGAGCTTGAATGGTATCACCAGTCCGCGGCCAGCCGATGAGGCTTCTTTGGCAAGCCGGGAGCGAAGTACGGCCCCTCCGAAATCAGCCTGTACGTGCGAGTCGCCCAGATAGACTACTGAAAAAAGTTCGCCACTGTCGCGGGCTGTCGCGAATCGGTTCCTCAGCGAACTCCAGTCGGCGCCGTTCATCTCTATTTTATTGGCATCGAGTCTGAGAAAAGGATAGTGTTCGCGCGCAAGCGACCGGCTTTCCTCGATATGCGGATTGAGGCGCAGTTCGGTCTGAGCCTCATCGTCCGCTTTGGCCGGTATGACAGCGGTAAGGAGAGCGAGGACAAGAGTCAGTAAGGCTATTCTATTCATTTATAGCCTTTATGAGCGATTGATGAAACAGACGGGCCAGTTCTTTGCCGCCGTCATGGTTTATATGGATATAATCCGCATTCATGAGTTTGCGTTTGCGCCAGTCGATGACGGCATCATCGCCGCCCATGGCTTCGCGAGTGTCCCAGAAGACACAGCCAGAGCTTCGTGCCACGTCGCGCTGTGTCCGGACCATCGCCGCGCATGTCGGGAGCGAATGTACCGTGCTGCCGTCTTTGGCTCCCCGGTCAGCTATTCCCATTATGATGATGTCGGCTTCGGGATAGCATGCGCGTATGCGTCCCACGGTGCGTTTCATGGCAGCTCCATATGGCGTATAATCTGTCTGTTCTCCCGAAAGAGCGTTGATGCCGTATTCAAGTATGATCAGATCGTAGTCGATATGTCTGCGCATTTGCGCGGCAAGCGGCAGATTCATCTTTCGGTGTCCGATACCTGAATTTCCGCGTATCGACATGCAGTCGACTTGAATACCCGACGTACCGTCGAGATACACGCCCAGACCGATGAGGCCGTTGATGTCGGTCTCGACTTTGAAAAGGCGCGTGGAGCCTGCGGCTTCGAGTATCTGTACATCGTCCGATGGCGATATGGGATAGCTCGACGGGCCTGCCGTTGTGGTGAGGGTGACCGTTCCGCTGTCGGGCGATATGAAGAGAAAACGGGAACGTTCCCAGCTGTCGGCGTGACGACGTTCACCTGCTTTGTATGTCGCGGAGGCAGCAAGTTCGGCGCGTCCGTATTCGCCGCTGATGGTCCGGAGTGTATCGTGAGTGGCGAGATTTCGGAGATCGTGCATTTTCCAGCCGGCATCTGACTGATGTACACTGCTTCGGAAACCAGGAAAATCGGTGTGCATGGCGGCATATCCTATGCCGTTTCCGCCGTAGGTGTCCTGCAGGAGGCTTCTGAGATCCTGTGTGAAGATATCGCCCTCTATGAAAGAATCGCCAAGAACCGCCACACGGGCCGAGCCTCCTTCGAGAGCCGCCTTGAAATGCGCGAGGGGCGAGTCGCCGTAGCACTCCAGAAGAACTTCGCCGTCATCGCCGCGTGGTGCCTCTTCCGTGTCAAAGGCCGGGGCTGGATCGATAACAGGAGTTTCCTCAATCTCTGTCACTTGTGGCTCTGACGGCATTTCTTCATGCTCATCCGGTTCTTCCTCGGCGAGAAAGCTTTCAAGTTCCGGGTCAATGTCGGCCTGAGAGGGGGCGGCAGGGTTCCGGGAAGACGGTATAAGGTCTTCGAACAGATTGAAGTCTTTGACCTTATTGCCCGTGAGGCGGCTCCAGGGTATGGCCGAAAGCACGACGAGTATTCCCATCGCTATGCTTACCACCGCGAATATATGGCGGGAAGGTTCTTTCAGATTCTTTCCAGACATTCCAGAAGAGGTAATGCTTTGATTCGGGTCTCTTCCCATTCATCGGCGGCACATGAATCGGGCGTGACGCCGCTGCCGGTGTAGACAGACCATTTTTCTTTGTCGAAATGCACGCATCGTATTATGCCATAGGTCATATTGAGGCGTACTTCGGCAATATTGAGGCAACCGGCGTAAAGATAGCGGGGCCACGCCTCGAATCGTTCTATTTCCGAGATGGCGCGTGCGCGCGGATAGCCTGCGAGAGCCGGTGTGGGTTCTATCTCCTCGGCTATACTGTCGAAAAAGAGGCGATCGTGGCCTTCATCGACGAATTTGGAGACAAATTCCGTGACAAGATGTGTTACAGGCCCATAAGCCAGTTCCTGCATAGGCGAGTGAAGAAAGTCGAGTCCAGTCAGTTTGAGGCGGTTTTCGATGTCGTTCACCACAATCTTGTGTTCCTCGATGTTTTTCGGATCCCACTCCGATTTTATGCTGTGATGGCGGGTGCCTGCCAGAGCGATCGTTCGGTAGGTGCCGTTTGCGAGCCGTTCGAGTATCAGTTCTGGAGTCGAACCCATCCAGAAATTCATCTCCGGATGCCAGAGCAGAAATGTGACGCAATTTTTGCCGATGGACGTATCGAGATAGCTCCTGAAGATTTCGCTTAGATCGAAATCACCGAAGTGTCCGCATATATTGCGGCAGATAACGGTCTTGCCACCCCGTTTTTTCAATATTTCTATCAGTTCGGATACTGACCGGATATATTGTTCTTTCGGAGTCGATGCCGGACACACCGGCATTGCGGCGACCGGAAGATTGCCAGTCGTCGAGAAGTCGAACCATCGCGAGGAAAGCCACGGTTTTACCTTGGCGGCTACACGGTGGACGGTGTCATCTTCGAATTCCGGTATGATTACCACGAATTTGTCGGTGAGATTGTCGCGTTGTGGCAGCCGGAACACACAGAACGGCATTTCCTCGTCAAGTTTCTGTCCGAGGAAATACATCATGCTGTCGAAATCTTCCCTGGAATAATAGTAATTCATTGTCAAACTGCCTCTATTGCCTCTCCAAGCAGGTCGAAAGCATCACTGCCGGTGATTTCCACATTGTATATTTTGCCGATTTCCAAAGCCGGAGAATCGGGAAGATAGACATTGCAGTCAACGTCGGGTGAATCGTATTCGGTACGTCCTATATACCGTCCGTCGGCATCCTGCTCGTCGATTATGACGCGCATTGTCTTTCCGACCATGGAGGCGGCTGTCTCGAATGCGATTTCCTGCTGCAGATCCATAAGACGTGAAAGACGTTTGTCCTTAACCTCCTGTGGTATATCGTCTGCGAAATTCCGTGCGGCATATGTATCGTCTTCCTCGCAATAGGCAAAGGCCCCCATGCGCTCGAAGCGCTGTTCGCGCACGAAGCCCATGAGATTTTCGAAAGCCGCGTCGTCTTCGCCGGGGAAACCGACCATAAGGGTGGTACGTATTGCAATGCCGGGTACTGCTTCGCGTATGCGGGCAAGCAGGTGCCGTGTCTCGTCGGCAGTGATATGGCGGCGCATGTTGCCAAGCACTTTGTCATCTATGTGTTGCAGGGCTATGTCGAGATAGCGGCACACATTCTTGTGGCGCCTCATAGCGTCAAGCACATCGTAGGGGAAGTCGGCAGGGTAGGCGTAGTGCAGACGCAACATCTCGACTCCGGGTATCACGGCGAGGGCATCTATGAGTTCCGCCAGCCTCGACTTCGCACCGGGAAGATCCGTGCCGTAGCTTGAAAGATCCTGAGCGATGATATTGAATTCGCATGTGCCTTCGGCGGCCAGATGTGTCACTTCGGCTACGATGTCTTCGACCGTGCGCGAATGGTGGCGTCCTGTGATCAGGGGTATGGCGCAGAAAGCACAGAAACGGTTGCACCCTTCCGATATCTTTATATATGTATAGTGCGGTGCGGTGGAAAGTTCGCGATCCCATTCATGTCGCGGTGCCGGTGTCTCGCGTTCGGCAAGATCGGCGACAAGCCCTGTCCAGTCGAATTTGCCGTAGATTCCGTCGAGTTCCGGTATTTCTTCGGCCAGTTCCCGGCGGTAGCGTTCGCCGAGGCAGCCCATTATGAAGACACCTTTTATATTTCCGTCGGCTTTCATGGCGAGATAATCCATTATTTTTTCAATGGATTCTTCCTTGGCGTCGCCGATGAAGCCGCACGTGTTGATTACCGCATAGTCGGGCGATGACGTGTAGAGGTCTGTTTCGTCTTCCTCGAACATCACTTCGAAACCGGCATCGAGAAAGCGGCGCGCCAGACGCTCGCTGTCCACAAGGTTTTTGGAGCATCCCATGCTCACTATGGCTACAAGAGGATGCCTGCTGCTCATTTCTCGCGGTTACCGAAGAGTGATTCTACGAATGCGCGTTTGTCGAATAGCTGGAGATCGTCGATGCCTTCGCCGATACCTATATATTTGACCGGTATTTTAAACTGGTCGCTGATACCGATCACAACACCGCCTCGGGCTGTACCGTCGAGTTTTGTGATGGCGAGGTCTGTGACCTGGGTAGCGGCCGAAAACTGGCGGGCCTGTTCGAAAGCGTTCTGTCCGGTAGAGCCGTCGAGGACGAGAAGCACTTCGTGAGGCGCTCCGGGCACCACCTTCTCCATGACGCGCTTGATTTTGGTAAGCTCGTCCATGAGGCCTTTCTTGTTGTGGAGTCGACCTGCGGTATCTATTATCACCACATCGGTGCCATTGGCTACGGCCGATGAGAGAGTGTCATAGGCCACGGCGGCGGCATCCGATCCGAGTTGTTGCTTGACTACGGGAACACCCGCACGCCGGCCCCATTCGTCGAGCTGTTCGACGGCTGCTGCGCGGAACGTATCGGCGGCGCCCAGCATCACGCTGTTGGCCGCCGCCTTATAGTGATGGGCGAGTTTGCCGATAGTAGTGGTTTTACCGACTCCGTTGACGCCGACAACCATTATGACATACGGTTTCTTGTCGGCCGGAACAGTGAACTGACCATCCGAGCCTCCGGCAGGATTTTCGGCCAGCAACTCGGTGATTTCTTCGCAAAGCATGTCGTTGAGTTCTTCGACACTCACATACTTGTCGCGGGCGGCGCGGGCCTGTATCCTCTCTATTATCTTAAGAGTGGTCTCGGCTCCGACATCGCTGGTGATGAATATCTCTTCGAGTTCGTCGAGAAAATCGTCATCTATGGTACGGCGTCCGGTAAATGCACGACGCAGTTTGCCGAATACGCCTTCTTTTGTTTTTTGAAGCCCTCGGTCGAGGTTCTGTTTCTTGTCTTTGCTGAAAAAATCGAAAAATCCCATTTTTCTCTATCAATTTTACTGCAAAAATAGCGAAAAAAAACGGTTCTCTCCCTATCCCGGACCGAAAATCGGGCATATCATTCTTTTTGTTTATTTTAAAATGCATGTGCCGTTTTATTGCACATGTACTGGATTAGCTTTGCGACATGAATTAAACTGATTATGACTATGGGAATTCTGTTTGTTTTGATGATTGTGCCTTTCGCTCTCTATGAAGCTGTAACCGAATCACAGACTGCTATCGATAAAGAATAATTTTTCAAAATGAGCCGGAAGCGGGAATTTTCACTAATTTTGCGGGGCGGCACCTTATTCCCGCTTTTGGTTTATGAAGAAGATTATACTGTTCAGTCTGCTTTTCATCGTATGTCTCGGCGCAGAGGCCCAGCGTCGCTCTGTCGCTATTCTCGGCGATTCGTATTCCACGTTTCAGGGCTTCGTTCAGCCGGCTAAAAACCGTATATGGTATAAAGCCGAAGTCGATACGGCCAAGACCGATGTGTCGTCGGTGCGCCAGACATGGTGGCATCGTTTCATCACCGACAATAATCTTAAACTTGAACGCAACAATTCTTTCTCTGGTGCCACGATCTGCAATACAGGCTACAATGGCAAGGACTATTCCGATCGCTCGTTTATCGCTCGTATGAAAAATCTCGGTTCGCCCGACTTCATTCTGATTCTTGGTGCGACCAACGATTCGTGGGCACATTCGCCTGTCGGAGAGTATAAATATGCCGGCTGGACAGCCGAAGATCTATTTTCTTTTCGTCCGGCAATGGCCTATATGCTCGAGACGATGAAAGATTACTATCCCGGTACGGAAATATATTTTGTACTTAATTGCCGGCTGAGCGATGAAATCGATGAGTCCGTTCATGTCATATGCAAGCATTATGGCATACCTGTAGTGGAGCTTGAAGATATAGACTGTAAAGCCGGACATCCTACTCAGAAAGGTATGGCCCAGATTGCGGATCAAGTGAAGGCTGCTGTGCTCAGATGAGATTTTCGAAGATATGTCAGATAGCGGTATTGGCGGCAGTTTTGTCGCTGGTATCTTCTTGCGGCAGTAAAAAGAAAGTTGTGAGACAGTATGAGGCTGACGGTATCTATCCTGTCGAAGCACCTGTCGCAGAGAAAAAGAAAGACCGGAAGAAAAAAGGAGTCAGAAGCCGGATCGTTGCCGAAGCTCGTAGCTGGATCGGTACGCCCTACCGCTATGGAGGGGAATCACGCGCCGGAACGGACTGCTCCGGCATGGTGATGAATGTATATCGTGACGTCGCAGGTATCCGCTTGCCGCGCAATTCGGCAAAGCAGGGCGAGTATTGTCGCCGGATAAAGCGCTCGGAGCTGCTGCTCGGCGATCTTGTGTTCTTTTCTTCGCGTAAAGGTAAGGGAATCAATCATGTGGGCATTTATATCGGTAACGGATGTTTTGTTCATGCGTCGACGTCGCGCGGCGTGATTGTGAGTGATCTCGATCAGGAGTATTATTCACGTACCTATCATTCGTCGGGGCGTGTGCCGGGTCTTGAGAAGGAACCGGGAAAAGACCCGGAAGAACGCCATGCAGAGTCACCTGAAGGTCGTGAACCCCGCTATGAGCGCGTAGACCGTCTCCCGGGACAAAAGAAGACTCCGGAAACGGTCGTCCCGGAGTCTGTGGTTGTTGTGGATAGTATATCTGTCGATTCAGATTCTATTCGGTCTGCCGTACGGCGCGCATTTTAGCGGGCTGCGAAAGCGGGACCGCCTACCATTTCCTGATAAGCATATACACCGGCCTGCGACACTTCTACAGTGCGGTATTCGCCGCCGGCCACAGGAAGTTTCACGTGGGTGTCGTCAACGAACTGGAAGAGCATGTGGCGTTCGCCGTTTGCCTCGAACGACCATGTCTGTTCCTCTGTGTCGAAATCAAGGCGTACGCTCGAGCCGTCGTTGCAGCTGATGATATCGTAGCCTTTGCCGTCGCAGCGCACGAGATATTTGCCGTCCTGACCTTCGATCACGCGTTCACCTTTGGCCATAGGGTTGGTGCCGCTCCAGAACTCGATGCTGTTGAGTACGATTACGTCAGCGAGGGCGCATACTTCATAGACGGGAAGAATCCAGAATGCGAAGAACACGAGTTCGTTGATGAATTTGTTGCCTACGTTCTGGTTCCAGCCCAGAAGGCGGTTTGTGAGCGAGAAGCTTCCGATGCAGGAAGGAGTTGTCAGCATTGAGCTGAACAGCAGGCATACGATTGCTGCTGAAATGACGGTTTTCTTCATGTTTGAAATAGTTATTTGAAAATTAGAAATTTAAGTGATAAGCAATAAGTAGTAAGGTATAAGCCGGAAGCAAACTGACCTTTGCCTCTCACAAAAGCGGGTTTTAGAACTTGCTTCTGTGGCTGTCAGGCGCTGATTTCGCGACGGGCCTGCTCGTAGAAGTTGGTTATCTGTTTCACATACGATACGGTCTCCGTGCCGCGGCAGTAGCCGTACTTTGTCACAGGATCGTTGTAGTATTTGGGATTCATCTTCATTAGCATGGCTTTTTCTACATTGTCGTCCCACTTCTGTGGGTCGAGGTTGTATTTCTTAGCCAGGGCTATGGCATCGTATACATGGGCTATGCCTACGTTATAAGCCGCTATGACGAATTTGAGGCGCTCCTTGTCGTTGGGAACATATTTCACGAGATAGCTGTCAAGGTCGTTGATAAGCTGGGAGGCTACCTTTACGCTTGTCTCGGGATTGCCGAGTTGCGACACCTTGGTTCGGTAGCCGCGTGCGGTGCTCGGCATGATCTGCATTAGACCGCGGGCGCCAACCCATGACTTCGCATTAGGCTTGAATTTGCTTTCGACGAATGCCTGAGCGGCCATCAGTCGCCAGTCCCAGCCGATCTCCGGGGCATATTTCTTGAATATGTTGTCATATTGCGAGATATAGCCTTTGGAGAAGTCGAAACGCACTTTGGGTGTAAACTTGGTCTGTTCGAAGTAGCGCTTAAGAAGCTCGGCGTTGGTCTTCTGGGGCGATTCGCCGGCGAACCATGAGTCGATTGAATCGGCGAGCCATTCCTTGCCGGGAGCCACGGCCCACGACGCGCGCTGCGGGAAACTGACCTCCATGCTTACATCAAGATCGGGATAATAGGTGCGGTTGAGCATGGCTATGTCGCTGTCGACTACGGTCATCGGTATCTCTCCGTCCGATACGAGCCTGAGCAGGTCTTCGGTGATAAGGGTGTCGGCATCCACTTCGTGGATCTTGATTCCTCCACCCAGTTCATCGTTGAGATTCTGCAGCCGTCGCAGATATTTACTGTCTTTCTCCACATACACTTCTTTTCCGACAAGATCGGTGACATCGCTGATTGGCGCCGTTCCGTTGACTTTCGGCTGTACGAGCACCTGAGTGGTGTAATTTTCAGGACCACAGGGGAGCACGTATTTTTTGTAGTGTTCGGTGATAGGCACTTCATAGGCGATGAGATCTACTTTGCCCGAATCGAGCATGGCTACGGCCGCAGACAGATTTTTGGCTACTTTCAGATCGAGCACCATGCCTTTCTGCTTTGCGAGACTGTCGACGAGAGTGTAGTCGTAGCCCATCGGTTCGTCGCGATAAAGGAAGTACGATGTCGGACCATAGAGAGTCACTACTTTAAGAGTGTCGGGGAGAGCGCTGACACTCTTTCGGGCCGTTTCTGACGATTTCTGGCCGCCGCATGACGGCAAAATGGTTGCCGCCAGCAGAAAGAAAGACAATAATGAAAGCGCGGACGCTTTGATGTGACGGATTTGCATATCGGGCGTGATGTTAATTGACCGTACCGGGCTGAGTTCAGCCGGAAGGATCTACCCTTCCGTCAGGCTCAGTATTCGAAGATGCCGTAGGGCGTGGTCAGGGTGAGTTTCTTGACCGGGGCTTCTTCGACGCGTCCTATCACTTTGGCATCGATTCCGAATTCGCCGGATATCGCGATTATACGGTCGGCTGCAGCCGGGTCGCAGTATATCTCGAGACGATGGCCCATGTTGAAGACTTTGTACATCTCGCGGGCTTCGGTTCCCGATTCGCGGCGTATGAGATCGAACAGCGGTGGAACGTCGAACAAGTTGTCTTTAATAACATGTTTGCCTCCCACAAAGTTCAGAATCTTTGTCTGTGCGCCGCCTGAACAGTGCACCATGCCGTGGACGGCGGGGCGCAGTTCCGAGAGAACCGCTTTTACGACAGGGGCATAGGTACGCGTCGGGGAGAGCACCAGGCGTCCGGCATCGAGTGGCGATCCTTCCACCGGGTCGGTGAGGTTCTTTGAGCCGCAGTATACGAGTTCTACTGGAAGTCCGGGATCGTAGGTTTCGGGATATTTTTCGGCCACGCTCTTGTTGAACACGTCATGGCGCGCGGAGGTGAGACCGTTGCTGCCCATTCCGCCGTTGTAGTCTTTTTCGTAGGCGGCTTTGCCATAGGAGGCAAGACCTACGATGACGTCGCCGGCCTTGATATTGGCGTTGTCGATCACGTCGGCACGGCGCATGCGGCATGCCACGGTACTGTCGACTATTATGGTGCGTACGAGGTCACCTACATCGGCGGTCTCTCCGCCGGTGGGATAGATGCTCACACCCATGTCGCGGAGCTCATCTATGAGTTCCTGTGTCGCATTTATGACAGCCGATATGACTTCGCCGGGTACAAGGCGTTTGTTGCGGCCGATGGTAGACGACAGAAGTATATTGTCGGTGGCGCCTACGCAGATGAGATCGTCGATGTTCATGATTAGCGAATCCTGCGCAATGCCTTTCCATACGTCGAGATTGCCTGTCTCGCGCCAGTAGGCATATGCGAGGGCCGACTTGGTGCCGGCTCCGTCGGCATGCATTATATTGCACCACTCGGGGTCGCCTCCGAGGTAGTCGGGTATGATTTTACAGAAAGCACCGGGAAATATGCCCTTGTCGATGTTCCGGATAGCCGAGTGCACGTCTTCCTTCGAAGCCGAGACTCCTCTTTTCTCGTAGCGTCCGCTGTCCATGTCTGTTGTATTGTATTGGTTATTTTAGTTTTGCAAGTTTTGTCGGATTTCCTACAAGCCACACTATATCTCCTTGCTGAAATACAAGGTCGGGCTTTGAGTCGATATGCTCCTCGCCACGGTCTACGGCCACCACGATTGCATCGTAGGTGTCGCGCAAGGCCGACGAAAGCGGTGTGCGCGATATCAGCGGCGATTCCGGGCCGAGCAGTATGCTTGTCAGCTTCATGTCGGTATGATCTGCGTGTGATGTCGGTTCGGGCTCGTTGGCTTCGATCTGAGGCAGGAGACGTTCGATCTGTTCATCGGTGCCGATAATGCCGAGTGTATCGCCGGGATATATGCGCGTACGGCCGTTGGGAATGGGTATGAATGTGGCTCCGCGCTGAATGCTGACGACATTCACGCCGAAGCGGTGACGGAGGTTCGAGTCCATGAGTCGCTCGCCGGCGAAAGCGCAGGCCGATCCGACAGTCATATAGGCCTGGTGGAGATCATTGACGACTGCGTTCTTCTTGCCGCTGCGGCGTAGCTCGCGCTCATTGAGATTGTCGAGAAATTTACTTTCGATACGTTCCATGCTCGCATTGAGCTTGCGCGAAAAGTAAAATGCCAGCAGAACCCCGACGGCGATAAGAGCTACCAGACCGGCCTTGGCCGAATATACCTCGCTGATTGCTCTGACAATGAATACGACCGCTATCATAAAGCGGAAAATCATCATCACTATCTTCGGCACATTGCTTCCGAGTCCTTCATTGCCTTCGGGGTCTTTGGTCTTTATTGGAATCACGAGAGCGAGAAGGAAGGGCGCCATGGCTCCAAGAGTGATGACTATGCAGAGTACGTTGGCCCAGTCGCCTGCATGGTTCCTGAGCCATGGCAGCAGATAGAGCTGCGATATTAGCAGAATGCCGACGAGTACGACAGAGTAGAGCACCGTGCGCCATATGTAGCGCTTGAGGACGGCTTTCCAGGGCTGCCCGGCGGCCTCGCTGCGGTCGGCACGTTTGCGGTAGCGGTCGATAAGAAAGCTGAGACGGCGCGGCAGACGGCGCACAAGCCAGTTGTAGAATGGCAGCGACATCTTGATGAAATATGGTGTCGTGAATGTCGTGATCACCGACACAGCCACTACGATGGGATAAATTGTCGTGTCGAGTACTCCGAGGCTCATGCCGAGGGTGGCTATGATGAATGCGAACTCGCCTATCTGCGTGAGCGAGAAACCCGACTGGATGGCAACTCGGAGAGTCTGGCCTGTGACAAGCATACCGAAAGTGCCGAAAATGATCATGCCGACGATCACTACGGCTGAAAGGAGAAGTATCGGCCCCCAGTATTGTACCAGGATGTTTGGTTGTACCATCATGCCGACCGATATGAAAAATACCGAGCCGAAAAGATCTTTGACAGGAGTGACGACATTCTCAATGCGCTCAGCATAACTTGTTCCGGCAAGTATCGAACCCATGACGAAGGCGCCGAGTGCGAGAGAGAAGCCGCAGAATACCGAGAATACGGCCATGCCCAGACATAGGCCCATCGAAACCACCAGCAGAGTTTCAGAGTTTAGGAAGCGTCGTATGCCGTTGAGAAGCGACGGCAGCACGTAGACTCCCACAAGAAACCATATGATGAGGAAGAAAATCAGTTTGCCGACGCTGAAAAGCAGTTCGCCGCCTTCGACGCTGTTGTTGATCGCTATCGACGACAGAAGCACCATCATCAGGACGGCGAAGAGGTCTTCGACTATCAGTACAGCCAATACGAGCGAGGCGAATTTCTTCTGACGGAGGCCCATATCGGTGAATGCCTTGATGATGATTGTGGTCGACGACATAGACAGCATGCCCCCGAGGAAAAGGCTGTTGATATAGTTCAGATGCATGAAATGGCCGACGGCAAAACCTGCGCACATCATGCCCGACACGATTATCAGGGCTGTCACGACGGCCGACCCGCCCGAGTTGACGAGTTTACGGAAACTGAATTCGAGACCGAGAGAAAACAGCAGTACGACAATGCCTATCTGGGCCCAGAAATCGATGTTTTCCTCGGTGGTGACCGACGGCAGATATTCGAAATGCGGGCTGGCCAGAAATCCGGCCACGATATATCCCAGTACGACAGGCTGCTTTATCCACTTGAAAAGGACGGTAACTACGGCTCCGAGCAGCAGTATGAATGCCAAGTCGCTGATAAGACCCTGTACTTCCATCTGTTATATGTTTATCTGGTTGGCGAGTGTAATGGCTTTGGTTGGATGCAGCCGTGCGAACTGCGAGAAAAGATCTATGTAGTTTGTCGTTTCCTTAACGAGGACAATCAGGTTGAGGTGTGTCTCGTTGGCGTCGAAATCATAGTCGACATAGAAGTTGTTGAGATGGATCTTGTGTTCGCGGAGCACCGCACGGTAGTCTCTGATATCGTGCAGTATATCGTTTGTCCGGATTCTGATGATACGCGATTCGGCACCACGGCTCATCCTGCGCTCTATACCTTCGAGAAGGACGAGGATAAAAAGAATCAGGCCCGAGGCCACTACCGATAGCCAGTACATGCCCAGACCGACGGCCATACCGATGATTGCAACCATCCATATGCCTGCGGCCGTGGTGAGACCGCGAACGGATCCCTTCATCTGTATGATGGCTCCGGCACCGAGAAAGCCTATGCCTGTTATCACCTGGGCCGCTATACGGCCGGGATCACCGTTCTTGAGGCCGAGATATTCCTGCGGGACATAGATGGAAAGGAGCATTGCAAGCGTAGCTCCCATGGATATGAGCGAGAATGTGCGCACTCCTGCGGTCTGTCCTTTTCGACGGCGCTCGAACCCTACCACCGCACCGAGAAGCATGCTCAGGAGCAGTTTGTAGATAGAGCCTATGGTGTTGACCTCTATCGCGTTTATGGCGTCGTAGATGTCGCGCAGGAAATCCATTTATTTCAGGCTGAAAGAACGGGAAATGAGTCGGAAGTTATCGGCGAACAGTTCGACCGTATAGTCTCCGGCTATGAGGGGAGTGTTCACGTCCCAGTATATTGTCACGCCGGGGATTTCTTCTCCTTCATATTCTATTGTCTTGTGGGCCGAGCAAGGCACGTTGCCACCTTCGAAAGGGAATGTGCCGCCGCCGGTCAGGAGCTGACCCGAGGGAGAGATGATACGTGCGTAGATAGTCTTTTCGCCTACCGGAGTTGAATTGTTCTGGGGTATCGTAAAGTTTATGACGAGCTGTGTGGCTTTTGCCACCTTTTTTTCGTTCTTGCCTTTCTTGTTCAGCGCGCCCAGACTGAGTCCTGTCACATTGAGGCGCTCGGCAAGAGTCATACGTTCGCTCAGAACCTCGTTGCGGCGTGTGGTCTCGTTGACCTGCGACTGTAGAGTGCTGTTCTGACGCTTGATCTCGGTGTTTTCGCTTCGCAGCGCTTCGTTTTCTTTGTTCAGCCGGTCGATTTCTTCGACATAGTGGCGCAGGAGCGCGCGCAGTGTGTCGATCTCGCCGCGTAGTTTTGCTATCTCGGCGGCACTTTTATGTTTCTGGCTCGCAAGTTCCTGCTGAAGCTTTTCGACCTGCAGACGTGCTGCCTCGTATTTTTCGTTGAGCTGACGTTTGATGGAGTCGTCCTTGATATATTTGCGCGAGTTTTCAAACTGTGCGAATTCGTTGTTGAGGTCGGCATATTCGCTTTCGAGCTGCTGCTGTGCTATATCCAGCTGCATCTGCTCCATTTCGGCCTTGGCAGCCTCTGCGGCACGCGACGATCGCACGGCCCAGAATACAAGCGCGCCGACAGCTATGGCTCCTGCCACGACGGCGGCAATGATTATCCACGATGGTTTGCGTTTCATCTCCTTGGTCTTGGGTTTTGTCTGATCCATGTGAGTATGCTTATGAACTGCAAAATTAACAAAAAAATCAGAAAGGGCTGTCTGATTTGCCCCCTTCGTTCAGAAAATCGGGATTCGGCCCTGGCATGGCGCCTGTTCCGGGAAGTCCGAGGGCTGCGGCATCGGCTGCCGCAGCAGAGGCATCGGCCACAGGCACTGCCGTATCGGCGTTGTCGCTTGCGGCGCGCATGCCGAAGGCGACTCCTTCTTCTCCTGCCGGTTCCCAGTTTTCGAAACGCACGTACTCGTTGCGGAACCGGAGGTCGACTGTGCCGACAGAACCGCTTCGGTGCTTGGCGAGTATGAACTCGGCCTTGCCGCGAATATCGCGGCCTTCGTCATCGGTCGATGAATGGGAGTAGTATTCCGGACGGTGGATGAAACATACGATGTCGGCATCCTGTTCGATGGCTCCCGATTCACGAAGGTCGGAAAGTTGCGGGCGCTTGTCTTTGTTGCCGCGGTCTTCAAGTTTTCGGTTGAGCTGCGAAAGGGCTACGATAGGTATGTCGAGCTCTTTGGCCAACTGTTTGAGAGATCGCGAAATTGTGCTCACTTCCTGTTCGCGCGAACCGAGTTTGAGACCTCCTGCTGTCATGAGCTGGAGGTAGTCGATTATTATCATTCGTACTCCGTGCTCGCGTACCAGACGGCGCGCCTTGCTGCGCAGTTCCATTATCGAGAGGCTCGATGTGTCGTCGACATACAGGGGGAGGCCCTGCAGTTTCTGCATGCGGTGGAGGAGCTGGTTCCATTCGAGCTGAGAGAGATTGCCGCTCTTGATTTTTTCACCTCCGAGTTCGCAGGCGTTGGATATGAGACGGTTCACGAGCTGCAGATTGCTCATTTCGAGTGAGAATACCGCTATGGGATTGTTCATCAGTGCGATGTTGAGGGCCATCGACAGCACGAAAGCTGTCTTTCCCATGGCGGGGCGGGCTGCGATGATGATGAGGTCGGAGTTCTGCCAGCCGGAGGTGTATTTGTCGAGCTCGCGGAAGCCGCTGCTCAGACCGCTCAGGCCCGACTGTTGCTGCGATGCCAGCTGCATGCGTTCGAGGGCATGCGTGAGCAGGGGGTCGATCTGTGACACCTCTTTCTTTACATTGCCCTGCGAAATCTCGAAAAGCCGTTTCTCGGTTTCCTGAAGAATATCGTCCACATCGTTGCTTTCGTCGAACGAGGCATTCTCCACTTCAGAGGCGAAGGCGATAAGTTCGCGAGCAAGATATTTCTGGGCAACGATGCGGGCATGAAATTCGACGTGTGCCGCCGAGGCCACATTTGATGTCAGCCCGACGACAAATGCCGCACCTCCCGCTTTATCGAGGGTGTCCGACAGCCTCAGCTGGTTCACTACCGTCATCATGTCGATAGGTTTCTGCTCGAGGCCGAGAGTCTGGATTGCTTCGTAGACAGCGGCGTGGCGCGGTTCGTAGAAACTCTCCGGTTTCAGCAGATCGCAGACGAGTGTGTAGGCATCTTTTTCTACCATGAGGGCGCCGAGCACCGCTGCCTCCACCTCGATGGCGCGGGGCACAAGACGTCCTACCGGATCTTCCGGCATGCTTCCTTTCTTTATAAACGGTTTTTTCTGCTGATAAGACTGGCTTTCTGCTGGCATTATCGTTTACGGGCTTTGTTGATGAATTCTTGGGTCGGAATGAAGTAGAACTCGACGCGGCGGTTCTTTGCGCGGTTCGCGCGCCCGTGGTTGTCGGCTAACGGCTCGTCTGATCCTATGCCGTAGGGTATTATGCCCGTATCGCGTTGTGAGTCTTCTTTATAGAAATATTCGTCGATCGCGTTGGCGCGGTCGGCGGTCAGACGGTCGGCATAGGTGGCATCACCGGTATCATCGCTATGTACGGCTACAACGACTTTGAAATCGCTGCGCCGTTTCACGAACTGCTTCAGAGCGGCAAGTTTGGATGCCGCTTTGGCCGAGAGACTTGTCTCGTTTGGCGAGAAAAGCACACTGCATGGTATTGTCACCATCACCACTTCGCCCGAACGAACCAGAGACACCTCATAGCCGGCAGCCTTGAGATCTTCTTTGAGTTCATTCATGCGCAGGGCTACTGCGTTATGATGTTTTTCGGAAACTGCCGGAAACTGTATGTTTTCCTCGATAGAGGCGCTTTCCGGGTCGAAATCGGAGGCTTTCTGGGCTGTCGTCACGAGACATGTAGCTGCCAGAACAACCGATGAGAGAATACGGAGAGCACTTCGCATGGTCAGAGAAGGCTGTCTTCGTACGCTATCTCGGCCAATACAAGCGTCTTGATCTGGTCGCGTGTAATGACTGCCTGTGATTTTCCTTTGAGATAATCGGCTATGAAATCCACCATTTCCTCAATGTCGGTATCATCGTCGGCCTCGGCATCTATATCGAGTTCGCCGTTTTCGTCATAATAGTCGAAAATAAGGTCGAGAATCTGATATATGTCATCGTCTGCCGGAGCGTCTTTGCCGAGCGCGTTTTTCATCAGCGCTATGGCTTCGTCTTCATCATATTCTTTCATAGTGTGTTATAGATCAATAAGCCCTAAGGGCAAGTTCATGTATATGGTCTTTGTTTCTGTGTCGATCTCCTGTATGAGGTCGGGGCTGGCGGGTATGAGTATTTCGGATCCGGCCGGTGTATCGACTACGAAAAGATAATTGTCTGTGGAATCGTCGAAGTCGGATATCACGCCCGTTTCCTTGCCGTCGCTGACAATCGTAAAGCCAGTAAGATCGTCGAGGTAAAAACCTTCGTCGTCATCTTCTGTCTCGGGGAGGTCGTCCGGACGGGCGAAAATGGCTTTGTTTGTGAAGCGGGCCGCCTGTTCCTGTGAGTCTATGCCTTCGAGTGTCAGGAGAACGCTTTCGGCGCCTTTTGTGCGTGAAGAGAGGATAAAAAACGGTACCATGAGGCCGTCAAGTTCCACGAAAATGCACGGCAGATCCGATGGTTCGATGTCGGCGTCGGGTATGATGGCCGATAGCTCTCCCTTTATACCGTGAGGCTTGCCGAAACGTCCTATTTCTGTCAGTTGGCCGGCCGGTATCATTTCTTTTTCTTCTTTTTGGAGGGTGCGGGAAGTGCACGGAATTCGTGGAGACGCATTTGGTCGGTATGGACGTTGATTGCGCCATGCGACAGCATGCGCAGGTCGTCGAATACGCGCAGGTCGTCTACTCCTTCGCGGCAGAACGCTACCACGATTTTCTTCATATGGTCGGCGATCATGAACACAAGTTCGTCGCGGGCCTCACCCGGCTCCATACCCGAAGCCACATCTATCATGCGCACGATTGTTGCGCCGTATCGACGCATGGGCATATATCCGGGTTTAGCTATGTCGATTTGGTCAGGGCCGTCGGCAAAGACATCGCTCTGCACATGATTGAAAGGTATGTCTATGTCGAGTTTGAAGTCGCTCATTATGAACAGATGATCCCACAGTTTGCGTTTGTGCGCCTCGCGGTCATCTCCCTGGGCGGGGAAAAGCGTGGCCATCGCGCCTACGATTGTATTGGCGCATAGAGTGCGCTCATCGCGGTCTTCGATGGTCAGGCAGTGGTCGATCATCTTCTGTATGTTGCGTCCGTACTCGGGCAGTGTGAGCTTGGGAAGTCGGTTGGTATATGTCAGCATTGTATGTGTTTCTGTTTTTACAGCTTCAAAGATACTGCAAAAATCCCGTATCGGCAAATTGTTATTGCTGTTGTGAGTGGTTCGGCACAGGAGTAGTTTTGCTGGACTGGAGGGTTTTATCCCTGAAATGAAGCCATGTAACCATTTTGACATCGTCGATTTCGGTCACGTAGCCCCAGCTTTCTTCCTTTCCTTCGAAATTTTTGATATGGGGATCGCCGAGTTGTTTTCTTACCTGTGTAGCGGTCATACCCGGCTCCAGACGGCTTATGTTGGCGGGCAGATAGTACGACTGGCGTACGGATGAACATGAAGTCGCGGCAAGCAGCAGAACTGCCGCAGCTGTCAGTTTGTGTCTCATTGCATGAAGGTTCTGTCGGAAATGTCAAAGCCGGAAGCTGCGCGCTGGCGCAGTCTTCCGGCTTGTGTGCGTTGGGATATCGGCGTTTTAGAGTGAACTGCGGTCCTTATTGCTTTTGCGGAAGAACAGTTTGTGGTCTATATATTCCTGAGTGGCGATAAGGGTGGGTTTTGGCAGACGCTCGTAGTAGCGCGAGATTTCAATCTGTTCGCGGTTTTCGCTCACTTCTTCGAGAGTGTCGTTGTAAGGAGCGAATTCCTGAAGTTTCTTTTCGAGATCGCTTTTCATCTGTGCGGCTATCTGGTTGGCGCGCTTTGAGATGATGCATACGGTTTCATAGATGTTGCCGGTCTGTTCCGAAAGCTCGATGAGGTCGCGGGTGACGGTGTTGAGCGGAGTGTTGCTTTTCTTGAAATCCATGATTATGGTGCTTTATTTTGTTCTGTTTTGCATGTCCCGGCAGTGTGCCGGAGACGGAGGAGGGAAGAAAAATCAGTCGTGAACGTAGCGGTTGGCGATTTTCTGTATGTTATCGGCCTCTTCTCGTTTGGGACTGTCGGGATAGTTGTTTATGAAGGAATAATACTCGTCGAGCACGTCGCGGAAGCGGTCGGCCTTGCGTTCTTCCACGGAGTTCAGTGCTTCCTGATAGCGTGCTTTCAGAATAAGCATTTCAAGATCCTCCTTATACTTGGAGTAAGGGTAGTCTTTGATGGCGTTGCGTGCCACGATTACTGCGCTTTCATAGTTGTTGCCCATGTAATTGCCGAGATTGTAGTAGAGCTGGGCGTTCTGCAGCTGTTTCAGGGTCAGTTTGTCCTGCATCTCGAAGATGGCGTTCTGTGCGATCGAGACTTTGTCGCTGCGAGGGAAATACTCGAGGAAGCCCTGCAGCTCTTCTATAGCCTTGATCGTACCGGTCTGGTCGAGCTGTGCTTCGGGAGAGTCGAGATAATAGCCGTATCCTGAGAAGAATCGGGCGGCTTCAGTATATTTGCCTTTGGGGTAGCGGCCGTAGTAGGTCTTGAAATATGCGCCTGAGCTTACATAGTCCTTGTTTTCGTAGTGGCTCATCGCAAGCAGATAAAGCGATTCCTCTGCCTTGTCGGAGCCTTTGAAGTAGGCTATGCATTCTTCCAGCAGGGTTGCGGCCTGCACATATTTTTTTTCTTCGAAAGCGCGTTTGGCGTATTCGAATTTGTAGTTGATGTCGGTGCTCTTCTGGGCGCGCTGGTATTCGCCGCACGAACTCAGCAGAATAGCTGCAAGAAAGGCTACAATGTAATATCGCATCTGTGTGGTAGTCATATACAATTGTGCAAAGATAGTAAAAAAGCCCCTAATGACGTGCGTCGGAAACAAACTTTAGCGCCTCTTTGCACAAAATTAACAATTGGCCCGGAGGTCAGAGCACGTTCAGAACCTGTTCTTTTATTTGCTCCAGGGCATCTTTCATGCGTACTACGATGGCCTGCATCTCGGCATGATTGCTCTTTGACCCGAGGGTATTGATTTCGCGTCCCATTTCCTGGGCGATGAAACCGAGCTTTTTGCCTTGGCCGCCGGCGGCAGATTCCATTGTTTCGAGGAAATACTGCAGGTGTTTGCGCAGGCGCTGCTTTTCTTCGTTTACGTCGAGTTTTTCGATATAGAATATCATTTCCTGTTCGAGGCGTCCTTTGTCGTAGTCGGGAACATTGATTTTCGACAGGCTTTCTTCTATCTTGAGTCTTATTCTGGGTACACGCTCTGCTTCGAATGGCTCTATGCTTTCGAGAAGTTCCGATATGGAGGCTATACGGGCAGCGAAGAATTTTTCGAGCTCAATGCCTTCGGCGCGGCGGTGTGCCGACAGGTTTTCCACAGCCTCGGCGACAGCTTGGTCGAGAGCTTTGATCTGCTCGGCGTCGGCAACTTCCGGGCTTGCAGTCGTGATGGTGTCGGAAAAACGGAGAAGCACCGAATACCAGTCGGACGGAACGGGAATCCCGAGTGCGGCGGATGCCTCCTCGATCTGCTTTTTGTATGTGGCCAGCGCGGCTATGTCGAGAGTCGAGTGTATCTCGGTGCTTACGCCGATGGTTTCTACATTGACTATGACATCGACCTTTCCCCGTTCGAGACTGCGGCCTATGGCCGAGCGCATGTCGAGTTCATGCTCGCGAAATGTATAAGGCAGACGGACGTTGAGATCCATCTGTTTGGAGTTCAGCGATTTTATCTCGACTGTTATCTTTTTTGCTCCGGCTTCGGCAGTGGCTTTGCCGAACCCTGTCATAGACATTAACATATTCATTTCCATTGCGCTTGCCCCCGGCGGCGCTTTTGATGGTGAAGGGGCCGGATCCGGACGCGGCCGGATCTTGCGGCTGCAAAATTACAAAAAAACGTCTGTATTCTCGCCGTTTTGACTGGAAAAAGTAGTAACTTTGCCGAAAACACAAGTGTAATGGCAACTATACTGAATATAGAGACATCCGGCGCTCCCTGTTCGGCTGCACTCACTTCCGACGGTATGATTCTCGCCCATAGGGAGGACTTTACCGGCAGGAACCATGCGGCCGCTTTGAGCGATTTTATAAAATATTGTCTTGACTACGGGAAAGAACACGGCCTGAAGCCCGATGCTGTAGCCGTCAGTCTCGGCCCCGGCAGCTATACGGGTCTGCGTATCGGTCTCAGCGAGGCCAAAGGGCTTGCCTATGCCCTCGATGTTCCTCTCATCGGTATAAAGACTCTCGAGCTATTGGCGACAAGGGTCATGTTCTCGACCGATAGTGTCGATCCTGATTCTATCCTTATTCCTATGGTGGATGCGCGCCGTATGGAGGTCTATACGGGTGCCTATGATTTCGGCCTGACGGAGCTTATGGAGCCTGGTGCGCTTATACTCGACGAAAATTCGTATGCCGCCCTTAAGTCAGAGGGGCGTCCGGTGCTCTATTTTGGCAGTGGCGCCGAAAAAGCCCGTCAGTTCATGGACGGATGTACTTATGTGGAAGGTGTCGAGGCTCTTGCGGTGGATATGGTCGCATTGGCCGAACTGGCCTATAATCGCCGCCAGTTTGTCGATACGGCTTATTCCGTGCCGGTTTATCTTAAAGATTTTCAGGCGACGACTCCTAAACATAAGGTGATATGACCGAACTGCAGCTTGCCGATGTCAAGGCATGTATTGAAGTCCTCCGTAAAGGCGGAATAATAGTTTATCCTACGGATACTATCTGGGGGATAGGCTGTGATGCCTGCTGTCCTGAAGCTGTCAGAAAGATATTCGCTCTGAAAAAACGCGCCGATGCAAAAGCCCTCATATCACTTGTGGGCTCAGAAGGACAGCTGGAGCGTACGATAGCCGATATTCCCGAGGTGGCATGGCAGCTGATCGAATATAATGAGAAACCCCTCACGATTGTTTACGATGCTCCCGCTCCCGAAGCGGGTATCGCAGACGAACTGCGCGCACCGGACGGCTCGATGGGAGTGCGGCTCACTTCCGATGAATTCTGTGCTGAAATATGCCGGCGTCTGCGGCATCCTCTTGTGTCTACTTCGGCCAATGTCAGCGGAGAGCCTGCGCCGGCATGCTTTGCCGATATATCTTCCGATATCCTCGATGGCGCCGACTATGTATGTATGGGGCGTCGCGACGAGAAAGCGTCTGAAGCGGTGCCGTCGACTGTCATGCGTCTTTCTTCAGGTGGACTTTTCAAGGTCTTGCGTCCATGAGACCTCAGGCGCGGCAACAAATCAGATATCTCTTTTCCGATTTCATCACTTTGAATATCGGATGGTTTCTGTTTGATGTCGCCCGTTTCTATACTCTTCCGGCAAATCTTCTGCCAGGAACCCTGCCTTCGTTCCTTTTGTATCCTCAGCTGATTCTGGGGCAGATCCTTGTTCCGTTTGGCATGATAGCCCTCTATGCCGTTTCAGGATCATATAATAGAGGAAGAATGCTATATCGCTCGCGGCTCGACGAATTTCTGAATACCGCTCTGATGTCGCTCATCGGCATGTTTGTCATATTTTTCATCGCTCTGATCAACGACAATATACCCGAGCGAATCACCAACTACGAGCTTATGCTTCTGCTTTTCGCATCGCTCATGGTTCCGACGGCCATAGGCCGGTATCTTGTGAGTTCGGCTGCGGCCAGGCGTATTCATCGGGGAGATTACAGTGTCGACACTCTCATTGTCGGGGCTTCTCCCGGCTATATGCGTAAAATCGAGCGTATCAAGG
The DNA here is from genome assembly GCA_905202215.1 of uncultured Porphyromonadaceae bacterium. Classification (GTDB taxonomy): domain Bacteria; phylum Bacteroidota; class Bacteroidia; order Bacteroidales; family Muribaculaceae; genus CAG-873. Next base: position 23,839 of record CAJKRG010000007.1, read on the forward strand.
AGTCTTCTACCATGTCGGGACTACGCCCTGTGGCGTGCGCGTCGTTTTCGGACGAATGTACCGTCGGTGAAATAGCCGGCTTGCCTGTTTTCGGCTCCGATGATATTGTCGGCCTGTGCCGTAAACTCAGAATCGGTGCTGTGGTCGTGCTTCCGTCCGAAAAAGGAATCGGGAGTATGGGAGCATTGCTGAGCGATCTTTATTCCCTTGGCGTCCCTTTGTTGGTGTCGGCCGAGCTTTTCAGCCCTGTCGCCCTTCAGCCGCGTGTGATCGGAGTGATAAACGAGCCTCTTGTCGATATCACCAATGCGAATATACCCCCGTCGGTGGCCAATCTCAAGCGCATAGGGGATCTGTTTGTATCGGCGGCGGCAATTGTCTGTCTCAGTCCGGTTCTGCTTGCGATAGCCCTGGCCGTCAGGCTCGATTCGCCCGGGCCGTGCCTTTACAGGCAGGAGCGTGTAGGACTTCACGGGAAGCTTTTCCGTATCATTAAATTCAGAAGTATGCGCACCGATGCCGAGGCCGACGGGAGGCCCCGGCTGTCGTCGGGGGGCGACGATCCACGCGTGACGCCTGTCGGGCGTTTCCTGCGCAAATACCGACTCGACGAACTCCCGCAATTCTGGAATGTGCTTGTGGGCGAGATGTCGCTTGTCGGACCGAGACCCGAACGCAAATACTACGCCGACCGAATTCTTGCGCGTGAACCCTGGTACGGGCTTGTCAGGCAGGTGCGTCCCGGCATAACATCATGGGGAATGGTAAAATACGGATACGCATCCAGCGTCGACGAAATGATAGAACGTTCGGGCTACGATCTGCTGTATATCCGTAATATTTCGTTGCCGGTCGATCTTAAAATACTGTTTCACACCGTCAGCACCGTTTTCAAGGGCAAAGGCATTTGATAATGTAAAAACTTTTCCTTACTTTTGCTTCGCAATATGGAAGAAGTACAGGCCAATAAGGGTTTAAAAGAGTTGTTTATGAAATTCCTGCTGTGGCGCGACCGTCACATCAAGGAACGCAACTTCGTACTCGTTCTTGCTTTTTTTGTCGGCATTTTCAGCGGCCTGGCCGCGATTGTGCTGAAATTCCTCATTCATTTTATATCAACTGTACTTACTTCGCGTATCAACCTCGAGAGCGGCAACTACCTGTATATACTCTTGCCGGCAGTCGGAGTGGTGCTGACTGCTTTTTTTGTGAGATATGTCGTGCGCGACAATATCAGCCACGGTGTCACGCGTGTGCTTTACGCCATTTCGCAGAATAAGAGCCGTCTGAAAAGACACAATATCTATACGTCGGTTCTTGCCAGCTCGGTCACGATCGGTTTCGGCGGATCGGTCGGAGCGGAAGGCCCTATAGTCTATACCGGTGCAGCGATAGGATCTAATCTCGGGCGTGCGTTCCGTATGTCGCCGCGTATCCTCATGATTCTTGTCGGTTGCGGCGCTGCAGCGGGTATCGCCGGTATTTTCAAGGCGCCTATCGCCGGTATGCTGTTCACTCTCGAAGTGCTGATGATAGATCTCACGACGGTATCCGTGATGCCTCTTCTGATTGCTTCTATCACCAGTACGACGCTCGCCTATGTCTATACAGGCTATGAATTCGAGTTTTTCTTCGCGCAGACTGAGAATTTCTATACCTCCCGCATTCCCTTCGTGATAATGCTCGGTCTTGTGTGCGGTTTCGCCTCCCTCTATTTCACCCGCGTCATGAATATGATGGAGAATTTCTTCGGCCGTTTCAAAAATCCCTGGGTCAAGACATTGATCGGATGTACTATCCTTTCGGGTCTCGTTTTCCTTTTTCCGCCGCTTTACGGTGAAGGCTACGGATCGATCGTCGGGCTTCTTGCCGGCGACACATCGTCGATTGTAAACGGTTCGCTTTTCTATGGCGACCGCAATCAGGTGTGGTTTCTGGCGCTTTTTATCGGTCTTGTAGTAGCGACCAAAGCATTCGCGACATCGGCGACCAACGGTGCCGGAGGCGTCGGCGGCACGTTCGCGCCATCGCTCTATGTAGGCTGTCTCACGGGTTTTCTCTTCGCCTATGTGATGAATATATTCGATTTCGGAGTCGAGCTTTCCACTAAAAATTTCGCACTCATAGGTATGGCTGGTGTCATGAGCGGTGTCATGCATGCCCCCCTCATGGCTATCTTCCTTACCGCGGAGCTTACGGGCGGCTACGAACTTTTCCTGCCTCTGCTCATTGTGAGCACAATTTCTTATGGGACAATCAAGATTTTCGAGCCATATTCCATCTATACGATGCGCCTGGCAAAGCAGGGGCAGCTACTTACCCATCATAAGGATAAGGCCGTGCTTACTCTTCTGAAGATCAATAATGTGATAGAGACAGATTTTCTTCCGGTATATCCCGAAATGACACTGAAGGAAATGGTCGACGTGATTGCGAAAAGCAACCGCAATCTTTTCCCCGTAATAAACGAGAAGCGTGAGCTTGTCGGCGTCGTTCTTCTGGACGATATCCGCAATATAATGTTCCGTCCGGAGCTGTACAGGCGCATGCGTGTCAGCACATTCATGTCAGCTCCGGCCGGTCGGATCGAGGTAGGGGAGAGTATGGACAAGGTTATGAAGACATTCGATGATACCGGTGCGTGGAATCTTCCAGTGGTCGAAAACGGTATCTACGTCGGTTTTGTGTCAAAAAGCAAGATTTTCAATTCCTACCGGCGTGTGCTCAGGCATTATTGCGAGGACTGAGGTTTTCGGTAAAGAACTTCTCGATCGAACCGAAAGGAATTACATCCTTCCTGTCGTAGAGATCGGTATGGCTTGCTCCGGGAATTACCATGAAAATCTTATTGTTTTCCCTGCCGGGAATTACTGTCAGTTTTTTATAGGCATCCCTGCCGAAATAGAGTGAATGAGCTTTTTCGCCGTGGAGTATCATCACGGCGTTTTCAATTTCTCCGGTACGACTCATCAGCGGAAAGTTTATCCACGGAATCGATGCCGTTACATTACGTCCTCCGTTTGAATTAAGAGAGCGCGGATGATAACCGCGGGATGTCTTGTAGTAGTCATAGTAGTCACGGAGAAAGCCGGGCGCATTCTCGGGCAGTACATCGGGGACACCACCGCCGGGTTTAGGGCTTCCGTTACGGTAATCTTCGGTTCGCTGAGCCGCCAGCTTTTCGCGGATTGCGTTGCGTGCTTCAGCGTTATCGTCTGTATCGAAATAGCCGTTGGATTCCACGCGGCTCATGTCGTACATGGTCGAGGCGAGGGTCGCTTTAATGCGCGGGTCGGCAGATGCGGCACTGAGCGCTATTCCTCCCCAGCCGCAGATACCGATTATACCGATTTTTTCAGGATCTGCTTCCGGATGTGTCACGAGATAATCGACTGCCGCGCTGAAATCCTCGGTGTTGATGTCGGGCGATGTCATGTATCGCGGGTTGCCCCCGCTTTCGCCGGTGAACGATGGGTCAAATGCTATGGTGAGAAAGCCACGTTCGGCCATCTCCTGAGCATAGAGGCCCGCAGCCTGTTCCTTGACTGCTCCGAAAGGCCCGCATACCGCTATGGCTGCCAGTCTGCCCACAGCATCTTTGGGTTTATACATGTCTGCGGCAAGTGTGATTCCGTAGCGGTTCACGAATGTCACTTTGCAGTGATCAACTTTGTCGCTTTTGGGAAATGTCTTGTCCCATTCTTTTGTCAAAGTGAGATTTTCCATATTTTTCTGATTCATGGCGTTGTGTGCGGAGATTGCATGTTATGGAGGTGAAATTCCACAGGTAATGGCCACACTTTGGTTTCATGACGCAAAAATAGCCGCGAATCCTTTACTGAATGTTGCGGAAAAGCTCAAATATGCTTTCTGGAAGGCTCAATGTCATATGTATGGGAGAAAGAGTTGAGCCGCATGCGGACGTCAGCCCATAAGAGTGCTCGGAGCCATGCCGAATTCCTTCTTGAATGCGGTCGAGAAATGCGACGGATTCCGGAATCCTACTTCGGCATAGACATCGACCACTTTGCGTTTCCCATTTATAATCAGTTCGTATGCTTTCTCAAGGCGTTTTTTTATGAGCCATTTTTCCGGTGTCAGATCGCTGATTTTTTTGAAATCGCGTTTGAAAGTGGCCAGACTCCTCCCTGTGTAATGTGCGATCTCTCCTATACTGAGGTCGCACATGAAATTGGCTTCCATGAATTCGAGGATATCTATCTTCCAGGGCTCGTTGAAATCAAACATGGTAGGAATGAATCTTTCGTCTATCGCCAGCAATGCCATCAGTCCTTCCTGCAGTTTCAGTTCCATAAAATTTCCCTTGGGCTTTACATCGGGATCGAAGTAGGGTGTCATCGAAGCAAAAAGACTGGCGAGTTCTACTGTATTGGGTAGTTTTATCACGGTATTGTCCAGTTTCTTTTTCTTCGTCTGCACTTTATTGATCTCCAGTTTCCCATACATCTCCTTCAGGAAGTTGCGTGTGAACATTAGGAATACGCCGCAGTACCGTTCGCCGTCGCATGTTTTCTTATACATGGTTATATTGTGGTTTCTCGGTATAAAGACGCATTCGCCTTTGCGCACGCGAATCTTCTCACTGCCGTTATCCAGTATCATTTCGCCTGAACGGACATAGTTGAGGGCATATTCGCGTGAGCGATGCACGCAACCGCTCAGATCGTCGTAGAAGAAGCTGTAAAATATATTGTTGTAATTGAATATCAGCTTCAGCGCTTCCGGATTTTCAACCTGATCTATAGCCATAGTATTTTCATTTCCTGTCGCAAAGATAGAAAATAAAAAATATCCCGTCATTGCTCAGAAGCTCAAAAACCGCATGGAACAAGTTGAAACAGGACGAATTTGGAATGGTAACGACATATTCTCGTCAGAATGGAGCCGTCAGTCATTATTCCCGGTATTGTGTCGGATTCAGGCCGAGGGTGCGCTGTACATAGCGGCTGAAATATGCCGGCGAAGAGAATCCGAATATATCCGATATCTGTACGAATGTCAGGGTTTTGTTGCGCAGAAGTCTCGCGATGTCGAGCGATGCATATCGGTTTATCCAGTAATTGGCTGCATAACCGCTCACTTTTTTCGATACTTCCGACAGGTATTTCGGTGTCACGCATAATGCGGCCGCATAATACGTCACTTCGCGGTGATGACGGTAGGCGCCGTTCTCAAGCATATCGAGAAAACGGCTCATCAGAGAAGCATTTTGTGTGGATACTGTCGATTCTTTGTTGATCACAGAGTGAAAATCGAAAAAATCGAGAATCGCCGACTGCACGGCATTCATCAGCAGTTCGCGGTAGAAGGTATGTCCCGACTGGGCCAGACGATAGTCTATCCATCGGAAATCGCGTTCGCAGACAAAACGCTGCCTTTCGTCAAGCCGCATGATCGGATTTAGAAACAGAGACAGCTGCCCCTTCATTCCGTAATTGGTCTGAGGCGTGCACAGTTCTATGAACGGTGCGGTCACATATAAAGTCCTTACCTTGAAATCGGCGGACGGTCTTATATCATCGACGAGTTTGCCTTTTCGTACTATCATCAGATCTCCCTCACGGAATTCGAAGTTTTGTGTATTGAATTTAAAAGAGCAACTGCCTCCCAGGCACAGGGCATGGGCGAGATAGTCTTCGTAGCGGTTTGATCCGATACCGTTGAGAGAGTCTTCGATTATGACGTCCTTTAGTCGTTCCATCTATATGAGTAATTTTGCAAAATTACTATACTGTTATTTTGACGGCATTGTAAATATTTCTGTTTTTTCAGTCATTACTTCCGAAAAACATGACCTGCTATTGAATTGTGCTCACTGATATTGGTAACAGAAAAAGGCACGGAGCGAATGGCCGCCGTGCCTTTTCTGTTTCAGTTGCGTTGGAAAGATCAGAACCTGTAGCTCAGACCGCCTGTTATACGGCCTACCCCGACAAATTGCGCGCCCGAATCATAGTTGGGCGTCATATGTTTGGGATAGAACGATACGATAGGCTCGATGTGGATATCTATGTTGGAAGGCAGATTGTAGCGGAACTGGCCACCTCCTTCAAGCATGAATCCGGCTTTTGCTCTGTGGAGATTGCTGAATCCTACACCCGTTCCGACAATGCCGAGAATATGGAAGCGTCGTTCCGGATCTCGGTCCATCAGCGAGGTGATGTTCAGCAGATAATCGGCGTGGAGGGTATTGATATAGGGACGGCGCGGAGGATCGTTGGGTGTCGATATGATGTCGAGTATATAGCCGATACGTGCGCCCGAGATATTGCTGAACCATCGGCCGGCGGATACTCCTATGCTGCCGCTGACACGGCGCGGAGCGCCGACAAATGTGCCGCTGAAGAATGACGGACCGCCGCTGAGAGATACGAAATTGCGGCCGTCGGCAAGGAAGGTATCGGAGAAATCTGTCGAGAGTCCGGTCGGAGTGCCGAGTTTGTATTTAAGGCCGAGCATGCAGCGGAATTCGGGAGTCCAGCCCGGATTCCGGTTGCCGAACATTGTGTTGCCACCCAACTGTGGCTCTATATACAGATCGAGTGCGTCCGACAGACGGAAGTCGCCGTGAAGACCTGCTCTGGCGCCGATCATTCCGTTCACTGGGCCTTCATACTGGGCTATGCCGCCGGTAAGGCCGACGAAGCCTGAAAGGTCGAATATGCGGTCTGGATTGAAGCCGGCCATGCTTGTTGAGATGCTGAACATATAGTCGGCTCCCAGTCCGACCGAGAGATAGGCGGGCGCTGCGCTGAAGATGTCGCCTTCGGCGGTGATGCGCCAGCTCGAAATGGGCGATATACGCTGTCCAAAACCGATCAGACCCGATATGCCTTTGCCGTATGAACCTTTCCAGCGTTTGGCTCCGCCTACGGCAAATGTCAGGAAGTTGTTTTTTGCTCCGAGGAAGTCTTTATAGCTCTCGGGATTGTCATATTTGAAATTGCCGAAGGTATATCGCAGACCGGCCATGACAGAAACAAATGGGCCATAGTCGCGGTCTGTGAACTCGCGTATGAATTTGTGTGAGAACAGGCGCACTTCAGGCTCTATGAATATGCCCCACTGGGGTGAGAGACGGAAGAGTGCCGTGAGGCCGGCTTCGGCGCCGGGATAGAATTTGGCGTCGGCTTTGTCGGCATAGGCAAGAGCCGGGCCGATGTTGAGCGAAAGATCGAAAATCTGATCGGGGCGGTAGCCGCCGAATGCGGCGTTGAGGTTCCATACGAAGTCGAGTGAGGCGATGCCAAGATATCGGTTCGCCGTGGTCGACTGATTGTCGATTCGGCCGAATTCGGCCTTTAACCGTACTCCGGCTGCCGACGAAAAATATTTACCCATATAGATTCCTCCGAAACCGTAGGGAGTTTTGTTCTTGAAGGCTGTCTTTCTGGTAAAACTCCACATGCCTCCTCCGACTCCGAAGAAAAGATGGCTGTCGCCGTTGTTGATGAATGGCGTGGCTCCGGCCAGTCGTTCCTGTTTGCTGAGTAGTCTGTAGCCCAGGCCTATGTTGAAGCTGAGATTGGGACGGAATCTGTTGTCGTTGTCTCCTGGAAGGCGTGTGCCGGCATAGAGGCCGAGACGTGGCTCCGCATAGAGGTAAAGATTGTTCTGGATATTGAAACGTGCCTGGATAGCCGCCCGGAAACCGCCGAGGTTACCCCATAGGCTTCGATAGTGTGTCCTTTGATATTCCGCTCCGAGCACACCGATGATTTCCACCGGGCGCGAAGGATTGTAGCCGCGGAGAAGGGCCGAGAAGTTCATCAGGTAGTCGGCCGATATGGAGCCGAACGTTTTCCAGTGCTCTCCTGTTTTTCCTGAATGTGTGCCTCCGGCTATGTTGATGCGCCATCCGTGTGTCGGTGTCACCCAGTCGCCTACCGAGATTTCGCCGCTGAATCCCGGACGGAAAGAGCGCGAAGGTTTGTCTCCGAACATGGAGATGCCGACACCTCCGCTGAGGAATAGTTTGTCGCCAAACTTTTTGTTTTCGAAATATCTGTTGCCCAGCGGCTTTTGAAGCACATAGTCGAGGGCGTTCATGCCTGTCGAGGCCGTATCGTTGAGAGCCTTGCTCATTTTTGCTTCGGCCCAGGGGGCACCTGTGAGCGACATCAGAACAGTCGCGCCTGCCACGGCGAGAGCTATTATATTGAGTTTCATCATTATTATTCTTCTGAAGTTGCTGAATCGCTGTAATCGTCGGGTAGATTTCCGTTATCGTCGAGGAGGTCGCAGATATCGCCGTCCACACGCGCGATTTCGATTAGATCGGGTTTCTTTTTGATGGCGTTGGCCAGGTGGGTGCCGGCTTCGACGAAGAGATAGGCGTTGCTGATGTCGGCATTTGCCATGCGGTTTGCCGCTATGGCTTTAACGTATTCTTCTTCAGCGCTGTCGCCAAGTTTGAGCGCTTTTTCGAGTGCGCGCTGGTCATCTTTCAGCGCCAGCAGCATCAGCACTTCATTGAAGGGCGATTCTTCGGCTATTTCCTGAAGAACGGACGAATACCGTCCGTTGAGGGCCGAGCAATAGATTTTTGCCTTGTGATACTGGGGCAGGTCGGGCATTTCGTAGAGAAGCGAGTCGGCATAGCTGAAGTGGTTTGCCGCCATGCTGGCCACAGCGAGATTATGACGTGCTTCCTGCGGCATTTTTTTGAGTCGGCTCCAGTCGGCGAAGAAGGGTCGCAGTATGTTCTCGTCGGCACGGTCTCCGTCGATCATGCTTGCCGTAAGGTCGGATGCGGCTGTTATGAAATCGGGGTGTACCTCGAGGGCGCGGCGCATGATTTCTTCACGTGCGGCAGTATCGGCAGTCTCTGTATAGTGTTTCCAGAAGTGATATTTCGACAGCGATTTGTAGTCGCTTTCGTAAAGTTCGGCTATTTCCTCTTCGGTGAGCGGTCGGTAGCGCGACGATACGATGTGGTATTCAACCTTGCGGAGTTTCGGCAGATACTGGTCGGCCAGCATTTTATAGAAGGAGAGCTTGCGGATGAGTATTGACTGGCGGTCGGGATTGCCCTTGTTTGCCGATATTATCCTTGCGATCGCATCTGCCTCGCTGTCGTGACCGTCGGCACGGAGAAGCTCCTCGACTTGACTCCAGCTTGCCACGTTGGCGTTGTGGTTTATTGTCGCATTGCGTCGTGCGGATGCCGGAACAGATGTCATTATACGGTCCAGAGCCGATTTCATTCGGTTTTCGGCAAGCGCCTTGTTGGTCTGATATGAGCCTTCCGGTGATGCCGTACCGGTAATGGTAAAGCTTTTGAGCACCATGTCGGGATCGGCCTGGATAGCCCGGAACTCATCAAGCATTTTTTCCATCTCGGCGGCGTTGTTGCCGAGAGAGAGGTCAAGGTTGGACTTGCCCACATTGAACACCAGTTTTACCTCTCCGCTGGCATCCCGTAGCTGTACTTCGGGCTTTGGAATAAAATTCTCGTCGGTGAGCACGATGCCGTTGAGTGAGTATGACAGGAATCTGAGCGGATTTTTGGTGCCGCGGGCAATCTGGGTGGTATCGGTATATATGATTTTGTTGTAGTTTTCCATCGACGACATGACCACACACAGGAAATCATGCTTTGGATTGTCGACATGCAGTTTGTCTACTATATATATGGTGTCGTCGGTGCGTCGGCTGCTTTGCTTCACCTGCACGAAATTGTGAAGAGGATCTTTTTCACCGTCCCAGTCAAGCATTCGGCGCTGGGTGATATCGTATCGGCGTCCGTCGAAAACCACGGGCTTGAGATAGTTTATGGTCTTGGTCGTGACATTGTAGATTGCCGGCTGGATTATCATTCGGGCATTGGACGAAAATAATCGATGCGGTATTTTGGCAAATGTCTTGAGCGATATCTCGTTGCCTTCGAGTATCAGATCGGCCGGGGGTAGTTCGAGACCTTTGTTCTGATTTTTTCCGGTGACCACCACCTCACGCAGGCTCTGGGCATCGGGAAAAAGAGCAACGTCTATCTGCAGGCGTCCCGAGACGGGTTCCTCAAGGTCTTTACAGCCAAGGACTGCGAAGAGTAGTGTCGCGTTTTCATCAACGGTGACATCGTATTCGCCATAGGCGTTGGTGCTGCCGAGTAGCTTGTCGTTTTCGGCATTGAATATAAGCACACCTTCGATAGGTGTGCCTGGACCTTGCTGAACCACTTTGCCGCGTACGTTGAGGTCGGCGGCTGCACCCACGACAGGATAGGCGCAGAGCAATGCAAGGCTTAGGTATTTACAGATGCGGTTCACAGCGGTTTCTTATTTGAAAATGTAAGCGAACGACAGCCCGATGCGGATGGGCACAGGCTTGAAATGCGAGTAATTTTTATGTGATGGCTCGTTATTGCTCCAGTAGTCTTTTGCACTGAGATGGGCTACACCGACACCGATTTCTGCTTCCATGTTCCAGTGGTCGCTCAGTACGAGTGCATAGCCGTATGAAACGCCGATGCCGAATGCGTCGCCGCTTAAATGATGATCGACATGTCTGAAATGGTATGTGGCGGCTGTACCCGACAATGCAAGAAAATGGCGTGCCATGGGGCGGTTTAGCCAGTAGCGCAGTTCCGGTTCTACCCGGAAATTGGTAAACTGGTAGTTCGCTACTGAAATGTGGGTCGGATTGGCGGCTACTCCCAGCTGGAGGCTTAGCCTTTGACTTAGGCGTGCTTCGGCCGTGAGGTTTGGCGAAAGCAAAAGCCAGTCGATGGCGTTCGTTTTAAGAGCCACACGTTGGGCCTGGGCATGCGGAGACAGAAACATTACCGCGAAGAGAAGAAGTAACCAGGACGTGTATTTCCTCAGAATCGACATTGGTGATGAATTCATATGATAATACTTGAAAATTTTAAAATTTATAATTCTGCATTAACCATATCGACAATGGTAATGTAGTAATTCGGAAACGATTATATTGCAAATATGACACGATAATAATTGTTCGAACAGAGACGGCGACTTATCGTCGTCGACAAGCGTAAAACATTGTTATTTACTTAAATAATGTAGTTTGTAAGAATTGACCTTATCGGATTCGGGTGCTAAATTATGAAAAAGGACGGAGCGGTTCGGTGATTTTATCTTAAAATATGTTAATGATAACTCATGCCGGAAATATCTTTAATATAAATATGTAAGAGATTGTGTGGTATAAATTACAACATTTTTGTACCAAAAGGCAGATCCTGAATATCGGATTCCGCATATGTTTGGATCCATCTTCCTGTATAATGGCTGTTTTTACATTTTGGCCATTACTCATATAGTTAAAGCAAATTAATTTGGCAGAGGAGAAACATTTTTTGTAACTTTGCACATTCATTCAGAATAGTTTCTAAGCAATTTCTACAATGGGAGGTTTCTTTGGCTCGATATCCAAAAAGCCATGTGTCGATGATGTTTTCTACGGCACTGATTATCATTCGCATCTTGGCACAAAGCGTGCCGGTATAGTGACCTATGATGCTGAAAAAGGATTCAATCGTGTAATCCATAGTATCGAACGCGATTATTTCCGTTCGAAATTCGAAGACGAGCTCGACCGCTTTGTCGGCAATCAGGGGCTCGGGGTTATAAGCGATACAGATCCACAGCCTATAATAGTCAATTCACATCTTGGACGTTATGCTGTTGTGACTGTCGCGAAAATCAATAATCTTCGCGACATAGCCGCCGAACTTTTGGCCGAACGAATGCATTTCAGTGAGCTTTCCGCCAACAACATCAATCAGACGGAACTCGTGGCGCTCCTGATCAATATGGGTGAGTCTTTTGTCGAGGGTATAAATCTGGTATATAAGAAAATCAAGGGCTCTTGCTCCATGCTTATCCTCACCGAAGACGGTATCATAGCCGCCCGCGACTATCTTGGACGTACTCCGATCGCAATCGGCAAAAAAGATTATGCCTATGCTGCCGCAAGCGAGACGTCGGCTTTCCCAAATCTTGATTATGAAAAGGTATATGATGTCGGCCCCGGAGAGATTGTAAAGCTGAAAGCCGACAGCATGGAAGTGCTCCGGAAAGCAGCTCCGCGCGAGCAGATATGTTCGTTCCTATGGGTATATTACGGTTTCCCTGCGAGCGATTTCGACGGAGTCAATGTAGAGGATGTCCGTGAGGCCGGCGGCCGTATCATGGGTGCCGAAGATGATGTGAAAGCCGATTGTGTATGCGGTATTCCCGATTCAGGCGTTGGGCACGCGCTCGGCTACGCGGAAGGCAAGGGAATTCCCTACCGTCGCGCCGTCCTGAAGTATACCCCGACATGGCCGCGAAGCTTTACTCCGGGGCAGCAGTCGCGCCGCGATCTGGTCGCCCGCATGAAGCTGATCCCCAACCGGGCCATTCTCGATGGTAACAGCGTGGTTTTCTGCGACGACTCGATTGTGCGCGGCACTCAGTTGCGCGACAATGTCCGCACTTTCTTCGATTGCGGAGCCCGCGAGGTGCATGCGCGCATATCATGCCCTCCGCTGGTATATGGCTGTCCTTTCGTAGGTTATACTTCTTCCAAAAGCGATCTCGAACTTATCACACGGCGCATAATACGCGATTTCGAAGGTGACCCCGATGCCAAGCTTGAGCAATATGCCACTTACGGAACTCCGGAATACAAGAAAATGGTTGAGGAAATCGCACGCCAACTGGGCCTTACTACTCTTGAATTCAGCAAGATGGAGAATATGATCCAGGCCATCGGTCTTCCGAAATGCCGCGTATGCACTCATTGTTTCGACGGCTCGAGTTATCAGCCGGACGGAGCATATGCCGAAGATCATGATAAGTAAAAATCTCCTGTTCTCCTAATCACAAAAATTCATAACATCCTAAATAATGAACGAGATACCTCAGAAATATAATCCGGCCGATGTGGAAGACAAATGGTATGCCTACTGGCTGGAGAACGATCTGTTCAGTTCGAAACCCGATCCTGAGCGCGAGCCTTATACCATCGTGATTCCTCCGCCAAACGTTACGGGCGTCCTTCACATGGGCCATATGCTCAATAACACTATTCAGGATATTCTTGTGCGACGTGCGCGCATGCAAGGCAAAAACGCCCTGTGGGTCCCCGGCACTGATCATGCTTCGATTTCGACTGAAACCAAAGTTATCGCCAAACTTGCCGCTGAAGGTATCCGTAAGACCGAGCTCACCAGGGAGGAATTCCTCAAACATGCATGGGAATGGACTGAAAAACATGGAGGTATCATTCTTAAGCAGCTCCGGAAACTCGGCGCTTCATGCGACTGGGACCGTACCGCCTTCACTATGGACGAGAGCCGAAGCGAGAGTGTGCTGAAAGTCTTTGTTGATCTCTACGACAAAGGTCTCATTTATCGCGATCTGCGCATGGTAAACTGGGATCCCCAGAACCGTACCGCGATAAGCGACGACGAAGTGTTCTTCGTTCAGGAACAGAGCAAGCTTTATTATCTCAGATATTATCTGGCCGAGGAGCCTGCCGTGCTTGAGGGGCCCGAAGGTTCCGTTGTGCATACCGACGCCGAAGGCCGCCATTATGCCCTCGTAGCTACAACGCGTCCCGAGACTATTATGGGCGATACCGCCATGTGCATTAATCCAAAGGATCCCAAGAACGCATGGCTCAAGGGACGTAAGGTGATTGTGCCTCTGGTCGGTCGTGTGATTCCCGTAATTGAGGATCGCTACGTCGATATAGAGTTCGGCACCGGCTGTCTGAAGGTGACGCCGGCTCATGACAAGAACGACTACATGCTCGGCAAGACACATAATCTGGAGACCATCGACATCTTTAATGAAGATGCCACCGTTTCGGAGGCTGCCGGAATGTATGTCGGAATGGACCGCTTTGCCGTCCGCGAACAGATTGCCAAGGATCTCGCTGAGGCCGGTCTGCTCGAAAAGGTAGAGGACTATGTGAACAATATCGGCCTCTCCGAGCGCACCAAGGTGCCCGTGGAACCGCGTCTTTCTTTGCAGTGGTTTGTGAAGATGAAACACTTTGCCGAAGAAAGTCTCGCTCCTGTAATGGACGATATAATCCGCTTTGTGCCCGAAAAATACAAGACCACATATCGCTTGTGGCTGGAAAATATACAGGACTGGTGTATAAGCCGTCAGCTCTGGTGGGGTCACCGTATACCAGCCTATTTCTATGACGACGGATCCGACGAAGAACGATATGTCGTCGCTCTTTCTCCCGAAGAGGCGCTGGTGAAAGCCCGTGCCCGGAGCGGCCTCGACCTTAAGGCCGAAGATCTGCGACAGGATCCCGATGCGCTCGATACATGGTTCTCGTCATGGCTGTGGCCTATCACGCTTTTCGACGGAATCAACAATCCCGGCAATGAGGAAATAAATTATTACTATCCTACAGCTACGCTCGTCACCGGTCCCGACATCATTTTCTTCTGGGTGGCCCGCATGATCATGGCCGGTTACGAATATATCGGCAAGCAGCCTTTCAACAATGTATATTTTACAGGCATCGTGCGCGACTCTCTTGGTCGCAAGATGTCGAAGATGCTTGGTAACTCGCCCGATCCGCTCGAACTTATCGCTAAATTCGGCGCCGACGGTGTCCGCATGGGTCTCATGCTTGCCGCGCCTGCCGGCAATGATATAATGTACGATGATAAGCTCGTTGAACAGGGCCGAAATTTCTGCAACAAGATATGGAACGCTTATCGTCTCGTGCAGGGCTGGAGCTTCGAGATCGGGGCAGAGGAGCCCGAGGTCTGCAAGGTAGCGAATGCATGGTTCAAGGCAAAACTCGACAGCACGCTCGCCGAAGTAGAAGATCTTTTCGGCAAGTTCCGTCTCAGCGAGGCTCTGATGGCTGTCTACAAGCTTTTCCGCGATGATTTTTCGTCCACTTATCTCGAGATGATCAAGCCCGAGTATGGCAAGCCTGTCGCCTGCGCCACATATCGCAGCGCTGTCGGCTTTTTCGATGCTCTTCTGCGCATGCTTCATCCTTTCATGCCTTTCATCACCGAAGAAATCTGGCAGCAGCTCGAAGTGCGCGTTCCCGGGGCCTCGATCATGTATTCCGATATGCCTGTGGCAGGCGAGGCCGATACTCATATTCTTTCCGAGATCGACTATGCGCTCGAGATTGTCAACGGCGTCCGCGGTGTGCGTGCCCGCAAGAACATACCTTCGAAAGAAGCAGTCCGTCTTCTCGTACAGGGTACACTTGCCGGACCTGTCAAGGCCGTAGTGAGCAAGCTTGCCAATGTTGGCGAGATCGTCGAGAACGCCCCCAAGGATCCGGCGGCCTCCGCGTTTATGGTCGGTACGACCGAGTTTGCCGTGCCTCAGAGCGAGAATATCGATGTCGAGGCCGAAAAAGCACGCATAAAGAAAGATATCGACTATCTCGAAGGCTTCAAGGCGTCGGTAAACAAGAAATTGTCGAACGAGCGCTTTGTCTCCAATGCCCCCGAGGCCGTAGTCGCCGCCGAGCGCAAGAAGCTTGCCGATGCCGATGCCAAACTCGAAGTGCTTCGTGCCGCTCTTCAGGCTCTTTCCTGATTCGTCCGAATTAAAAAAAGTTTGAAAGAGTCAGGATAACGGTTGCTTGACACAGCCTGTCATCCTGACTCTTTTTTTCGTACTGCTTGAAAATGCTCATACTGATAGCCGAATCTAAGACCATGACACTGTGTGCCGACCCTGTGCCACAGTCCGTCTATGAAAAGCATAGGCCGCTTCTTGAAGATAAGGCCGACGATATTATGCTTTCGCTCAGAGATGTCGATGCCGCCGCGTTGTCTAAGGCTGTCCGCATCAGTCCCCGCCTGGCTGTCGGATTGCAGCGCATGATCTATGAGTTCCCGAACAAAAGTCTCGGATCTTCTGCCATGGAGGCTTATACGGGAGTCGTGTTCCGGGCTTTTGACTACTCTTCGTTATCGTCTGATGAAAAGAGCCGTGCAACTTCCAGCGTTCGGGTGATATCTTCTCTTTACGGCTGGTTGCGTCCCGACGATATTATCAGACAGTACAGATTTGACTTTACGACTCCGCTTGCGCCGGATCGGCATCCGTTTTATGCTTATTGGCGCGATACAGTGACTGATTGTCTCCTTGAAGACATAAAACAAGGCGCCCATACCGAAGTGCTCGATCTTCTTCCCGCCGATGCGGCGAAATGCGTCGACTGGGCGCGGATCAAAACCGCTGCAGCCGTTCACAAAGTCAATTTTCGTGAAATGCACCCCGGCGGTACTTTCAAGACCCCGACAGCCAATCGCCTCAAAACACTCCGGGGCCTTCTCCTCCGGCAGATCATAACTCAAAACATTACTGATACCTGCGCTCTTTCTCGCCTATCGTCCGACGATTATATATCCGATGCAAACCTCACCTTTATTTGCGAACGGCAAAGCGAAAGACGAAAATGAGAATCTTTTTCTTGAAATTTTTACTTAGATCAAAATAAACCATGAATAATTCTATTGCTGCTGACCGCAGATCGTCTATTCTGCAGATGATTCCTGTGATGCTGTGCTTTTTCGCCATGGGTTTTGTCGATCTTGTAGGAACGGCATCCAACTATGTCCAGAAAGACCTCGGCCTCACCGATTCGCAGGCAAATCTCTTTCCTTCGTTGGTATTCTTCTGGTTTCTTATATTTTCGGTGCCTACCGGAATGCTCATGAACAGGATAGGGCGCAAGAAAACAGTGCTGCTGAGTCTTGTCATAACTGTCGTGTCGCTTATATTCCCGATTTTAGGCGACAGTTATACGGTTATGCTTGTATCGTTCTCGCTGCTCGGTATCGGCAATGCTGTAATGCAGACTTCTCTCAACCCGCTTGTCGCCAATCTTATCTGTCCCGACAAACTGGCTTCAACGCTCACTTTCGGACAGTTTGTCAAGGCGATAGCCTCATTCCTGGCTCCTGTGCTGGCCGCGTGGGGCGCTACTGCCGCTTTCACGACATTCGGTCTTGGCTGGCGCACTCTCTTTGTTATATATGGCGCCGTCTGTATCCTTTCGGTATCGGCGCTTGCCGCCACTTCTATCGAAAAGGAGCGCCCCGACCGTGCCTCGGGTGTAGCCGAATGTCTCCGCCTGTTGGGACGTCCTTTCATTCTGTTGTGTTTCATAGGCATAATGTGTCATGTCGGTATAGATGTCGGTACCAATACCACGGCTCCGAAAATCATCATGGAGCGTCTCGGACTTCCGCTTGAAGAGGCCGGTTTCGCTACAAGCGTATATTTTATTTTCCGCACGGCCGGATGTTTCATCGGAGCATTTCTCCTTCGCTCGATGTCGGAAAAGCTTTTCTTCGGAATCAGTGTCCTGATGATGGCTGCGGCCATGTGCATGCTTTTCGTATGCGATACTCTTACGTCGATATATGTTGCGCTGGGTCTTATCGGTTTCGGCAATTCGAATATCTTCTCTATAGTTTTCTCACAGGCAATTCTGTCGTCGCCGACGGAGAAAAACGAGGTGTCCGGTCTTATGATAATGGGACTCTTCGGCGGCACTGTATTCCCGCTCGCAATGGGGTATGCCGCTGATGCTGCCGGACAGGCCGGAGCCGTGGCCGTGATGGCGGCAGGGGTGGCGTATCTGTTGTATTATACTATTAAAATCAAAACCATTAAATAACAATGATCATGAAAGACGTCGTAGTCGGAATGGGCGAGGCCCTGTGGGACATCCTGCCAGAAGGTAAAAAAATTGGCGGAGCGCCCGCCAACTTCGCATATCATGTGTCGCAGTTCGGTCTTCCGGGCTGTGTGGTGAGTGCTGTCGGTCCCGATCCTCTCGGAAAGGAAATTGTGGAGAATTTTACATCGAAAGGTCTTGATCAGCTGATCGCCGAGGTGCCTTATCCGACCGGTACTGTTCAGGTCGTGATCGATCAGGCCGGTATTCCCCAGTATGAGATCAAGGAGAATGTGGCCTGGGACAATATACCATATACAGCATCTCTCGAACAGCTTGCCGGACGTACCAAAGCGGTATGTTTCGGTTCGCTTGCTCAGCGCAATGTAGTGTCGCGTAATACTATAAACAGTTTTCTCGATGCAATGCCGCAGGCCGACGATACGCTTGTGGTTTTCGATGTGAACCTCCGTCAGGGCTTCTATGACAAAGATATATTATGCGACTCCATGACTCGCTGCAATATTCTCAAGATTAACGACGAAGAACTCGTCGCTGTCAGCCGCATGTTCGGTTATCCCGGAATCGATCTTCAGGATAAATGCTGGATTCTACTGGGTAAGTATAACCTTAAAATGCTTATCCTCACTTGTGGTATCAACGGAAGCTATGTCTTCACGCCCGGTAGTGTCTCATTCCAGCCTACACCCAAGGTCGAGGTTGCCGATACTGTCGGTGCCGGCGATTCGTTTACGGCTGCGTTCATAGCTGGAATCCTGAAAGGCAAGTCTGTTGCCGAGGCCCACTCCCTTGCCGTGCGCACGTCGGCTTTCGTCTGCACCAGAAACGGTGCTATGCCGGTTCTTCCGGTTGAACTTACCGAAGCGTAAATTTTATAAGGGCCGCTCTGTCGTGTTTATGACGGGTCGGCCTTTCCTGTGCTCCCCTGAGCGGCAACGGCGGCCATGCGGCGAGCTATTTCGTCGGGATCACCGAGAAAGTAGTCTCTGATATAGTTCAGACGGTCGTCGAACTCTACTACCAGCGGAGTTGCCGTCGGAAGGTTGAACGATGATATGTCGGTGTCGGATATCCCTTTGAGAGACTTGATAATCCCTCTCAGGCTATTACCGTGGGCCACAACTATTATAGTGTCGCACCGGGTCAGAGCAGGCAGAATCTCGCATTCCCAGTAGGGCATCGTACGTGCCACGGTGTCACGCAGCGATTCGGTGCGGGGCAATTCGGCATCCGGCACATTTTTATAGCGCGGATCAAAACGCGGGTTACGCGGATCCTCTTCATCGAGTGCATCGGGAGCCGTGTCATAGTCCCGCCGCCAGAGCTGTACCTGTCTTTCCCCGTATTTTTCGGCGGTTTCTTTTTTGTTGAGACCCTGCAGTACTCCGTAGTGTTTCTCGTTGAGACGCCAGCTCTTTTCGACCGGAATCCAGTCTTCGTTCATTGCGTCGAGAACTGTATCGAGTGTCTTTACGGCACGCTTGAGGACAGATGTATAGGCGCTGTCGAAATGCAGTCCTTTCTTCGACATCAGTTCTCCGGCGTGGCGCGCCTCCGCTATGCCGTCTTCGGTCAGGTCTACATCAGTCCAGCCTGTGAAAAGATTTTTTTTATTCCATTTGCTTTCGCCATGGCGCAGGAGTACTATCCGTTTCATATTCGTCTTTTATCTGTTTGAATATGAAACAAAGAATAGTTTGGGTCGGTTCTATTTTCTCCAAAGTTCCCTTACGAGCCGCCAGGGATAGTAAGGGCCTTTATATCCGTTTATCGGAAGCGTGGTCGGACGTTCGTTATGACGTATGAGCACCAGAGGTTCGCGGCCTTCTCCGGAGGTTAGAAGTATCACCTGGAGATTGGCTGCCATCGGAGTAAGTGCGAAATCCTGCCATTGGTCGGCGTAACGGGCCGGATCGTCTACAACGGCAGTCGCTCCATCGATCCGTGCGAGGGCCAGAAGACGGAGCAGGGCGGTGTCGTGTCCGAAGCGGAGAGTGGCCGTGCGGTTCTGCCGGGTTCCGGTAGCTGCGCTGTCTACATCGGCCACAATGTGATCAAGCAGGCTGCGGGCGCTCCTCGGACCTGCGGCCGATGTTGCGGGATTATTGCCGTGCAGGTAGTACATCTTGTAGTTGAGCGCCTGCCAGAGCATATATAGTTCGTCAGTGGTGAATATATCGAGCAGATCCACACCCGGCTCTACGTCCTGGGCATCGACTGCAACATCGTGTATCATCCACATAAGGCGTGTCGGGGCGGTTACTCCGCTCGGATCGGTAAAAAGAGCCGACATAAGGCGTTCGGGTCTCACTACCGAATCACGCCATGCCTCAAGATCGTTCCACCACGGCGAATCCGGGCGGTTGACTGCCTTTATTTCCGGGTTCGACCATGAGATAAACTTCATGTCGCCGGGTGATGCATGTCTTCGTATGTCTATACCCGGACTCAGCTCTTTCAGACGCTCGCTGAAAGCGGCCATGCTCATGATGCATCGCGGCTCTATCGAACTGAAGGCTTCAATACGGGCCGAATCGTTGAAAAGACCCGGAAAGCGGCGCGACATTCGTTCGGCTATGCCGCGGTGCTGGCGCTCGCCTTTCGGAGAGAGCGCGCCTTCATTGCCGCGCCCCTGTCTTTCCATGATTCTGAGACGCCGGAGCACATCGTGGCCAAGAGGGGTCAGACCGTCGTGCCGTGCCGCGCTGTCGAGCGCAGCTATGGATTCATGATATTCCCAGGTTTTTATGATCCAGCGTGAACCGTGCCGTCCGTAGTGGCTCATGAACGACACCTCATATCCTTCGGGAACAGGAGGCATCTCGTCGGTAGTATAAGGATATGCATAGTAAATTCCGCCCGAGCGTCCCGGATCTTCTTCGATAAGCTGACGCGCGGTCTTTCCGGCCGCAAAGACCGGCAGCGACAGGGCCATCGCAATCGCACCGATAAGAAAACGCCTTATGTTCATTTCTTTATACTTG
Organism: uncultured Porphyromonadaceae bacterium; assembly: GCA_905202215.1. GTDB lineage: Bacteria > Bacteroidota > Bacteroidia > Bacteroidales > Muribaculaceae > CAG-873. Next base: position 44,502 of record CAJKRG010000007.1, read on the forward strand.
TGGCGTTGACGATTTTATAGTCACCTCCGAAGCAATCGGCGCCGAGAGCTTTTGCATTCACACGGCAGTAGGTGAATGTGATGTCGCTGGCTCCGTCGATATAGAATCCATAAACGGGAGCATGTACGAAGCCTTCGCCGTCGCACGGACGTTTGTCGTAGACACCGCCTGGCCATGTCGTTGTGCGCGCGAGCCTAAGATCGACATTGCGGAACGTGAGATCGGTGACTTTATCGGGCGTCTCGCCGCCGATGAAACAGCCGTTCTCGCTTTCGCATGTCACATTTATAAAATTGATACGGCTGACGACACCGCAAGAGCCTTCGGTGGCGCCTTTCGGGAATCTCCAGCCCGCATCCTTGTGGTTGCCAGGTGCACGGCGGTAGGAGGTCACATAGATAGGCTCGGCCTTGCCCCACCATACATCGCTGTGATAGAGGCATTCGACGCTCATGTTTGCGAATGTCACGTCAGAGACGGTGCCCTCGTCGCGGTTCTGTATGCCGATGCCGCGGTTGCTGTTGCGGATAATGCAGTTGTCGAAGAGTACATGGTCTATGCTGTCCATATTCTCCGAGCCGATTTTGACGGCGCATGAACGTGAGGTCATCACGCAGTTTGTCACCACGATATCGCGGCAGGGGCCGTATTGTTCGTATTCACGCCGGTTTTTGAGGCATATGCAGTCGTCGCCGCTTTCGATGAAGCAGCCCGTGATGCGCACTTTCCTGGAATGGTCGAGGTCAATGCCGTCGCCATTGCGGATCTTGAGATTGTTCAGCAGCGAAATGTCGGAAATGGCCGCATCGTAGCACCCTACGAGGTGCACCGTCCAATAGGCGCTCCCTGTGATGGTCACGTCCGAGATATTGATTTTCTTACAGTTGATGAGTGTGAGTACATGCGGGCGCGGGTCGAATGTCGTCACCGGCTTGAGCTCATAGGAATCGTCGAGTTCCGCTCCCATGAACGCCACACCGTTGCCGTCGATGGTGCCTGTGCCGCTGATCGATACGTTTTCAAGATCCCGGCCGATTAGCCACATCATGCCTTCACCCTCGTTCTCGCCGAAAGCGCTTTCATGGTAGATCCCTTCGTCGGGATTGGCGAGCAGACGCGAACCCGGCTCGAAATGCAGATTCACGTTCGACTTCAGATGGAGTGGCCCGGACATGAATGTTTTTCCGGCCGGAAAGATCACCGAACCGCCTCCGTTTTCGGCACAGGCATCGATCGCTTTCTGTATGGCGGTGGAGTTGTCGACGGTTTCTGAAGCCTCGGCCCCATACGACAATATATTGTAGTCGGAACGGGTGGCTGAACTGTGGCAACCGGAAAGAAATGCGGCCGCCGATATTATAAACGGGCAGAGAAGCACTTTATGATTCATGGTCTGGTATGGTTTAGATGCATCACAAAATTAGTGAAAAAAAGTGATATATGCATCCTGTTGTCCGGTTGCTGTGAAATGTGAAATAATCACAAAAAATTATTTGTCTGACATATAAACGGTTATGGAATCGCTTTGTTAAAAAACGCTAATCGGGTCGGGCAAGTGGGCTTTACTGGAGTTACTTGTTAAAAAAAATTAACCGAGCATGTCGTCGTTTTTTTATAAATTTGCTGCGTAAATGTGGCCCTTAAAATCGATGATTCATCTTAATATGCTGAATAGCTGCGGATTGGGCCTGATATAAGGATTATGCAGACTAAACCGAACTTGATAGGGCGCAATTATCTATTGCCTTTTGTCCTTATTACCTCGCTTTTTTTCATGTGGGGTTTTGCGCGTGCCATTCTTGACGTGCTCAACAAGCACTTTCAGGAATCTCTTGATATCTCGATTGTGCACAGCACCATGATCCAGGCCACGACATATGTGGCATACGCGCTGATGGCTCTTCCGGCAGGTATTTTCATAACGCGCTATGGCTATCGTCGTGGTGTCGTTCTCGGCTTGCTTCTTTTCGGTTTCGGATCGCTCGCTTTCATTCCCGGCGATATGTTCGGATCTTTCGGTGTATTTCTTACGGCTCTGTTTATAATAGGATGTGGCCTCGCCGTGCTTGAGACTGCCGCCAATCCATATGCGGCTGAGCTTGGCAATCCCGAGACCGCCGCCAGCCGTCTTAATCTTGCCCAGTCGTTCAATGGCCTCGGCTGTATTCTCGGCCCGGTGCTGGTCGGCAGCTTCCTTTTTTCGGGCGACGGTGAAAGTTCTGTTGCTCTGCCATATTCGATCATGGGTGTTGTTGTACTTGCCGTGGCGCTGATATTTACCCGTGTCAGACTTCCCGAGATCAAGAGCGGCGACAGCGATTCGGCCGAGCAGAGTGTCGGCGCCTCAATAAGGCAGCTGTGGAGTTCCCGCCGGTTCCGTACTGGTGTTTTTGCCCTGTTCTGTTATGAGATCGCTGAAATATCAATCAACAGCCTTTTTATTAACTATGTCACAGACGACGGCTGGATGGACAAGATAACTGCCACATGGGTGCTCTCGTTCGGCGCGCTGGGACTTTTTATGGTTGCCAGGGTTGTCGGTAGTTCGGTCATGAAGTATATACGGGCTGAAAAAGTGCTTACAGTCTGCGCCGTAATGACTGTGCTGGGCGCCGGTCTCGTGGCTCTCGACCTCGGCCTTGTATCAAAGATAGGTCTCTTCGCCTGCTACGCGTTCGAGGCCATAATGTTTCCTACAATATTTGCCATAACTATCAGCGGCAGCGGATCTGCCACCAAGATCGCGTCGTCATTCCTGATGATGACCCCGCTTGGAGGAGCTGTCGGCACTTCCCTGATGGGCTGGATTGCCGGTCTCACATCTATGTCTACGGCTTTCGTGGTACCTGCGGTCGCTTATGCCGCCGTTCTCGTTTACGGTTACATGGCTCTTAATAAAAAACTTTGAAAATGAAGAAACCCGATATATGCTGCATTGGCCATATCACGCTCGATAAGATCATCACTCCAAAAATCGAAGCCTATATGCCCGGCGGCACCGCTTTCTATGTCGCCCATGCTCTCGAAGGTCTTGACCATTCCGGCTTCCGGCTTCTCACATCGGTCGGAGAGACCGAAATGGGTGCTGTCGAGGATATTCGTGCTAAAGGTATAGATGTCGATGTGATTCCTTCGAGAAAATCTGTGTTCTTTGAGAACAAATATGGCGAGAATCTGAACGAGCGCACTCAGCGGGTTCTTGCCAAGGCCGATCCTTTTACGGTCGACAATCTGCGCGATGCCGAGGCCCGTATCTTTCATCTCGGAACACTTCTTGCCGACGATTTTTCGCTTGACGCCATCAAGTATCTCTCGACAAAGGGTATCGTGTCGGTCGATGCTCAGGGCTATCTCCGCGAGGTGCGTGGTGAGAAAGTATATGCAATCGACTGGACTGACAAATTCGAGGCCCTCAAATATATAGACATTCTCAAGGCCAACGAGAAAGAGATGGAGACCCTCACCGGATCGTCAGATCCGCACGAGGCCGCGCGCATTCTCGCCGGTTGGGGATGCAAAGAGGTGCTGCTCACACTCGGCGACCGCGGTTCGCTGATATATGCGGACGGACAGTTCTACGAGATTCCGGCTTACAGGCTTACCGAGGTCGTGGATGCCACCGGTTGCGGAGATACATATATGGCCGGTTATCTCTATCGCCGTAGCCGTGGTGCCGGCTACGAGGACGCCGGGCGTTTCGCAGCGGCCATGTGTACGCTCAAACTCAGACACACCGGGCCTTTCAATGGCACGGAAGCCGATGTCGAGGCCATTATGAATAGGAAATGAAAGTATTGTTGTTCAACGGAAGCGCCCATGTCAGCGGCTGTACGGCTCGTGCACTTGCCGAAGTGGAGAAGACTCTTGAGGAGAACGGCATTGCGACCGAGCGCATAAACATCGGTAATCGCGATGTACGCGGTTGCATCGGGTGCGGATTCTGTCGGGAGCATGGTCGCTGTGTATTCAGCGATATAGTCAACGAGATTGCGCCGAAATTTGCCGAAGCCGACGGTATTGTGGTCGGTACACCGGTATATTACGCCCATTCCAACGGTCAGATCCTCGCTTTTCTCGACCGTCTGTTCTATAGCACCGGAACTACCGTCGATGCGACCATGAAAGTCGGCGCCGCCGTCATTTCTTCGCGTCGTGCCGGGTCTACCTCCGCCATGGATGAAATAAACAAATATTTCACCATCCGCTCCATGCCCGTGGTTTCGAGCACATACTGGAATGAAGTTCACGGACATACTGCCGAACAGGTAGAGCAGGATCTCGAAGGACTTCAGACCATGCGCAATCTGGGCCGCAATATGGCATTCCTCATCAAGGCAATCCGCGCGCAGAAGGAGAAAGACGGTCTTCCGGAGCAGGAACGCCGCTATTTCACCAATTTTATCAGATAAAACGTCCTGTAAGACTTGCCGCATTTGCCGCAATCTCGGCCGGAGTTCCTGTCGCCACGATCGTGCCGCCCGCCTCGCCTCCGCCTGGCCCCATGTCTATTATATAGTCGGCATTGCGGATAAGATCGAGGTCGTGTTCTATGACTATCACTGTGGCGCCTTGATCGACAAGCCGTTGCAGCACCTTGAGCAGGGTCGTCACATCGAGTGGATGAAGGCCTATGGTCGGTTCGTCGAAGACGAATATCGTATCGTCCTGCTGGCGCCCCATTTCCGACGCGAGTTTGAGCCGCTGGGCCTCTCCGCCCGATAGGCTGGTGGTCGCTTCGCCGAGAGTGAGATAGCCCAGACCGAGATCCCGCAGATTTTCGAGGCGCGGAGTCACGTTTCTGAAGCCGATGCAGTCGCCGATAGCATCCGTTATGTCGCTTTCCATAAGTTCGGGCAGCGAGAATTCCTTGCCCGCTCTGTTGTGGCACCGCACGAGGAATGCGTCTTTTGAATAGCGTGATCCTTTGCATTCGGGGCATGGAATGTCTACATCGGGCAGAAACTGCACGTCAAGATTGACCGTCCCCGTGCCGTCGCATACAGGGCAGCGCAACCGCCCGGTATTGTAGGAAAAATCACTCGCTTTGTAGCCGAGCTGCTTTGCCTCGGGCGAACGGGCGTAGATTTTACGGAGTTCGTCGTGGACATTGGCATATGTCGCCACCGTCGACCTTACGTTCGCTCCGATCGGAGTGGAGTCGATAAGTTTTATTTTGTCAATTCCTCCGGCCGCCACAGATTCGACATGGGCCGGAAGATCCTTGCCGTCCTTGAGGGCGTTTAAGGCCGGAATCAGGCTTTCGAGAACCATTGTGGTCTTGCCCGAGCCGGATACACCCGTTATGACGGTCAGACGTCCTTTCGGTATTTTTACTTCCAGCGGCTTTACCGTGTGGATCGCCCTTGTCTTCAGTTCGATGACCCCTTTGTCGAATATCTCTGCGTCCGGAATCTGAGGGCGTATTCTTGTGTCGTAATCACCCGAAAGAAACGGCCCTATCTTTGATGCCGGATTATGCTCGAGTTCCTCTACCGTACCTTCGGCTATCACCATGCCACCGTCGGCACCGGCGCCAGGGCCCATTTCTATGATTCGGTCGGCCGCTCCCAGTATTCTGGTGTCGTGATCGACCAGGATCACCGAATTGCCGTCGTCGACAAGATCCTTCATGATGTCGGTGAGACCTGTGATATTGGCCGGATGAAGTCCGATCGACGGTTCGTCGAGCACGTACATGACTCCGGTGGTTCGGTTGCGCACGACGCGTGCGAGCTGCATGCGCTGCCTTTCGCCGGTCGACAGGGTCGCGGCCGCACGGTCGCGGCTGAGATAGCCGAGACCGAGGTCGACGAGACGTCGCGCCGTTATATCGAATGCTTCTGCGATGCTACGCGCCATAGGCTGCATTTCTTCCGGCATCGATGGCGGCACTGATCTGACCCAGGCCAAACACTCGTCGAGAGTCATGGCGCATACATCGGCAAGCCCGACTCCGTTGATCTGTGGTGCGCAGGCTGCCGCCGAGAGCCGTGTGCCCCCGCACTCGGGGCATGTTTCGCTTTTGAGAAATTTCTCCACACGCTTCATGCCTTTCTCGTCGGTCACCTTGGCCAGCGCGTTCTCTACGGTGTACACCGCGTTATAGTACGTGAAATCGAGTTCGCCGGCCGAGTTGCCTGTCTTGGGCTTGTAGAAAATGTGTTTCTTTTCGGCAGGCCCGTCGAAGACTATTTCGCGCTCTCTGGCTGTCAGCTGATTGAACGGCACATCGGTGCGTACGCCCATCTCGCGGCATACGTCTTTCATCAGCGACCACATCAGGCTGTTCCAGGGCGCTACGGCACCCTCGTCTATGGTCAGCGACTCGTCCGGCACGAGCGATGAGCGGTCTACCGTCATCACCGTTCCCGTTCCGCTGCATTTTGGGCATGCTCCTGCGCTGTTGAAAGACAGGTCTTCGGCCGAGGGTCCGTAGAAACGCTTGCCGCAGTTTCCGCATATCAGTTCTTTTTCGGCCGCCACCTCAAGAGTCGGTGCGTGGTAGTGGCCGCACTGCGGGCAGCGGTGCGAGGCCAGACGCGAGAACATCAGACGCAGGCTGTTGAGCAGTTCAGTGCCCGTGCCGAAGGTGCTCCTTATACCCGGAATTCCCGGCCGTTGCCGCAGGGCTATGGCTGCAGGCACGTGCAGTATGTCGTCAACCTGAGCCTTGGGTGCCTGTGAGATCCGGCGCCGCGTATATGTCGACAACGCTTCGAGGTAGCGGCGCGAGCCTTCGGCATAAAGCACGCCAAGCGCCAGCGATGATTTGCCCGACCCCGATACCCCGGCGATGCCTACAATCCGGTTGAGCGGTATGTCGAGGCTTATGTCTTTCAGATTGTGTACGCGTGCGCCGCGTATCTCTATATTGTCCTGTTTCATGTCTTCCGGTGAATTCATCACAAAATTAAACAATATATCGCAGATGAATAGTCGCGGCTGTTAGAATATTTTTTTGTAAATTCGCGGCAATAAAAACTGAAAACGCACAACAATGCTTATTATAGGAATCGCCGGCGGAACCGGCTCGGGCAAGACAACCGTGGTAAATAAAATTATAGCGAGCCTCCCCCCGGGAGAAGTCGCCGTAATGCCTCAGGACTCATATTATAAGGATTCGAGCCATATCCCTCCCGAGGAACGCTCGAAAATAAACTTCGATGAGCCTGCCGCCATCGAGTGGACTCTGCTTGTCGAGCAGCTCAAGCTTCTCAAGGAAGGCAAGACAATCCAGATGCCGACATATTCCTACCTCACATGCACACGTCAGGAAGAGACCGTCACAGTGCGTCCGGCCGAGGTCGTGATTGTCGAGGGTATTCTTGTGCTTACCGATCCCGTGCTCCGCAGCATGCTCGATGTAAAGGTGTTTGTCGACGCCGATGCCGACGACCGCCTTATACGCGTCATTGCCCGCGACTGCATAGAGCGCGGCCGCACACCGCAGATTGTGATAGACCGATATGCCGATGTGCTCAAGCCAATGCATTGCCAGTATATCGAGCCGTCCAAGCGCTATGCCGACCTCATAGTGCCTCAGGGCGGCAGCAACACAGTTGCGATCAATCTGCTTACCGACTATATCGAAAGCCGTCTCCGTCATGGAAACAGCCGTATTGAGGAAACTTGCACCGCTGAGTGATGGGACTGATTTCTAAATTCCGCAATAGTGAGCGCGAGACCTCGGAAACGCCGAATCCTTTCGAACTGCCGGTGACCGAAGCCGAAGTCAGGCAACCCGAGGCGTTGCCTGAGTCGCTTGCCATGGAAGAGGCCGGGAGGGTGGTTGAAGATATGGAAGAAGGCCGCCGTGTGCTCCGCACCGACAATCTTGTGAAGAAATACGGCAAGCGCACAGTCGTAAACCACGTTTCGATCGATGTCACCCAGGGGGAGATCGTCGGGCTTCTCGGCCCTAACGGTGCCGGCAAGACCACGACATTCTATATGACCGTAGGCCTTATCCAGCCTAACGAGGGCCAGATATTCCTGAACGATCTGAATATCACCGAATATCCTGTATATAAACGTGCTCAGAACGGCATCGGCTATCTTGCTCAGGAAGCCTCCGTTTTCCGTAAACTCAGTGTCGAGGACAATATCCGGGCCGTACTGCAGATGACGAAGATGAGCAAGGAGGAGCAGCGCGACAAACTCGAGAGTCTTATTGCCGAGTTCCGTCTCCAGAAAGTACGCAAGAACCTCGGCGACCAGCTTTCCGGCGGCGAAAGACGCCGAACCGAGATCGCCCGCTGTCTTGCTATCAATCCGAGTTTCATAATGCTCGACGAACCTTTCGCCGGCGTCGACCCTATTGCCGTCGAGGATATCCAGTCGATAGTCTATAAGCTTAAGGACAAGAATATAGGCATTCTCATCACCGACCATAACGCTCAGGAAACTCTGCGAATCACCGACCGTGCCTACCTCCTTTTCGAAGGCCGCATTTTGTTCCAGGGTACGTCGGAAGAACTGGCCGAAAACCCTGTGGTGCGCGAGAAATATCTCGGCCGCGACTTCGTCTTCTATCGCAAACGCCTCGGCGAGAGCTGAAACATCATGAATTATGAACGGATAATCCAACAATAGGTGAAATTCTGACGTTTAACCTGACGATTCATAATTCATAATCAATAATTCATAGTCAACACAGATGTTACAGGTATTGCTTGAAATAAACGACAGATATTCGCTGTCGGAAATGGCCCAGATGGCTATAGAGGCCGGATGCGGCTGGATTGTACTTGGGCCCGATATGCCGGAGGCCGAGAAACGCGAGCATTATCCCGCCATTGTCGAGATGTGCCGTGAAAGCGGCACAATGCTCACTGTCACTGCCGATATTGAAGCTGCGAAAGAATACGGACTGCACGGTGTGTTCCTTCCCCTTGGCTCGGCTTCGCCGCTAAAGGTGCGCGAAGAGCTTGGTGCCGAAGCTATTATCGGCGCCGAGGTAGGGGAGAGCAGCGTGGCTCTCGAGCTTGAGCGCGCCGACATCGACTATGTTTCGCTGAAGTCCGACGGGAAGGCCGCCGCAGCTATCGCCGAAATCAGGGCGGCAGGATCCGATTTTCCGGTTGTGGCATATGCCGGAGATGCCTCGCTTGAAGCAGCCGCCGCTCTTAAGGAAGCAGGTTTTTCTGGTATCTGCTGCGGAAAAGCACTGTTTGAGGCTGCCGATCCGATAGAGTGCATGACGCGGCTGAGGGAATTTCTGATGAAATCGTAAAAAATGGCGAAAGAGCTGTCGAAAACATTGTGGAAGACCGCGCTGCCGCTTCTGTTCGGAGTGGCGGTGGCAGTTTGGCTCATAAAAAAGGACATCGACATGGCCACTCTGCGGAGCATTCCTCTCGACGGTCATACGGTGCTCTGCGTAGGGCTTGCCCTTCTGGCTGTTTTCGGCCGAGATTTCGGACTGGCTTGGCGTTTCCATACTATCGCCGCAGGCGATCTTACGTGGAAACGTTCGTTCCGCACCGATATAATGTGTGCCTTCACTTCGGCTATCACGCCGTCGGTGGTCGGCGGCAGCGCCCTTGCCATATTCTATCTCAACCGCGAGGGCATAGGCATAGGCCGGGCCACTGCGCTCACGCTGACGACGCTGTTTCTCGACGAGCTTTTTTTCGTCATCTTCTGCCCGATAATAGTGCTGCTCGTGCCTCTCTCCGATCTTTTCAGCACGGGTGGCATCGAAAGCGAGAGCATCAGCACATTTCTCGGAGGTGTGGAGATTGTTTTCTGGCTCGTATATGCCGGAATAGTCATCTGGACGGCTATTCTGTATATTGCTATCATCGCAAATCCGGAAGGTACCCGCAAAGTACTTGAAAAAATATCGCGCTGGCGTATTCTGCGTCGTTTTTCCGACAGGATCGCAACGACGGCGCGCAACATGGCCTCGACCTCGCAGTGGGTGAAAGGACGCTCCCCGCGCTGGTGGCTCAATGTATTTGGTTCTACGGTGCTGTCGTGGTTCTCGCGCTATTTTGTGGTCTGTTTCCTGTTTCTGGCTTTCGTGCCTTCGGCCTCTCAGATGCTCGTGTTCGCGCGCCAGTTCGTGGTATGGGTGGTGCTCATGGTCAGCCCGACTCCCGGCGGAAGCGGAATCAGCGAATGGCTTTTCGCCACTTACTACGGCGACCTAATCGGCAACGCCGGTATGGCCGCTGTCATAGCTCTCGTATGGCGCCTCCTTTGCTACTATATATATCTTATAGCCGGATGCTCTCTTTTGCCGGGATATTTCGGCGAGAATAAAAATACCGCACAATGACATCTCTTCTTCGATTCATCACATTTCTGTTGCTCGCACTGACTGTCGTCTTCTCTTCTGCCGCATCGGTTTTCGTTATTCCCGTAGAGACCGAGATAGACATGAGTGCTTTCCATCATTTCCGAAAGGCGCTCGGCGAAGCTCATGAAAAAGACTGCAGTCTGATCATCGTCAGGCTCAATACTTTCGGCGGAGCGCTCGATGCCGCCGATTCCATCCGTACATCGATCATGCGCGAGCCCCTTCCGACCGTCGCTTTCGTAGACGTGAATGCCGCTTCGGCAGGTGCCCTCATAGCTCTTGCCTGCGACAGCGTATATATGGCCCCGGGATCGAGCATGGGTTCGGCCACGGTCGTGAACGGAGCCGGAGAGCCTATGCCCGAAAAGTATCAGTCGTATATGAGCACCATGATGCGCGCCACAGCCGAGCATCACGGCAAAGTCCTGGTCGGCGATACACTCGAATGGCGCCGCAATCCCGCGGTTGCCGCCTCTATGGTAAACCCGGAGGTGTCTGTGTCGCTCACTTCTGCTCAGGCTGTCGAATGCGGTTATGCCGATGGCGTGGCCGCCGATATACCCGATGTCCTCCAACAGCTTCATATGGCGGATGCCGAAGTTTTATATTATAACAGTACGCTCGGCGACGATATCCTCGGATTCCTCTCGAATGCCGCTGTCCGCGCCGTGCTCATCATGCTGATACTCGGTGGAATCTATATGGAAATGCACACGCCCGGTCTCGGTTTCGCCGCATCGGTCTCGGTTGTGGCTGCCATTCTCTATTTTCTGCCCATGCTTGTGTCGGGCGGCATGCCAGGCTGGGTGCTTCTTGCGTTCATACTGGGAGTCGTTCTTATTGCTCTCGAGATTTTTGTGATTCCGGGCTTTGGTTTCTGCGGCATTTCGGGCATAATCGTCATTATAGCGGCTATCATCGGGGCGATGGTGCATAGCGATTCCGTGACAGGCGTCGACATCAGAGCCGTCGGAAATGCTTTTGTCATCGTGGGTGTCGGCGCGGCGCTTGCCCTGATAGCCATACTCCTGCTTACATCTAAATACGGTCCGAAATTCGTGCGCAGACACTCCGAGCTGATGACCGAACTTAAGACTTCCGATGGTTTTGTCGGCGTTGACATGGGTCCTGCCAGATACATCGGTCAGCATGCCGTTACTGTCACCGAAATGCGGCCGTCCGGGAAGATCGAGATTGGCTCAAATATCTTCGATGCCGTTTCGACGGGGGCGTTTATCCTTGCAAAACGCCGTGTGAAGATAAAGAAATATGAGAATGCGCAACTTTATGTTGAAGAAGAAAATGAAGAATAATCCTGCTTTCATAGCTATAATACCGGCCAGATACGCCTCGACGCGCTTTCCAGGCAAACCGCTTGCAAAGATCGGTGGAGTCGCCATGATAGAGCGTGTCTACCGTCGCGCCGCCCGGTGTTTCGACGAGATTGCCGTGGCCACCGACGATGAGAGAATCGCAGCTGCTGTCGAAGCTTTCGGCGGTCGTGCCGTGATGACGTCCGACAGACACCGCAGCGGTACCGACCGCTGTCGCGAGGCCTACGAGAAACTTGGCTCGACAGCCGATGTGGTGGTAAATATCCAGGGTGACGAGCCTTTTATCGCTCTTTCGCAACTTGAGGCGCTTAAGGCATGCTTCGCCGACGACTGTGTGGAGATTGCCTCGCTTGCCCGTCCTTTCGACGCATCCCGCGGATTCGGGGCGCTCGAGAATCCGAATACACCCAAAGTCGTGCTCGGAAACGATATGTATGCCATGTACTTCTCGCGTTCGGTGATTCCCTTCGTGCGCGGATTCGGACATGAGGAATGGCCGCAGAAGACACAATATTATACCCATGTGGGCCTCTACGGATATCGGGCTGATGTGCTGAAAAAATTGGGCGACCTCCCGCAGAGCAGTCTCGAACTGGCCGAATCGCTCGAACAGCTGCGCTGGCTTCAGAACGGCTACAGGATAAAGATGGCGCTAACCGATGAGCCTACCATCGGCATCGATACTCCCGCCGATCTCGAGGCCGCCGAAAAATATCTGGCTGCCCTATGAATCGCAGTGTGGCTCCCGAGGTAAAGCCATTCGGGCATCTTACAGTTCCCCCCGAGAGGGTCGAGATTCTCCCAAACGGTATTACCCTGCATAGTGTTTCTGGCGGTGATCAGCCTGTGAGCCGCCTTAGCATGGCTTTTACGGGCGGATCTGCCGAACTGGGATCGGAAACTGTGGAGAGCTTTCTCATGTCGCAGTTATCCGAAGGGACTCTCTCACGGAGTGCGGCTGAAATCGCCGATATCCTCGACTATAACGGTGCCCGGATCAGTGTGCGTCCCCAGGCTCATCATAGTGTGACCGATATATGGTTCCTCAATGACCGTGCCGATGCTCTGCTGCCCCTGTGGGCCGATTGTATAGCCAATGCCACATATCCCGAGGCTCCTCTTGAGACAGCCAGGCTACGCGCCCTGTCATCCTATAAATCGTCGCGGCAGGATGTCGCGGCCTTGGCCGACGAGGCTTTCACAGAGCTGATGTACGGCGCAGATCATCCGCTCGGGCGCCCTGTTACGGAGGAGGCAATCGCTTCGGTCAGCTCCGGTCAGCTGTCCGCCTTGCATCGCCGCATTCTGAATCCTGCCGGAATCCATGCTTTCCTGTCCGGAAAAGATGACGACGGAGTCAGAAAGCGTGTGGTCGAAATGCTCTCTTCCCTGCCTTCTGTGGGCGAAGGCTTCAACCCCGTAATTTTGCCGATGGACAGCCCTGCGGCGCCTGTCAGTCGGTTTGTCGAAAAAGAGCATGCGTTTCAGGATGCGGTCATGGCCGGTGTGGCCGTCCCCGGTCGTGATCACCCTGACTATATTCCTCTGCGTCTCGCCGTAATGGCGCTTGGCGGTTATTTCGGAAGTCGTCTTATGATGAACGTACGCGAGGAGAAAGGCCTCACATACGGTATCTCCGCATATCTTCTCGGCAGCCGTGAAGGGGCTTATGTGGCAGTCGCGGCTCAATGTGATCCCGACAGCACATCTGTTGTAATCGACGAGATCGGCGCCGAAATGCGGCGTCTTGCCGACAATCCGCCGCAGGCCGAAGAGTTGCGGAGGCTTAAGCTACATGCTGCCACAGGTCTTGCCGAAATACTCGATACGCCCTCTTCTATCATGGGGTATTATGCCAACAGGCTCTATGTCGGTACGCCCGCCGACTACTTCGAACGGCAGCAGGAGGTTATCGGCCGGCTTTCGCCCGATACCATTGCGGAAATGGCCGCTAAATATCTGCGTCCCGAGTTATTGTCGGTCGTAGTTGCGGGTCGGGAAAAGAAATAGTGTAATTAAACACTTATTCACATTCCGAACGTCTCGGACCCGGAAATTTTTGTTAATTTTGCAGTCAGAACAATCATAAACACACAATAGTTACTCAAGATGAAAAAGAGCGCCTTGCAAAAAGCTCGTGCAGCCTATAAGCCCAAATTGCCTGTAGTGCTCACAAGCGCTGTTAAAGTTGTAGAAGGCCGTCCTACCGAATCGGTAGCCGACCAGGATGCTATCCGCAATCTATTCCCCAATACTTACGGTCTTCCCGAAATCCGCTTTGAAAAGAATCCCAATCCCGGTCAGGGCAAACCCGTAAATGTCGGTGTGATTCTGTCCGGCGGCCAGGCTCCCGGCGGCCACAATGTGATCAGCGGCCTTTTCGACGGTATCAAGAAAATTCACCGCGACAGCCGCCTATTCGGCTTCCTCATGGGTCCCGGCGGTCTTGTTGACCACAAATACATCGAGCTTACAGCTCCCATCATAGATGAATATCGCAATACCGGCGGTTTCGACATCATCGGTTCCGGCCGTACCAAACTCGAACACAAGGATCAGTTCGACAAAGGTCTTGAAATCCTCAAGGAACTCGGCATAACCGCGCTCGTTATTATCGGCGGCGACGACTCCAACACCAACGCAGCAATCCTCGCCGAATACTACAAGGCAATCAATGCCGGCGTTCAGGTCATCGGCTGCCCCAAGACCATCGACGGCGACCTCAAGAACGATGTCATCGAAACTTCTTTCGGATTCGACACCGCTACCAAGGTTTACTCCGAGGTTATCGGCAATATCCAGCGCGACTGCAACTCTGCCAAGAAATACTGGCACTTCATCAAGCTCATGGGCCGCTCGGCAAGCCATATCGCTCTCGAATGCGCTCTGCAGACACAGCCTAACGTATGTCTCATTTCCGAGGAAATCGAGCAGCGCGGCATGAACCTTGAGGAAATCGTAAGCTATATCGGCGAAATCGTTATCGCCCGTGCTGTCGACGGCAACAACTTCGGTACAGTTCTCGTTCCCGAAGGCCTCATCGAGTTCATTCCCGAATACAAGCGTCTCATCAGCGAGCTCAACGAACTCCTCGGTGCAAACAAGGACAAGGTGAAGGATATGAACGAGGAAGAACTTACCGCATTTATCCTCGGCAATCTCGCCGCTGAAAATGTCGCCGCCCTCAAGAAACTCCCCGAAGAGGTTTCGCGCCAGCTCATGCTCGACCGCGACCCGCACGGCAACGTCCAGGTATCGCTCATCGAGACAGAGAAGCTTCTCAGCGGTCTCGTGGCCGAATATGTTGCCAAGTCTGAAGCCTTCAAGGCTGCAAAGGGCAAATTCTCGTCGCTCCATCACTTCTTCGGCTATGAAGGCCGTTGCGCCGATCCCTCGAACTTCGACGCTGACTACTGCTACTCGCTCGGCTACAATGCATCTGCTCTCATCAACGCAGGCGTGACCGGCTATATGTCGTCGATACGCAATCTTGTGAAGCCTGCCGTACAGTGGATTCCCGGCGGTATACCCATCACGATGATGATGAACGTGGAACGCCGCAATGCCGAAGACAAACCCGTTATCCAGAAGGCTCTCGTCCGTCTCGACGGCAAGCCTTTCCAGAAATTCGCCGCACAGCGCGAGGACTGGGCCCACAATACATGCTACATCTATCCCGGCCCGATCCAGTATTTCGGTCCGGCCGAAGTATGCGACCAGCCTTCGATGACTCTCAAATACGAGCACGAAAATAAATAAGTCCTGTCAGGCTACCGTTAAAAAAACGGCATACGCGCTTTCATCGGTGTGTATGCCGTTTTTCATTTAGAGGTTGTTTAATAACATATGTGAAAGCACAGGTTGGTGTATTTTTGCTTAAATTGCACATTATGAAGAGGGAGCATAGCGGTTGCTATGTGACCGATGAGTGATGGGCAAGTTAACAAAAAGACGCCAAGACCGAACCAATGTTAAAAACGCCTCGTTAAAATCTTATCAGAAACCATTGTCAGTATGGGAACAAAGGCTTCGCCTCCAAAAATTCAGAGTGTCTTTATCTCTTCGACTTTTTGGCCTGTGCTTTCACATATGTTATTAAACAACCTCTTAGAATTCAGGAAATGAGCAGATCGCGTATTATGGAGTCGGAAACGAGCCAGCGGTCTTCGGGAATGATAAGTCTCACGCCGTGGCGGCAGAGCAGACCTCTCTTTGTCAGACGCGAGACGTTTCTGTTGAATTCCGCCTGAAAAGCCGGTGGAATTACTGATGTATCAAGACCTTTTGCAGTGCGGAGAGCCGTAAAGATGATGTCGTTGATTTTTTCGGTATCGGTCTCCGGGTCTGTGTGCAGGCATCGGGCCGGATCGGCTATATATTGTCTTATGTCCGGCTCCACGAAGCGGCGTATGCCGTCGGCTCCGAGGCTGTGCGCGCCCGGTCCGAGACCGAGATAGGGAGTCGAGTCCCAGTAGGCCGAGTTATGGCGGGAATACCGGCCCGGCAGGGCGAAGTTGGATATCTCGTAGTGTTCGTAACCGGCCTTGGCTGTCGCCTCGCACAGATAAGTATAGAATGCGGCTATGGTTTCGTCGTCTGTCTCGGTAAATTCCCCGCGTCTCAGCTTTACTCCCAGAGCTGTCCGCGGTTCTATGGTGAGGCTGTAGGCCGAAAGGTGTTCGGGGCGCAGTCCTATGAGGCGGTCAACTGAGTATCGCCAGGATTCCATGGTCTGTCCGGGGAGACCGTAGATGAGGTCGCAACTGATATTGTCGAATCCGGCCGCACGTATTTCGTCTATTGCATTGAGCGCGCGCGAGGCCGAGTGGCGGCGTCTCACGGCTTTCAGTTCGCTGTCGGAAAGCGACTGGATACCCATGCTGATTCTGTTGACTCCGGCGGTTTTCCATGCTTCGAGCCGCTCGCTGTCTATGTCCTCGGGATTGGCCTCGACGGTAAATTCCTTCGGGACGAATTCTTTGAAGACGGAAGCCAGTCGTCCGAATTGCTCCGGCGGGAGAATCGACGGGGTTCCTCCGCCGAAATACAATGTACTTACACTATGGGGGCCCAGTTCCTGGCGTCGCCCGGCGAATTCTTGGCCGACAGCTTCTATGTATGGGTCGGCCTGCGCGAGTCCGGCACGCGAATAGAAATCGCAGTATGCGCATTTCGAGTGGCAGAAGGGAACGTGGACGTAGATACCGGCCATATCAGTATTTGGGGACAACTCGGCCGCAGAGGCTCAGGAATGGGCAGAATGCGCAGCGGGAAGGCTCGTCGCACTGTCTGAACGGAACGTCCGGATCAAAAATTTCTTTTATCATCGCTTTCAGACGAGGCAGAAAGACATCGCTGACCTGCTTGTAGGAGTCGACGGTCACGCCGTCGATCTCTATCGGAGAAAGACGCGCTTCCTTCGACAGCTCCTTCATCGGATGTATCATCGGCGTGATGTCGGGGAGTGGATCGATCATGGCGGCATATGCCTCGCAGTATACCAGCAGTTGGAATATTCCGTCGGTATCGGTCGAATCGCCGTCGAAAAGTTCGTCGATGCTTGCTGTCGTGGCCTCGTTTCCCGTCTTGAAGTCGATGAAGCGCAGCGCTTCACCCGAAATACGGTCTACGCGGTCTATCGACATATAGAAATTTATGGCCAGATCATTGTCTATGGTCCATGCGGGAGAGTCATATTGCTTCTCGTTTTCTATGAATGTGAATCCGGGATTGCAGTATGCCTCTGTCTCGGCACGGAGATCGCTCCGCACGATGGAGCCGACGATCTCGCAGCATAGTTCGCCCTCGGGAGGCAGCGGAGCCGACATATCGTCGGTTACATATTGCGGATAGCATTGTGTTGTCACGACCTTTCTGACCGTACGTGCTATCGTCTGTTTGCTTTCGTCCAAAAGACCGTCGATAAAGGACTTGTCGATATATGCGCCTTTGCGTACGGCAAAGAGTTCCTGTATCGATTTGTGTACGATGTCGCCGTAGTCGGCCGCCGATATGAAGTCGGCCAGCTCGTCGCTCCCCCTCATGCGCCCTACATATTGCAGATAGAACTGGAGCGGACAACGCCGATAGGCTTTCAGCGCCGTGGCCGAGAAACGGTATGCGCCGCCGCTTCTGAGCTGTGCGAGGCGTGCCAGCACACGCTCTGTCTTGGGTACGGAGATTGAGCCGGCCTCTTCAGGCACTGCTCCGGGTGACAGACTTTTCATGCTCACTTCGAGATCGGGCATGAGATAGCGGATCTGCGAGATATAGCGCGATATCTCGCCACCGCCGAGAGCCTCCGACCGTGAGTCGTAGTAGAGAGTGATACGCCGTGCGCGTGCCAGCAGGCGGTAGAAACAATAGGCATATGTCTCTTCGAGACTCTCGAAGTCGGGAAGACCGAATGCGCCTCTGAGCACCGCGGGTATCATTGTTTTTGAGTACTGTTTGCGCGGAAAAATGCCTTCGTTCATCGAAAGAATGGCCACATTGTCGAAGTCGAGGGCACGGGTTTCGAGCACGCCGAGTACCTGGAGTCCGCGCAGTGGCGTGCCGTTGACGGTCAGGGCACGGCTGCCGAACAGACGTTCGAAAAGGTGGAGGAAAGTGCGTTCGCTCATTGTCACACCGTATTTTTCGATCAGTGCGGCAGTGGCGACTGTCTCTTCCCTGAAATATTTTATGGCCATCGATTCGAATCGGCGTCCGCGGCGGTCATCGTTTTCTTCGATTTTCGCGCCGAGCCAGTCGAGCATGTCTGTCAGATACTTCGCTACGGCGCCCGCATCCGAAAGACCTTTCACCGGCGTGAATATGGCTGAGAGTTCGGGGGCGGCCGCAGCGATGGTTTCTGCCGGGAGATTATATATTTTTTCCGCCGATATATATTCGGTAAGCCTCTGGGCGGCTTCTGGCACTATCAGCTGTATGTGTGGATGCAGCAGTATCCCTACGACGTCCTCGAAGTAGAAATGAGGAACACCTCTTATCATGCGGGCCCGCAGCTGCATGCTTACGATGGAGCGAAGCAGAGAAGCGAAGTTCGTCGACCGGTAAGGGAGACCGAGCGATATGTTGACCGACGATATTGCCTCAGGAATGGAGAACAGTACCGGCATGAGGAGCGATGGATCGGGCATTACCACAGCGCCCGACATCGGTGAGTCCGGTTCAAGTATACCGTCGTCCGACCATTTCTGCAGCGTACGGCCAAGAGCCTTGGCCTGCCCTGCGTTGGAAGGCATCGCCAGCACCTCTATTTCGGGTCTGGAGGGAAGCGGTTCCGGCACGAAATCGTCGGGCATCGGGAATATGCGGTTAAGTTCCTTTATGCGTCGCAAAGGTCGGGCGATTGCCGTGTGCCGGCTTTCGGCGCTAAGGCTCAGCGGCGCCGTATCCCAGAAGAAGGAAGCCGCGCCGATGTCTTTCAGCCGTTTGAAAATGATGGTCTCGGCTGTCGAGAGATCGTTGAATCCGGCGAACACGAAATGTTCGTCGGGATTGATGTCGGCAACCGTCATTTTTTTGAAATATTCTACCGCCTGACGATACTGTGCCCCGGCCGACGACATCTTTCTCTCTTCGAGCGAAGCGTGAAATCGGGTGTAGACTTCTCCGAGGATTTCCCAGAGATATACGAATTTTCCCGAAAGAGTTTCGTCGGCGGAAGGGTCGGGATCGGCAAGGTGGAGCCAGAATTCCTCGGCTGAATTCGTGAGCATGCTGTCGCCCCATATGCGTCGCACAACCTCTTTCTGATCGTCGTCCAGATAGTTGGCCTGAATCTCCTTCACATTCCTGAGATTCTTGAAGAGATCGGCGGCGTTGGCCATCGATCTGTCGATATCGTCGAAATCCGACAGTATTATGTCGCCCCAGAATATGAAGCTGTCGAATTCACGCGCGCTTTCCGTTCGTCCGCGGGCATGCAGGGTAGAGCGGTATGCCTCGTAGAGTATGAACATCAGTTCGCCCTGCGGTGCTTCGGGATAGCGGGCATGCATGCTCAGAAATGTGCGCATGGTCATGAAGCGGGGCATCACCGACACTTCGGTCAGGCAGGAGCGCACGTGCTGTTTCAGAAACATGGCGCTTCGCTTGTTCGGAAGCACGAAGCAGAGCGAGGCAAGCGGAGGAACACCTTCTCTCTCTGCGGTATAGTAGCGGGCTATGTCGGCGAGGAAAGCGGTTTTTCGTTCTTTCATTTGCGTCTGATGAGCATGATGGTGCGCACGGCCATGTCGAAGAATATGATTTTGGCGTTTCCGTTTCCGGCGATATCGCGGCGCGACCGGTCAAAGAGTTCTATCAGATCAAGCACATTGCGCTCGTTTATGAATGGGAAGAACTTTGCCGTAAATTCGCGCTCGCCGGCATTGAGCGTGAGCAGATCTTCAACCTGAAGATGCATCAGGAAGCTTTCCCGGAAGAGACGGCAGCAATAGTCGAGAAAATCCATGGCCGGCTCGCGTCCCATTTCGGCTGCCTCCTTCGACCATTCGCGCAGTTTCCCGACCTGACGCGCATAGGCTGCCCTCATGAGAGTCTTAAACATTTCGAGCAACTTCAGACGCTCGCTTCCGGCTTCCGCCAGCGCTATGGCCTGGTTTACATCGCCTTCGGCCACGATGGCGGCATCGTCGGCTGTTGCCGCATCCACGCCTCGGCGCCGCAGTATGGCCGCTACTTCGGCATCGGTATACCGTATCACCGCTATGCGCTGTGTACGCGAGTAGATGGTCGGCAGAATCTTGCGCGGTTCATTGCTCACCATTATGAATTTGGTGTCGGCGAAGGGCTCTTCGACAAGTTTCAGAAGCTTGTTGGCTGTGTCGGTCTTGAGTCGTTCCGGCAGCCATAATATGGCCGCTTTGTATTTCGATCGCCGCGCCATGAAAGTGAGGCGCCGCAGGAGTTCGTTGCCTTCCTCCACATAAATTTGTGGTTGGGCGTTTATGTTATCGAGGGTGAGAACCCATTTTTTCAGATCCATGAACGGATTGGCCGTCATGAATTCGCGGAATTCCGCCATATAGTCATCCGAAAGGGTCGGCTTGCCTCCCTTTTTCACCACAGGGAACGAAAAGACGGTGTCTATGTGGTTGAACGATTCGTGCTGCAGGCACGAGGCGCAGGCTCCGCAACTGTCTCCGTCGGGCGTACGGTTGGTGCAGTGTATATATTGGGCGAATGCCCGGGCGAGCATGAATTTTCCCGCGCCGGCAGGCCCTTCGAGGAGCAGGGCGTGGGGTATGCGGTCGTTGTCGGCCATTTCGCGCAACAGCGCCTTCTCTCTCTCGTGTCCGGGTACGTCGCTGAATTTCATTTCCTTTGCTGGATAGTGCCGTGTTCGGCAACATATTCGCGCACTTCCTGAAACAGACGGGTCGCGAACACGAAGTCGTTGAGGGCTTCGTTGGACGTATTGTAGATTTTACTCATGTCACCTACCCATTCCCGGTGTCCCTTGTTGATGAATATGATGTTCTCGCCGATGCCGAGCACACTGTTCATGTCGTGCGTATTGATTACGGTGGTGATATTGTATTCGTGGGTGATGTCGCTCAGAAGCTCGTCTATAAGAATGGATGTCTTCGGGTCAAGACCCGAGTTAGGCTCGTCGCAGAAAAGATATTTCGGATTAAGGGCGATGGCGCGTGCGATGGCCACGCGCTTCTGCATGCCGCCCGATATTTCGGCCGGATATTTGTTTTCGGCGCCTTTCAGATTCACACGCTCAAGACAGAAAAGGGCCCGCTCCGTCATTTCCTCCTTGCTCATGTCGGTGAACATCACCAGCGGGAACATGACATTGCCCAGCACAGTCTCCGAGTCGAACAATGCCGAACCCTGGAAGAGCATGCCGATTTCCTTGCGGAGATTCTTTACTTCGTCGGTATTCATGGTCAGCAGATTGCGTCCGTCGAACAGAATCTGTCCATGATCGGGACGGAGAAGGCCCACCAGCGATTTCATCAGCACGGTCTTGCCCGAGCCGCTCTGGCCTATTATGAGATTGGTCTTGCCCGTATAGAAGGTCGCGTCTATGCCGTGAAGCACCGTGCGGCCGTCGAAAGCCTTTACTACGTCTTTTACCTCTATCATTGCAGCAGAAGTTTAGTGAGTATCACATCGAACAGCAGAATGAAGATGCTGCTGCACACAACTCCGTCGGTGCTCGCCTTGCCCACCTGAAGGGCACCGCCTTTCACATAATAACCGAAAAACGACGATGTTGAGGCTATGATGAATGCGAATACAAGCGACTTGATGAGGCCGTACCATACATACCACTCCTGGAAGAGCGCCTGGAGTCCGTAGACGAAGCGCGATACCGTTATTAGATCTGTGAACAACGCAACCGCATAGCCGCCGGCCATCGAAGTGCCGATACACAGCACACCGAGCACCGGCATGAAGAATACGAATGCCACTATCTTGGGCAGAACGAGGTAGTTGGCCGAGTTGACGCCCATAATCTCGAGGGCATCGATCTGTTCGGTCACGCGCATGGTGCCTATTTCCGACGCTATGTTGGAGCCGACCTTGCCCGCCAGAATAAGACACAGGATGGAATTGGAAAATTCAAGAAGCACGATGTCGCGAGTGGCCAGACCGACCGAATATGCCGGTATGAGCGGTGAGGCGATGTTGAGCTGCATCTGAATGGCAATGACCGCACCGATGAAAACCGATATGATCATTACCAGCGGGATCGAATCGACACCGAGCTTGCTCACTTCGGCTATCGTGCGGCGAAAGAACACTCCCCAGCGGTCGGGAAAGGTGAACACGCGCTTCACGAACATGCAGTAGCGCCCGAAGGTGCCGATGGCGGATGTTATTATCATTGTTAGTCCTTCTTATTCGTTTTTTGACTGGCGGAAGCTATGCCGCCGAAGTGCAAAGATACGAATTTTCCACGAATCGACGTCGGGACTCGCGCCTCGATTCCACCTTTTCCCAATTTTCTTTCCCTTTAGGTCAATTATTACTGAGATAGTGTTCGGCAAGGCGCCGGTATTCGGCTGTGGCCTTGAACTCGTCGATCCACCTGTTGAGTGTGTCGAGAAGAGCGCTGTCGCCGGGAGCGATAGCCCATACCTGGAACTGGCTGAGCGAGATGGGCGTACTTATGTCAAGTTGCGGATACTGACGCGCCACGCGCCGTGCCACGGCCTCGCCCACAACCGCATGTTTGATCTGGCCCAGCGCCGTCATTATGGCCAGATGTTCCGATGACTGTTCCGGGTCTGTCAGCACTGTTATCGTGTCGCCAAGCTCTTTCGCCATGTTCTGGAGGCGTGTCTTGAACGGTTTGCCCTTGGCTATCCAGAGAGTATCGCCCATCAGCTGTTCCTGCGATCCTACGGCGCCCTTGCCGCCCGCGCTGTCAGCGAGTTGCACCAGTACCTGCCTGTCGATATATACGGCATCGGTCAGCGGGAAATATTCTTTCAGGGCCGCTGTCGATGGCATTGCCGCTACAAGAAGGTCGTATTTTTTATCTTTCAGATCCGTGAATGCACGGTCGAGCTGGGTGAACGGATGGAATTTTACCGGCACTCCGTGTTGCCGGGCCATGTCGCGCAGCATCAGGTAGTCGAAACCTTCGGCTGTGTCGTTTTCAAGAATATAGGTCAGAGGCGACATCTCGATTCCCACCGCGAGGGTATCGCCGCCTGGCTTTTTGAAATTTTCCACCAGGCTCGAGTCGCCTTCAATATCGTGCTTTCTCAGTAGTCCGATCGCCACGAAGACTACTATCACGGCGCCAATAATTACTGGCAGAATATATCTTTTTCTTGTATCTTTCATTTTATGCTCTAAAGAACTTCTTTACAGTAATAAAACACCTTAAGACACCGGCAGGTTTAAACGACAGAAACGGCACAGACCCGTGAAGGCCTGTGCCGCTATAATTCTGACAGGAGCGGGTATCAGATACCGAGCTCTTTTTTGATTCTTGCGATCTTGGCGGCGGCGTCGGCGTTGCAGCGTGCATAGTCGGCGGCATCTGCCATCTTGTCGTGTACTTCGATATAGAACTTGATCTTAGGCTCTGTGCCCGAAGGACGGATAGATACCTTGGTGCCGTCTTCGGTGAAGTACTGGAGCACGTTCGACGTTGTCGGGAATTTCAGCTCGCTGATATCGCCTGTGGCGGCATCTGTGCAGGTAAGGTTCGCGTAGTCCTTGATGTAGGTGAGCTTTGAGCCGTCGATAGCCTTGGGAGGATTGGCGCGGAAGTTGACCATCATCTGTTGGATTTCGTCGGCACCGCTCTTGCCCGGACGCACTACAGAGATACCTTCTTCATGGCTGTAGCCGTTTTTCAGATAGATTTCCTGAAGCATCTGGTTGAAGTCCATGCCGCGGTCTTTGGCCCATGCGCAGATTTCGGCCATGAGCGAGATGGCGGATACGGAGTCCTTGTCGCGGCAGAAATCCTCGGCAAGGAAGCCGTACGATTCTTCGCCGCCGCCCAGATAGCGGTCTTTGGTCTCGAGTTCGCGGATTACGGCTGCGATCCATTTGAAGCCGGTGTAGCAGTCGTACATCTTGATTCCGTTGTTTTCGGCTATGGCCTTGATGGTCTCGGTGGTCACGATGGTCTTCACTACATACTCGTTGCCCTGCAGACGGCCCAGTTCGCGGTTGCGGAGCATTATGTAGTTCATAAGGATCATCACTATCTGGTTGCCGTTGATGAGCTGGTATTCGCCGTCATTGTCGCGGATCACGCAGCCGATACGGTCGGCATCGGGGTCCGAAGCCACTACAAGGTCGGCGCCGACTTCCTTGGCTTTGGCGATAGCCATGGCCATGGCAGGCGGATTTTCGGGGTTGGGAGAGTCTACGGTGGGGAAATCGCCCGAAGGAACGTCCTGCTCCGGAACATGGATGATGTTTGTGAAGCCCCATTTCATGAGCGATTCGGGTATGAGCTTCACGCCGGTACCGTGGATAGGAGTGTAGACGATCTTGAGATCGGCCTGACGCTTGATCACTTCGGGATCGAGGCTGAGGGTATGGACGGCGTCGAGATACTGGTTGTCGATTTCTTCGCCGATAATCTGTATTTTCGATTTGTCTCCCTCGAATTTGATGTCGCGAACGTCTTTGATGCGGTTAACATGGTTGATGATGTTCACGTCGTGGGGAGCGATGATCTGTGCGCCGTCGTCCCAGTAAGCCTTGTAGCCGTTGTATTCTTTCGGGTTATGCGAGGCTGTGATGTTCACGCCGCTCTGGCAGCCGAGTTTGCGGATAGCGTACGAAAGTTCGGGGGTGGGGCGGAACGAATCGAAAAGGTATACTTTGATACCGTTTGCCGAGAAGACATCGGCTACGATTTCGGCGAATTTACGCGAGTTGTTGCGCACGTCGTGGCCTACTGCCACACTGATTTCGGGAAGATCGGCAAATGCTTCTTTGAGATAGTTGGCAAGTCCCTGGGTGGCGGCGCCTACGGTATATATGTTCATTCGGTTGCTGCCGGCTCCCATGATACCGCGCAGACCGCCTGTGCCGAATTCGAGGTCTTTGTAGAACGATTCGATAAGTTCGGTCTTGTCATCGGCTTCGAGCATGCGGCGCACTTCGGCCTGGGTTTCGGCATCGTAGCCGTCGGTGAGCCAGGATTGGGCTTTGGCAGTCACCTCTTTGATAAGTTCGTTATTTTCCATTTCTGGTTAGTTATGTAGGTGTATATGATATTCTGTTTTTGCAAAGATATGTTTTTGGTATCAGTTATACAAAAATTTTGGCATTAATGTTCATCATATATGTTATCAAACAGATTCCGGACATGTCTGCCTGATATTGTCGCGGTTGAGGGCGGTCATGCCTCTGCATTCAGCTGATAGGCTATGCGGGGAGTGCCGTCCTGGCAGTATATTGTTCCGCAGCGCACGAAGCCGAGCCGTTCGGCGGCCATGCGCATGGCATGGTTGTCTGTGTGGGTGTCGAGCCGCACTGTTCCGGTCTGTTTCATGGCGAATGCGGTGCACGCGGCCAGCATGCCGCAGTATCTGCCTGATGAGGCAAGGCGGTGTATGGTTCCGTAGGGGCTGTCGTCGGGCCATGCGCCGTCTTCTATGATGGCGTAGGTCGGATCATCGCCCGCTATGAAGGCGAATACCATTGCTATCTCCCCTTCAGGGTCGGTGCCGGTATAGTGGTTGCCCGCGGCTATATCGGCGAGAATCGTTTCACGCGAAGGATAGCCGTTGCTCCACTGCGTCATGTTTCCCCCGGCGCGCATGAATGCCCTGGCCGCGTCATAGACCGCCATGATTCTGTCTATGTCCTCGCGTCTGCTCTTTCTGATCTCGATTGGAGGGCGTCTCATAATATCAAAACCACTTTCTTATACATTTCTGTCGCCCGGGTCTTCGGTTATTATAAGCAGATTGTCGCCCGCCTGAAGGCGACGCTTGCCGTTGGGAACTATATACCGGCTGTCGCGGCGTATCATCATCACCAGTCCTCCGTCGGGCAGAGCGATGTCGCGCAGGGTATTGCCCTTTTCAAGATCTTTCTCGGTCAGTGTGAGCGTATGGAGCGATGTCGGGTGCTCGTCGTCAAGCTCTACTCCGAAATCATCGTCGGCGCATGCCGTGTCGTCGGTGAGCTTAAGCCTGCGGGCAGACGATATCACGGTGGTGCCCTGTATGATCAGCGAGAGAAGGGTCACGAAAAATACGATATTGAATATCTGCGATGCCCCCGGCACGTCGGCGACTACCGGATATGTGGCGAAGATGATGGGCACTGCTCCGCGCAGTCCTACCCACGATATGTAGGTCTTTGTGCGTAGGTTGATGTTCCGGAAGGGTAGCAGACACAGGAATACGCTCAGCGGGCGTCCCGCCAGTATCATGAAAATGCCTATCAGGAATGACACCGCCGCAACCGACAGCATTTCGTGCGGATTGACCAGCAGACCGAGCATCAGGAACACTACTATCTGTGCCAGCCATGTGAGGCCGTCCATGAATTTCGTGATACTTTTCTTGTGCGGCAGGGCCGAGTTTCCCAGCAGAATGCCCGTTATGTATACGGCAAGATAGCCGTTTCCTCCAAGCGCCGTGGTTGCGGTGTAGGTGAGGAAGACAGATCCTATTATGAGAATCGAGATCATAGCCGTGGCCTGGCCGCGGTCTTCGCCGCCGGAGCCGCCTCCGAGTTTGCGGTAGAAGCCGATAAGCCACTTTGTGAGATAACCCATAGCCACACCGAGCGCGCTGCCTATGCCGAACTGCAGCAGAAGCTGCACTATCAGTGTGCCTCCCGAGAGACTGCCGCCGAGAGTGATGGCCTCTATCAGTATTATGGTGAGCATGTAGGCCATCGGGTCGTTCGAGCCGCTCTCAAGTTCCAGCAGTGGCCTGAGGTTGTGCTTGAGGCCCACTTTCTGCGAACCTAAGATACCGAAAACCGACGCCGAGTCGGTCGACGACATCGTGGACGCGAGCAGTAGCGACGGAATAAAGGCGAAATGTATGTTGGTCCACGGCATTCCCGAGAGCCAGAATATGAAAAGGCCTGTGATAAGGGCAGTAAGCAGCACTCCGGCTGTAGACAGAACCAGGCCAGGCGCTATCACCGGCCGTATAGAGGCCAGGCTTGTCGACATGCCGCCCGAAAACAGAATGATACACAGCGCTATCATGCCGATAAACTGCGCGTCGTGCATGTTGCCGAACTGGATGCCAAGACCGTCGGTGCCGAAGCCCATGCCTACGAGAAGAAACACAAGAAGAAGCGGCAGACCTGTGCGGTAGCTTGTCTTGCCTATAAGAACGCCGGCTATGAGGAGGATAGAGCCTAATAGCAATATGTTTTCACCTGTCAGTATCTCCATAGTCTGTCTTCGTTGGTTTAGAACGCAAAGTTAATAAACAAGAATCAATAATTAAAACGCGTGGGTCCGTATAAAAAAAGCCCACAGTCTGGAGAGGCCGGGGCTAAGAAGGCTATTCCATTAAATGGGTGGCTTTTTATTGACGCCAGAAAAATGCCTTCTCTTGCTTATTACAACGCCGCAACACCTCGTTTGGTTTGCTGCCATACTCTTTTTTTCTCTGATGGGACATTTGTCGCTTCGGATGCGGGAATTTTTCCTTATTTTTGCTGTAGCACGATAATATGCGGAATCGATTTATTCACCTGTTCGAAACACTGACTATGGCACAAGGAAAAAAGACCTGTAAGATTCTGAAAGAGATACGTCGGCAGATTGCCGAGGCAAACGGTATCGAGTTTGTGACATCGGAATGCCGCTACAAGGGTGACTGCCTTGGCTCGTGCCCGAAATGTGAAGCCGAAGTGCGATACCTTGAACAGCAGCTTCGTGTCCGCTTCATTGCTGGAAAAGCTATAGCTCTCGCCGGAATCTCGGCTGCATCGCTAATGTTTATTCCTGTGACTTCTGAGGCCCGAACTCCGCAAGAAGAACATTGCTTTCTGAAAGGTGGCAAGTCGGATATGACAGACTCTGTGATAGTGAGTGGTGTCGTGCTGAGTGGAGATACCTTGCCCGACGGATCTATATCAAAAGAACCCTTAATCGGAGTGTCTATATTGAATAAACGCACGTCGTTCGGAATAAGTACGGATGTAGACGGTAATTTCAGTTTGCCTGTTTGCGTCGGAGATTCGCTTGAAGTTAAATATGTTGGTTATGAATCGCAGACAATTTCTGTGACTGATAGCGACGCTAATATCGAAATAGTACTTGTTCCGTCTAATGATGTCTTGGATGAAGTTGTTGCTGTTGCAGGGATGGCGCCGGTGTCACGTAATGGAAAATATAATTATGCATCAATGGCTGCTGCAGGCCTTTTGGATGCGGGACATTATCTTGATCTGAATGTGATAGATGAAAATGGTAACCCAATCGATTGTTTAGACCTTTTTGTAGTTCGGGTGTGGATTAATGAAGATGGAGAAGAAAAAGAGGAAATTATTTCTCCGAGATACGTTGATGAAAAACATCCAAGTCGTATATTTTGGGATTATGAGAGTGGTTTGGGAGATAATAACGGAGAACCATTAAATGAAGCTACTCTCCGTATAGAGGCTTACGGCTACGACGATTCGGTAATGATTAATGTCAATTATCCCAAGCATAGCATCAGGAAGACCATCAGATTCAAACGTAAAATGGAATAGATGATGGAACTGATTGGTAAATTCTTTGCGTTGGCAGTTGTCCTGTTTTTTTTATGTTCAGTTTGATATTCAGCTGAGACTCGTCTGATGTTCTGACCAATAGTCTGTTGATCTGTACTAACGTGCTTTTTTGGGGCGAACGTTTATGGCTTATCGATAGGAATGGAGGGCGGATTATCTGGAAGTAATGGAAGAACCTCCGCAGGAGGTTGATTATGCATAGCCCGGCATGCCGACATGCATGCCGGGTAATTTGGCTACATCAGAAAAAAGCCTCTGAAGGAGGCTGATTACCTTCGTGTTTCAATAGAGCGTATCCGCTGAAAAGTTATCTGAAACGCGTGGAAGAGTACAGGAATTAAGTGTTAACAAGGGTTAAACCAATGCCTGGGCGCTTGCCGGAATAAAAAAAGGTAGTACTTTTGTGCCCGGGTAAGTCCTACACGACCAGCTCCCCGAGAATCCCCCAGGTCTTGACCGAAGCAAGGGTATCGGGTCGTAGCGGTGCGATGTAGTAAGCTTACCCTTTTTTTGTATCTATGGATCAGGCAATAGAAGAATTGAAATCGGGTGGTGCCGACATCGCTGTCGGCATCTCTCCCTCGAGCATTGTCACGGCGGCATGGACCGTCATGAAATGCCGCTACGGTTGTCCGGAGTATGGACGGAATCTCTGCTGTCCTCCCTTCGCGCCTTCGTGGCGTGAAATGGCCGATATTCTGGCCTGTTATGAAAGAGCGATTCTTTTCCGTGTCCACGATATGGCCGTCGGTACTCCTCTGGCACTTTCCGTATGCGCCGGTCTGTTCCGACGCGGCTATTACAAGGCTCTGGCATTCGGCACCGGGCCTTGTCACAAATGCAGCGTATGTGCCGGAAAACCGGGAGCCTGTCCGCAGCCGTATGATACGGCTCCCTCGATGGAGGCTTGTGGCGTCGACGTATTCGCTACCGTTCGTGCAAACGGCATAGAGGTAGCTCCCTATGCAGCTCCCGGTGCTGTGCCCGACTGTTTTGGCCTTGTTCTGGTCGATTAGTCCAGCATTTTGAGAAATTCCTCTTCCGACACGATCGGTATGCCGAGTTTCTGAGCTTTCTCAAGTTTTGACGGGCCCATATTTTCGCCTGCGAGTATGAAATCGGTCTTTTTTGAGATCGAACCTACGTTTTTACCTCCGTGAGCTTCGATCATGGTCTTGTACTGGTCGCGGCTGTGATGCGTGAAAACACCGCTGATGACAATGCTCTTGCCTTCGAGAACATTCGACAGCGCCTCGACGGCGGTGTCTTCTGGCATTTCCATCTGCACGCCCGCTTCTCGAAGCCGCCTCACGGTCTCGAGGTTGGCTTCGTCGGCGAAGAATTCCGCTATTGTTCTGGCTATGCGCGGGCCTACATCTTCGATCGATTCGAGTTCGGCTTCGCTCATGGTCATGAGGCGGTCCATGGAACCTGCCGCCTTGGCTACTTTTTTGGCTGTCGTTTCGCCAACATAGGGTATGGAAAGAGCGAATACAACGCGTTCGAAAGGCACAAGCCGGCTTGCCGCGATACCGTCGATGACACGTTCGGCGCTCTTTTTGCCGAAGCCTTCGAGACCTTCGATCTGTTCGGCCCGAAGGTCGTACAGATCGGCTATATTTTTCACCAGTCCTTTTTCGAAGAGCAGCGCCGCCGTCTCTTCGCCTATGCCGTCGATGTTCATCATGCGGCGACCCACGAAATGCTCGATTCGGCCTGTGATCTGCGGCAGGCAGCCGCTTTTGTTGGGGCATACCCAGGCGGCTTCGCCCTCGACGCGTACCAGTGGTGTGCCGCATGCCGGGCAGTGGCTCACGAATTCTACGGCACGGCTGTCTTTTTCGCGCGCATCGGTGTCTACTCCCGTGATTTTGGGAATGATCTCGCCGCCTTTTTCAACGTAAAGCATATCGTGCTCGTGTATGTCGAGGGTGCGCATTATGTCTTCATTGTGGAGCGAGGCACGCTTTACTACAGTGCCAGACAGAAGAACAGGCTCAAGGTTGGCGACAGGTGTGATAATTCCCATGCGGCCTACGTCGAACGACACGAACCGCAGCCGTGTGAGCGCACGTTCGGCCGCGAATTTATAGGCCACCGCCCATCGGGGCGATTTGGCCGTGAATCCCAGATTGAGCTGCTGGCGCAGGGAGTTGACCTTGAACACAAGACCGTCGGTAGCTACGGGAAGTTCGCGTCTCGCCTTGTCCCAGTAGTTTATGTAGTGGTCTACATCTTCGATAGTGTGGAGCAGAGTCATGGCCTCAGATACCTTGAAACCCCATTTGCGGGCCTCGATCATGTTGTCGTAATGGTTGTCGAAAGGCAGATTGTCTCCGAGGAGATAATAGAGATAGGCATCGAGGCCGCGGCGGCCCACTTCGGCAGGATTCAGCAGTTTGAGTGTTCCGGCGGCGGCGTTGCGCGGATTCGCGAACAGCGCTTCGCCGGCGGCCTCGCGTTCGGCGTTCAGACGGTCGAAGGCCTTCCACGGCAACACGATCTCTCCTCGTATCTCGAAGAAATCCGGATAGCCCGAGCCTTGCAACTTCAGAGGAATCGACCGTATCGTACGCACGTTGTCGGTCACGTCATCGCCTTTCTCGCCGTCGCCGCGTGTCACGGCCCGCACCAGCATGCCGTGCTCGTAGATGAGGGAAATGCCCGTGCCGTCGAATTTCATCTCGCCCACTATATCGGTCCGCTGGCCGTAGAGGGCCTCGTCGGTTCGTTTCACCCACGCATCGACATCCTCGATACTGTATGTGTTGGCCAATGAGAGCATAGGGTAGATGTGTCGCACCTGTTCGAAGCCCTTGCTTATGTCGGAGCCTACGCGCTGAGTTGGCGAATTGGGATCGGCAAGTTCGGGATGGGCGGCTTCGAGAGCTTCGAGTTCTTTCATCATCATGTCGAACTCGCGGTCGGAAATCTCCGGCCTGTTCAGTATATAGTAGTTGTGGTTGTGGCGATGAAGTTTGTCGCGCAACCTTTCGATACGTTCTTTATCCTGTTCCATTTTCTGAATGAAGTGTTATGCAAAGTTACATGTTTTTTTGGATACTTTGTCGGAGAGTGTCGTCGTGAAACCGAAAAATCACTACCTTTGTTATAACATTATATTATATAACTGACATAGCAGAAAAAATGATCATAAATACAGCACGCTTCGTCGTCAGCAATACCGATTATAGAAAGTGTCCGGCTGAAAACAGACACGAATATGCTTTTATCGGGCGTTCGAATGTCGGTAAATCGTCCCTTATCAATATGCTAACCGGCAAGAAAAATCTTGCCATGACTTCTTCGACTCCTGGCAAGACTATGCTTATCAACCATTTTCTCGTGGATGATTCGTGGTATATCGTCGATCTGCCCGGCTATGGCTATGCGCGCCGCAGCAAAGCCGACCGCGACCGTCTCGAAGAGATAATAAAAAGCTATATCCTCGGACGCGAGCAGATGACCAATCTTTTCGTGCTCATTGATAGCCGGCATAAGCCGCAGGCCATAGATCTTGAATTTATGGAGTGGCTCGGAGAGAACGGAGTGCCGTTCAGCATCGTTTTCACTAAAATGGATAAACTTTCATCTAACGCCGGCAAGAAGCTGACTGCCGATTACTGCGCCTCGCTTCTGGAGCAGTGGGAGGAACTGCCTCCGGTTTTCCGTACGTCGAGCGAGGATCGTAGAGGACGTGACGCCATTCTGGCCTATATCGAAGAAATGAACCGACTGCCGTTATAGTGTGTTTTTTATAAAAACATATTATAATTGTATTATGAACGATAAAAAGAAAAAAGATACCAAGGAATCGGTAAGGCAGTCCGAAAAAGAGTATCCGGGCGTGGCAATCGACCGTGGAGATGACGATGTTGTGAATTCCGAGCTTGTCAAGGAACGTACCAAGACATTGGGCTACAATCCGCGCGATTACAAGTAAGCCAATATGGAATTCAGAACCCGCGGTATGATTGCGTCAATGCGATCATACCGCGGGTTCTGATGTATATTGATCTGTGTGCGGATCGGGTCAGATGAAACGGCCCCGTATGCACACGCGGTTTATGAACGGCTCTGTATAGGCATAGGGTATATAGGCTGCGGAAGGCACGGGATTGGTGATGATGAAGGAGGCATCGCGCCCCGGCGATATGGCTCCGGCTGTGTCGCCGAGTTCCATGGCTGCCGCGCCGTTCAGCGTACATGCCGCAAGCGATTCGCCGGGCGTCAGCTTCATCTTGATACAGCCGAGGGCCATTACCATGCGCATGTCGCCCGATGGCGATGACCCCGGGTTATAGTCGCTCGCAAGGGCTACCGGAAGACCGGCGTCGACGGCCATACGTGCCGGAGCATAGGGCATGCCGAGGAAAAAGGATGCCCCCGGAAGCATGGTCGGTATGGTCTGCGAGGTGCGCAGTGTTTCGATCTCTTCGGCGCCCATTCGTTCCAGATGATCGACCGACACGGCATTGCGGCTCACGCCTGCCTGTACGCCCCCGGAGCAGTCAAGCTCGTTGGCATGTATTTTGGGTTTCATGCCGAAGCGTGCCGCGGCATCGAGTATGCGCAGTGTCTCGTCGACGGTGAAGAAGCCGCGGTCGCAGAACACATCGACATAGTCGGCAAACCCTTCGGCCGCCACGGCAGGCAGCATTTCGTCGATAAGCATGGCCACATAGTCGCCCTGGCGTCCGGCGTAGGCGCGCCCGACGGCATGAGCTCCCAGAAAAGTGATTTTCACTCTCGCATCGAGGGCTTCGCGCATGCGGGCGGCCACACGGAGCATTTTAAGCTCTGCTGCGGTGTCGAGTCCGTAGCCGCTTTTGATTTCCATGGAACCCGTGCCCTTGGCCTGCATCTGGAGGGCTCGGCTCATGGCGCTTTCGAAGAGATCGTTCTCGCTCGTAAGCGCTACGCGGTCGGCCGAATTGAGGATTCCTCCGCCGCGCTTGGCAATCTCCTCGTAGCTCAGGCCGCGTATCTTGTCGAGGAACTCGCCTTCGCGACTTCCGGCATAGATTATGTGGGTGTGTGAGTCGCAGAAAGCCGGAAGCAGCAGTCCTCGGCGCGCATCGACGGTCTCCTGACCGGCAAGCATTTCGCCCGTGAGCTCGGCCATGCTGCCGAAGGAGTGTATTTTCCCGTCTTCGACACGCAGCCACGCATTGTCGAGAATGGCCTGACCTTGCTCCATCTCGCGGCCGCAAAGACGTGTGGTGGCCTGCGGCACGATCATGTGGATCGCACCTATGTTTATAACGTACATTTTTCGACGAATTTTACCGAACGGTCAATCAGAGGCGACATAACCGTGTCTACATCGATGAAAGGCACTTCGGCGCGGAATGCCTCGAACATAGCCTCCACCTTAGGGCTTGACTTGAGCGGACGGCGGAATTCGAGGGCCTGTGCGGCCGCCATAAGTTCTATGCCGAGCACACGGGTGGTGTTGTCGATGACGCGCATCAGCTTTGTGGCCGCGTTGGCGCCCATCGACACATGGTCTTCCTGGCCCTGCGACGACGGAATGCTGTCGCAGCTTGTCGGCCAGCACAGTCCCTTGCTCTGATTGACTATGGAGGCGGCGGCATACTGCGTGATCATGAAGCCGCTGTTGAGGCCCGGTTTGGCGACGAGGAAAGAGGGGAGTCCGCGGGTGCCCCCGATGAGCTTGTAGATGCGGCGTTCGGATATGTTCGACAGTTCGGTCATGGCCAGAGCCAGATAGTCCATCGGCATGGCTATCGGTTCGCCGTGGAAGTTGCCGGCCGAAACAATCAGGTCATCTTCGGGGAATATGGTCGGATTGTCTGTCGGGCTGTTTATTTCGTTTGTGAGTTTTTCAGACACGAAGCATATGGCATCGGCTACGGCGCCGTGTACCTGAGGTATGCAGCGGAAGGAGTAGGGATCCTGCACGTGCTCCTTGTGGCGCGCTATAAGTTCGCTTCCCTCGAGAAGTGCGCGCATGTCCTCGGCCACTTTTATCTGACCTTGCTGATGGCGAACCTCGTTCACGAGGTTTCCGAACGGTTCTATGCGGCCGTCGAAAGCATCGAGCGACATCGCCGCCACGGCGTTGGCTGTGTCGAGAAGGTGCATGGCTTTTCCGAGGGCTGTCACGCCGTGCGCCGACATGAACTGGGTGCCGTTGAGCAGCGCGAGGCCTTCCTTCGACATCAGTTTGATGGGAGCCCAGCCTTTTTCACGGAGTACTTCGGCGGCTGGACGCACTTTGCCTTCTGTTTCCACCTCGCCTTCGCCGATGAGCGGCAGGCACATGTTGGCCAGAGGCGCCAGATCACCTGAGGCCCCGAGTGAGCCCTGGCTGTAGACCACGGGCACGATTCCGGCGTTGAACATGTCGATAAGACGCTCGACCGTAGCGAGCTGTACGCCCGAGTTGCCGTAGCTCAGCGATATGATCTTGAGGAGCATCATCATGCGCACGATATCGGATGGCACGCGCTCGCCGACACCGCATGCATGCGATTTGACGAGGTTTTCCTGAAGCTGCTGCAGATCGTCGGTATTGATCGATATGTTGCAGAGCGATCCGAAGCCGGTGGTGATGCCGTAGAGAGGTTCGCGGCACGAGGCTATTTTGGCGTCGAGATATTCGCGGCAGCGCACGATGAGTTTTTTCGACTCTTCGCTGAGCGATATTTTTGTGCCGTTTTCGACTATGGCGCATACCTCGGGTATGTTGATATGGGTGGGGGAGATATGATGGATTTTCATTTGAGTGCGTTTTCGATGGTTTCGTCGGATGCAAAGTTGGGAAGGGTAACGGTCAGGCCCGGTGTGCGGGCCATCTCGCGGCGTATGGCGTCGTATGCGCCCTTGTTGCGGGCCCAGCTGCGTCGGGCAATGCCGTTGTTGACATCCCAGAGCAGCATGCGGCTGATACGGGTGTCGGCTTCGGGACTGCCGTCGATCACCATGCCGAAGCCGCCGTTGATGACTTCGCCCCAGCCTACGCCGCCTCCGTTGTGCAGCGATACCCATGTGGCTCCGCGGAAGGAGTCACCGATCACATTGTGCACGGCCATGTCGGCGGTGAAGCGTGAGCCGTCGTAGATATTGGAGGTCTCGCGGTATGGCGAGTCTGTACCGGACACGTCGTGATGGTCGCGGCCGAGCACCACCGGCGCCGAGATCTCTCCGTTGCGGATAGCCTCGTTGAAGGCCAGCGCTATCTTGGTGCGGCCTTCAGAGTCGGCGTAGAGTATTCGGGCCTGCGAGCCAACCACAAGATGGTTGGCGCCGGCCTCTTTGATCCAGTGGATATTGTCGTCGAGTTGCCCCTTGATGTCGTCGGGCGCCTCGCGGCGTATTTCCTCGAGTACCCGTGCCGCTATGCGGTCGGTTGCGGCGAGGTCTTCGGGCTTGCCTGAGGTACACACCCAGCGGAAGGGGCCGAAGCCATAGTCGAAGAACAGCGGCCCCATGATGTCCTGCACATACGAGGGATAGCGGAAGCGGCCGTCGGGGGCCGTTACATCGGCTCCGGCACGCGACGATTCGAGCAGGAAGGCGTTGCCGTAGTCGAAGAAGTACATGCCGCGGTCGGCGAGGCGGTTGATGGCCGCCACCTGACGGCGCAGCGATTCCTGTACGCGTTTCTTGAACTCCTCGGGATTCTCGGCCATCATGGCCTTCGACTCCTCGAAGCTCAGCCCGACAGGGTAATAGCCTCCGGCCCACGGGTTATGGAGCGAAGTCTGATCGGAGCCGAGCTCTACCTCAATGCCTTCGTCGGCAAGGCGCTCCCACAGATCTACCACGTTGCCGAGGTAGGCGAGCGACAGGGGTTTGCGTTCGGCACGGGCCTGCTGTGCGCGGGATATGAGCTCGTCGAGCGAGTCATATACCTCATCGACCCAGCCCTGCTTGTGACGTGTCTCGACTGCCTTGGGGTTTATTTCGGCCACAATGCTCACCACACCGGCGATGTTGCCTGCCTTGGGCTGTGCGCCTGACATGCCGCCGAGGCCGGCGCTGACAAAGAGCATGCCGCCCAGATCCTTGCGTCCCGGAGCGAGGCGTCGGCGACCGGCGTTGAGCACCGTGATAGTAGTGCCGTGTACGATGCCCTGCGGTCCGATATACATATACGATCCGGCGGTCATCTGTCCGTATTGGCTCACGCCGAGGGCGTTGAAGCGTTCCCAGTCGTCGGGCTTGGAGTAGTTGGGTATGACCATGCCGTTGGTCACGACCACGCGGGGCGCCTCCTTGTGCGAGGGGAAGAGGCCGAGAGGATGGCCAGAGTACATGACGAGTGTCTGCTCGTCGGTCATCTCGCTGAGGTAACGCATGGTGAGAAGATACTGTGCCCAGTTTTGGAACACGGCGCCGTTGCCGCCGTAGGTTATCAGTTCGTGGGGGTGCTGGGCTACAGCCGGGTCGAGGTTGTTCTGTATCATCATCATGATGGCCGCGGCCTGACGCGAGCGCGCCGGATAGGCATCGATAGGTCTCGCATACATAGGGTAGTCGGGACGGTAACGATACATGTAGATACGTCCGTAGGTGCGCAGCTCTTCTGCGAACTCAGGCGCGAGTTCGGCATGCTGTTCGGCCGGGAAATAGCGCAGGGCGTTTCTCAGGGCGAGCCGTTCTTCCTCGGGGGTGAGTATCTTCTTGCGCCGGGGCGCATGGTTCACGTCTTTGTCATAAGGCTTGGGCGCCGGAACGGATGCGGGGATTCCTGCGGCGACAGCCTGCTTGAATTCTATGTCGGTCATCACTTGGATATTATGTTTTCAACGATTCTGATTATCTCTTCTTCCGCTTCTGCCGCGCGGGCCGCGATCTCTTTTCCGGCACCGACGAGTTCGGCGGCTTTTTCGCGGTCTTTGAGCTGAGCGGCGTTTATCTCAACATTGAGCAGGGCGCCGCGTACTGCCGCACGCGCCGCCAGAGCACCGACACCCGCGTCGCTCGCCGAAGCGGGGTTGCCCATTGTCGCCATTGCTTTCAGAAGCGGGAAAGTCCCGTATGCCGTGCGGAGAGTGCGCAGGGGCACCTCTGTAGCGTAGAGGGTGGCTTCTTCCATGGCCCTGTCGCGTTCGGCTTTCTCGGCGTCGGTACCTTTAGGCATGCCGAAGACTGCCATGATGCGGTTGAAGGCCTCGGTATCCTCGTCGACAAGGTGGAGCAGCTGTTCCATCAGCGCCTGACCCTCTTCGGCGTAGTCTGAGAATTCCTCCCACCGCTCGTCCCAGCCGGGTTTGTGTGCCGAAAGATTGGCTACCATCGTTCCGAGAGCCGCTGCAAGGGCTCCCATGTATGCCGAGATGGAGCCTCCGCCGGGAGCGGGCGATTCCGACGCCGTTTCTTCGGCAAAGTGTCGGCATGTCATGCCGATAAGCTTTTCGCGCGATTCGGAACCTGCCTCAAGCATATATTCGACTACTTTTTCGGCAGGATCGAAAGGCTTGAGTTCGTCGAGTCCCATGCTTTTGACGGCTATACGCACGATTTCGCGCTCCGGAATACCAAGCGAACGCTGCTGACGGCGCAGGAAGTATTTTCCGGCCTCGACGAGAGCTTTCTTCGGCACGAGACCTACAATCTCGGTGCCTGTCACGCGTATGCCGCGCTCGCGGGCGGCCCGGCTCACTTCCTCGAAAGCCACATGCAGCGGTGTAGCCGAAGTATCGGTGATGTTCATCGATACCTGCGCGATACCGTATTCGTCGATGAACCAGCCGATGGCCTTGGTGCCTTTGAGGGTGCCTGGTATCATCACGGGCTTGCCGTTTTCGTCCTTCAGGGGCTTGCCGGTAAGCTTGCCACCCTCACGGGCGGGACGCCCTTTCTCGCGCACGTCGAAGGCTATGGCGTTCGCACGCCGCGTAGATGTGGTGTTGAGGTTGAAATTGACGGCGATAAGGAAATCGCGGGCGCCGACTGCTGTCGCGCCTGTGCGTGCGGCGGCTTCATCGAACGGTCTGTCGCCGTAGTCGGGAGCCTTGCCCGGAGTATTCATTTTTTCGGGAAGCGCCTCGTATTCGCCTGCGCGGCAAACGGCGAGATTCTTGCGCTCGGGAGTATATGCCGCGGCCTCGTAGCAGTAGGTCGGCACACCGAGTTCGTCGGATATGCGTTTTGCGAGCTTGCGCGCCATTTCGGCGCACTCTTCGAGCGTCACGCCTGCCACGGGTATCAGCGGGAGCACGTCGGTCGCACCCATGCGGGGATGCGCGCCGTGGTGGTGACGCATGTCGATAAGCTCGGCGGCGCGTCGTACGCCTGCGAATGCGGCTTCCAGAACGGCCTCAGGCTCGCCTACGAATGTTACGACAGTACGGTTTGTCGCGGCTCCGGGATCGACGTCGAGCAGTTTGATGCCTTCGACACTCTCGATGGCGTCGGTTATATTTTTGATGACTTCCAGATTGCGGCCTTCACTGAAATTAGGCACGCATTCGATGATTTTCTTATCCATGAAATGCTGATGAAAGGTTAACACCACAAAGTTACGATTTTTTTTGACTATCCGATCCGCCAAAATGACGGTCAGTGTCATTTAACCCCGTTGGAGGTTGTTGATTTCGGTCTGTATCAGGTCGAGGAAGCGTGCGGCGTGGGCGCCATCCATCTGGGTGTGGTGGAACTGGAAGGATACCATGAGGGTGGTTCTGAACCAGTGACGGCGGTATCGGCCCCAGATCATGAAGGGGTTGTTGAAGATACCGCTGTACATCCCTACGGCGCCGTCGATGTCGAATGCGGCCAGGGCCGATGTGCCGATTACCATGCTGTCGGGCAGATCGTGGTTTTCACAGGTGGAGGCTACCTGCCTGGTGAGGCGGAGATAGGATTGTCCGAATGTGTTGAGATCGTTGTCGAAGGGAATGTCGCATGAACTTACCTCGCCGTCTTTATTGGCTACGATGGTGTTTACGGCTATGGTGTCGTAACATATCAGCTTGTCGCCCACGGGTAGCATGTAGAATTCCTTAATGCGGCTTGCCGCGCGACCGATGCACCAGCACATGAGCATGTTGAATTTCAGTCCTTTCTTCCGGCTGATTCCGACGAGGCGCGTGACGTCGAGCGTTTTGAAGAAGGTGACCATCGGCATTGGCGCTTTCATCCACATTTCGAAGGCGTATGCGCGGGTGGTCTCCTTAGGGTCTATTTCTTTCATAGGAATATCATTATATTGCAAAATTAGCAAAAATTAATGAGAAATTTCATAACTGATTATAGATCATCGATGGTCAATTACTATAGAAAGGACACAATAAAAGTCGCCTTGACTGGAGCGACTTAAAAAACTAAACCCCGAGGTTTGTCTGAAGACAGGGACACTCGGGGGATTCCGTTGCAAAGTTAGAAATATTTTCGTAATTTTGAAAATCGTAATATGTTAAAAATCACGAAGTGAAATATTCTGAGTATGAAAAGGCGTTTTCTCCTGCTCGCCTCAACAAGTATTTAGTCGCTTGCGGCGGTAATACATCCAAGGCATTGAATCTATACAGGCATAATGTTAAGTTGTGCCAAAAGTTTTATGGTATATTGAATATCTTTGAGGTAGTACTGCGTAACGCTATAAACGCTCATTATCAAAGCGTGTTCAATGATACCGACTGGATGGCGAATCAGATGGAAGCCGGTGGTATGATCGAAAATGCGCCACATAAAAATGAGGTTTGCCGGATAGTCGCCACGCTTCGACAAAACGGGCGATATACAAACGACCGTGTCGTTTCCTCGGTTTCTTTCGGTTTTTGGACATACTTGTTTACACGACAGCCCTTTAGACTTGGCGGCCAAAATTTATTGCGCATATTTCCTAATCGCACTGCCGGCTTAGGCCAAAGGGCCGTGTTCAACGAACTTCAGGAGATAAAGAATTTCCGTAACCGCATAGCCCACCATGAGGCTATATGCTTTGATGAAAACGGCAATATCGACATGACAATAACACAAAGCAAATACGCGCTTATCCTAAAATATATAGATTTTCTTGGGTATCAGAGTGGCCATTTGTTTTACGGCGTAGACATTTTGCCAGATTCCACTATTGCTAAAATCGAAGCATTGAAATAAATGGTCAGTCTTAGGATATGCCATGGGGCGTCGAAGAGTTCATTCACACTTCGTTATATTG
This sequence comes from uncultured Porphyromonadaceae bacterium, assembly GCA_905202215.1. Lineage (GTDB taxonomy): Bacteria > Bacteroidota > Bacteroidia > Bacteroidales > Muribaculaceae > CAG-873. The sequence goes on from CAJKRG010000007.1 coordinate 85,477, forward strand.
CAAAATTAGCAAAAATAATGTTAATATATTGACAGAATCGATCCGATTGCGGCCGAGCGCCTGAAAAAAATTGTATTTTTGCACAAACCCTTTCAAAATTCAGCTTGCATTCCGCCTGAGGCTTCGGCTTCAGGCGGAATTTTTATCAAACAACCGCTTATCAGCAGCACATATGGCCACCGGGGCCATATGTGCGTTCGATTCGGAAGCGGCATCCCTCGTCAAGGAGACATTCGGTTATTTCTTTGAAGCATTCGGCCACCTGCCGGAAGTTCGGGTTTATTACGTCGCGCCATTCTTCCATACATTCGGAAATGAACCGTGGGAGCATGTCGTATCTGACTTTGTTGTGCTTCGCCATCCGACGGGCATCGCCAATGTTGACTATCGCGGCGGTCGAGCAATTGTACCATGGTTCGTCGTAATCGAAAAGGTCGACGGAAATAGCAAGCTCATCCCGAAATGTAAGTCCGACGTAAATATCCATGACAATGGGTTGATCTTCATCGGAACTCATCACATGGCAGTATGTATAAAATCTTTCGCTTATATGTTTTCCCATTTTGATAAGAATAAGGCGGTGTGTCATAATCAGACGGTAGGGGCGTGCCGAACGCGCCCCTGCCGCCTGACTATGATACATCTTGGAAGAGATGTTAGACGATATTATTGTATGAATCCGACGCGGGGCCGGGAGGGTGCCGGCCGAGATCCGACGGGAGAAGGAATGTCTTCGGCCTTGATTTCAGTCAGAGAATTTTCGTCGATTGCGGTATAGTTTGTCACCCGGACGGCCATCGACGGTATGATTTCGGTCTGTATCATGTTGATTACATGGCGTGCGTTGCCGAAATTCTTTTGCCGGTTTGTATAGTCTTTCCGGAGTCTATCGGACAACGCTATCTGCGCTTCGTCCGATAGATTGTACTGATGCCGGGAAAGGTATTTCTCCGCGATTTCGATAAGTTCACTTTCGGTAAAGTCGTCAAAGAGATAGATGTTTGAGTCGGGTATTCTTGATTTTAATCCAGGATTCATCTCAAACATACGTTTCATCTCGTCGGGGTAACCGGCAAGTACGAGCATCCAGTCGCGTATGTTTTCATCGGCAAGCACTGTGAGCAGAGTTTCGATGACAAACTTTCCGGGGTCGCGTGGATCGTTGGGCTGACAGAGCTGATAGGCTTCGTCGATGAGCAGTATGCCTCCCTGCGCCTCCTCGATGGCGGCGAGAGTTTTCTCGGCTTCGGAATTATAGTTCTGTCCGAGAAGAGTGGCGCGTTCCCGCACTACGACATGGCCTTTCGAGAGCACACCGGCGCGGTGGAGCATGATTCCCATCATCTTTGCGACCGTTGTCTTGCCCGTACCCGGCGACCCGAGAAACATGGCGTGCAGGGGCGTGGATGCGGAGGGTAAACCTTTGTCGGAGCGCATTTTGTTGAAGCGTACCACGCGCTCGTATACCGTAAGTTTTTCCTTCACGGCCTGAAGCCCGGTCAGATGATCTAAAGATGAAAGAAATGATTCATTCGTGGTGTCCGTATCAGGCGACTGCGAATCGTGGCTCTCATCTGTGCCGGCCTCTGAGCGCTCATCGTCTGATGGACAGTCGCATTCCGCCATCTCGTCGGCGATAAAGCGGTCGAGCAATCTGTCGAAATCTTCGGCCTCGGCAAGGGCGCATTCGTCGGAGCGGGCGGGGCTGCCGCTCCATCGCTCAATGGCAGCCTCGGGAGTATATTCATCAAGAGGCCGGATATATCGGCCGTCCCATTTGCCCCGTTCGTCGTCTACGTTGTTGTCGAACGCGAATCCGGCAACGGGATATTCCATGCAGAGGAGTTCGGCATAGAATACGCCATTGACGTCGTCAGAGGTAGTGAAAGGATATTCCACAGACCAGATATTGTTTCTGTAATTTTCCGCTCCATGGCACTCCGGCTCTCTGAAATGTGCTTCGATGTGGCGGCCGTCGGGATAGTAGAGCCTCAATTCCAGTTCGGGGAATACGGCGGGGGGCATCGGCCCGAATTTATGAGCGAGATTGAATCTCACATAATAGATCTGGCCGTCAGCAGTCTTAATGGTTTTATACAGATCGTTTTCTCCGGGCGGACGTAGACCACCGTCATGGATCTCATACCACTCCGTAGGGTGGGGGAGGGACTCTTTGTCAAACAGATGGAAGATCTTTCCTGAGAGAGTCAGGGAAGAAGTGTTGTCGCAGACTATGAGCCTATATGTGTGGCCGGGGCATATATGGGAAGTTTCGGAAGGGAACTGCACATAAACTTCCTTGAAAAACTCGTTTTTGCCTATTGTGACTTTAGTATTTTCAGAAGCCACTTCGCATCGGTCGGTTATATCCACCAGTCGGAGCGAGACGTCGCGTCGGACGCCTCTGCCGTATCTGTCTTTGTGGAATTCAATTTTAACGGCGATGCCGCTCAGGAGCCGGTCTGCGATAAAATCGTTGCGGTCGTCGTAGGGGAATTGGTCGAAGGGTACTGATTCTTCGATGCCGTAGGTGTAGAATTGGATGCAACCTACGGATATTGGGGATTTTCTTTTCATATTTCATATAGTTTTAATACTTTATTTTGCCAATCTTGTCCGGAGGCCTGCCTCCGGAGCCATCACCAACATGTCAATGTACTCCTTGTTCCGACGACCGGAGACAGGATACGTCAGGACGCACCAGTGGCTGTCGGAGCATTTCTGCGGTTGAAAAAAAGTTGGTGGAAAAACTATGCGCACCTCATCTCCGCGCCGCCGGGAGGAGCGGCACCGCCGAACTTGCTGTTGTCGAGATGTTGTTGCTTCATAGTTGGAAAATGAAGTGATTAAACTGTATGAAATGTGTCGCGCCGCAAAAGGCGCTACTCGTCATCATGGCGCAAATATAGCGATAAACTGCCATATCCGCAAATTTATTGCAAATATTTGTGAGGATTGCCGATTGAGCCGGTGCAAAATTGAAGTTTATGCTCTGATTTTATGTGAAAATCAGTGAAAAATCACTACCTTTGCCGAAGTTTGGCCGGAGTGCGCGAATTCGTCCGTCGCGACGTCGTAGCGGATCCGGTTTAGCATGAACGAGCATGATGCCTGATGCCGTAAGGTGTCGGGTGGCATGCGTTCAGGCAGTATTCAATCAGACGGTTATGTTCTAAACCTAACAATGCCCAATGAAAATAAAATTAAAGAAAGGCCTTAGACTGAAGCTTGCGGGAGCGTTGCCTCTCAACGCGGTCGCGACAGCGGTGGATTCGAAGGTGTTCGCCATCTATCCCGATGATTTTCCGGGTTTCGTGCCCAAGGTTGATGTGAAGGAAGGCGAGGAAGTGGCTTGCGGTACGGCCGTGATGCACGACAAGAATCATCCTGAAGTCAGACTTGTGTCGCCCGTAGCGGGAAAAGTGAAGGCTGTGGTGCGCGGAGAGCGCAGAAAAGTAATCAGAATTGAAGTAGAAGCAGGGGAGAGCGGAGTCAAGTCTCCCGAATTTGGAAAACCTGGCAATGCCGCGGAGATAAAGCATCTTCTGGCATCATCAGGTCTTCTTGCATTAATGCGGCAGCGTCCGTACGACATAGTTCCGAATCCGGACGACGACGTGCGCGATATTTTCGTCACGGCTTTCGACGAGGCGCCTCTCGCACCGGACTATGGTGTGTTTGCCGATATTTTTTCGGCTGAAGACTATCAGGCCGGCGTTGATATGCTGGCTGGTGCCACACTCGGAAAAGTATATATATCCCATAAAGCCGGCTTTGCCTACGGCTCTATAAAAGGCGCCGAACTCATAGAGTTCGACGGTGCCTATCCGGCAAGCAATGCGGGTGTCCAGATCGCCAATATCAAGCCTGTCGACAAAGGCGATGTGGTGTGGACTCTCGATTTCGCGACTGTCGGACGCATAGGGCGTCTGGCGCGTACCGGGTCGTGCGATTTCCGCACGGTAGTGGCTGTGGTAGGCCCCGAAGTCGGTAAGCCGTCTCTTGTCTCGACCGTGTGCGGCGCGAAGATAGAACCGCTGCTCAAAGGCCGTATCAAGGATACTGACCGCAATCTGCGCGTAATCAGCGGAAATGTGTTTACGGGAGTGGCCGATGGCGCCGATGCCTTCCTACGCTTCCCCTACCGCCAGGTGACCGTGATCGACGAAGGCGATGATGTCGATGAATTCATGGGCTGGGCCTCTTTCTCTCCGGCCAAGATGAGCGAAAGCACTTCGTTCCCCGGGCGTTTCCTCTCGAAGGCGTTCAGCCCCGATGCCCGTATCAACGGCGGCCGGCGCGCCATGATTGTCAGCGGCCAGTACGATAAATTCATGCCTATGGATATTCTGCCCGAATATCTGCTCAAGGCGATTCTGTCGAACAATATCGACGACATGGAAAAGCTCGGTATCTATGAGGTTGCGCCGGAGGACTTCGCGGCGGCCGAATATGCCGACACGTCGAAGCTGCCGCTGCAGAAGATTGTCCGCGACGGTCTCGACAGCCTGCGCAAAGAGCTTGAATAAGCCGCTTCTACGATTCAATATCCGTAATACATAATATTAAGTAGCAAAAGTGTCTAAACTTCGAAATTATCTTGACAAAATAAAGCCGAATTTCGAGGAGGGCGGCAAGCTCCACGCTTTCCGTTCGGTGTACGATGGCATGGAGACATTCCTGTACACTCCGAAAACGACTTCGGCTCCTTCGGGCGCTGTCCATATCCACGACAGCATAGACTCGAAGAGGACTATGATTATTGTAGTATGCGCGCTGCTGCCATGCTTTCTGTTCGGCATGTACAATACCGGATATCAGCACTGGCTTGCCGCCGGCGCAACCGAGTTTCCGTTCTGGGAACTGATGATCTACGGCTTTCTGACCATTCTTCCGCGAGTGGCCGTGGCCTATATCGTCGGTCTCGGTATCGAATTCACTTTCGCCCAGATCAAGAAAGAAGAGATCCAGGAGGGTTTCCTTGTGACGGGTATTCTTGTGCCGATGATATGCCCTGCCGAGGTTCCGCTGTGGATGCTTGCCGTGGCCGTGGCTTTCGCTGTGATTTTTGCCAAGGAGGTATTCGGCGGAACTGGCTATAATGTGCTCAATGTGGCACTTGTAACCCGTGCGTTCCTCTTCTTCGCTTATCCGGCCCAGATGTCGGGCGACAAGGTATATGTGGCTTCAAATGCGCCTTTCGGCTACGGCGAATCGCTTGCCGACGGTTTTTCGTGTGCGACTCCCCTCGGGCAGATAGCTACACAGAGCGGCCCATCGATTGAGTTTACCGGCGTGGGCGGGCATGTGATTTCTACATGGGATGCCTTCCTTGGTCTGATTCCAGGCTCGTTCGGCGAAACATCGACGCTGTGCATCATCATCGGCGCCGTTATCCTTCTCGCCGCAGGCATAGCGTCGTGGCGTATCATCGTCTCGGTGCTTGCGGGCGGTCTCTTCATGGGCTGGATCGCCAATGTTTTCGCCACTCCTCTCTATCCGGCCTCGTATGTTCCGGCGGCAGATCAGCTGCTGTTCGGCGGATTCGCGTTCGCTGCCGTTTTCATGGCGACCGATCCTGTGACGGCGGCCCGTACGACTGTCGGAAAATATATATATGGATTTCTCATCGGTGTCGTGGCAATCATCATCCGCACATATAACACGGGCTATCCCGAAGGGGCGATGCTTGCAGTGCTGCTCATGAACTGCTTCGCGCCTCTGATCGATTATTGTGTGGTGCAGGCCAACATGCGCCGACGTGTAAACCGCCTCAAGGCTAAAACATCGCAGCAATGAACAAACAGAGCAACGTATATACAATTATATATATCATAGTGCTGGTGGTTCTGGTGGGAACGGCGCTGGCGTTCACCGCCATCTCGCTCAAGCCGCTTCAGCAGGCAAACGCCGACGCCGACAAGATGCGTCAGATTCTCGCCAGTGTCTCGGTCGAGGCTACTGGCAGCGATGTGATCAAGGCGTACGACGAATATATCAAATCGACATTCGTCGTTGATGAGAACGGCAATAGAGTGGAGGGGGCCGACGCTTTCGCGGTCGATGTGGCCAAGCAGAGCAAAGAGGCCGCTTCCGATCGTCTGCTGCCTGTGTATGAATGTACTCTCGCCGACGGGTCGGTGAAATATATCCTGCCCATGTATGGCGCGGGTCTCTGGGGGCCGATCTGGGGTTATGTATCGGTCGATGCCGACGGAACCACTATCTACGGTGCCTATTTCGCCCATCAGGGCGAGACTCCCGGTCTTGGCGCCGAAATCGAGAAACCGGCGTTTTCCTCGCAGTTCTCGGGCAAGAGGCTGATCAAAAACGGCAGCTTTGTGCCGGTGGCAGTCGTGAAGGCCGGACAGGCTCCCGCCGGTGATGCCGACTATGTCGACGGTATCTCGGGCGGTACAATCACCAGCAAGGGTGTGGGGGCGATGATCGATAACTGCCTCAAGCCCTACAGCGCATTTCTTGAATCGCTTAACAAATGACAGACATGGCTAATAAAAGCGTTTTCTTCAATCCTTTTTCTAAGGACAACCCTGTAATCGTACAGATTCTCGGTATCTGCTCGGTGCTGGCCGTAACGGCCAAGCTCGAGCCTGCGATCGTAATGGGTCTTTCCGTGATAGCCGTCCTGGCATTCAGCAATGTCATCATCTCGCTTATCCGCAACACTATCCCGACCAATATCCGAATCATCGTGCAGCTTGTAGTGGTGGCCGGTCTTGTTGTCATCGTCTCGCAGCTTCTGCAGGCCTATGCCTACGATGTGAGCAAGCAGCTGTCGGTATTCATCGGTCTTATAATCACCAACTGTATACTCATGGGCCGTCTCGAGGCCTTCGCCATGGCAAATCGCCCGTGGCCGTCGTTCCTCGACGGTGTCGGCAACGGTATCGGCTATACAATTATCCTGGTGATTGTCGGTTTCTTCCGCGAACTTCTCGGCTCAGGCACTCTTCTGGGCTATCAGGTTGTTCCCGACAGTTTCTATGAGGCCGGATATGTCAACAACGGCCTTATGATTCTCCCGCCGATGGCCCTGATTCTGGTGGCCTGCATTATCTGGGTTCACCGCAGTTTTAATAAAGACCTTCAGGAAAAACAGTAAAATATCGTAAAAGATGGATAATCTGAATCTGTTCATAAGGTCGATCTTTATCGACAACATGATATTTGCCTACTTCCTGGGCATGTGTTCGTTCATTGCGGTTAGCAAGAACGTCAAGACAGCCTTCGGACTCGGCATAGCCGTGACATTCATGCTCACGATAACCCTGCCGATCAACTACCTGCTGGAGACCTACGTGCTCCGTGAGGGTGCGTTGAGCTGGCTCGGTCCGGAATATGCCTCCGTAGACCTGAGTTTCCTCTCGCTCATCGTCTTTATCGCCGTCATCGCTTCGATGACCCAGCTTGTCGAGATGGTTGTCGAGAAATACGCTCCGGCGCTTTACTCGTCGCTCGGTATCTTCCTTCCGCTGATTGCCGTGAACTGTGCCATTCTCGGCGGTTCGCTCTTCATGCAGCAGCGCGGCTTCGAGTCGGTGTGGACGGCTGTCTGCGCCGGCGGCGGCTGGGGTATCGGCTGGCTTCTCGCCATCACTGCGGTTGCCGCCATACGCGAGCGCGTTGCGCAATATTCGAACGTACCCGCCCCGCTCCGCGGCGTAGGTATCACCTTTATCATCACCGCCCTTATGGGAATCGCCTTCATGAGCTTCCTGGGCATTAAAATCTAAGGAAAGGCTATGGTATACACTTCGATAATATGCAGCCTCGACTCTCTCGCCATGACAACGGTGCTGAGTGGCGTAGGCTTTTTCCTGGGTGTGACACTGCTCCTTGTCATAATTCTTCTCATCGCAAAAAAACACCTCGTTCAGTCGGGCGAGGTCACTATAACGATGAACGGCGACACTAAGGTGAAGGCCCAGTCTGGCAAGTCGCTTCTTTCGACGATGGCCGACAGCAATGTCTTTCTGCCGTCGGCATGCGGCGGAAAAGGCAGTTGCGGCCAATGCCGTCTCCAGGTGGAGCAGGGGGGCGGCGAGCCTCTGCCGACAGAAGCCGTGCATTTCACCCGCAAAGAGCTTAAGGACAACTGGCGTCTGGCCTGTCAGGTGAAGGTGAAAGGCGATATGGATATCCGCGTTCCGGCTTCCGTGCTGTCTGTCAAGGAATGGGAATGCGAGGTTATCTCCAACCGCAACGTAGCCACATTCATCAAGGAATTTATTGTGGCTCTTCCTCCGGGCGAACATATGGACTTTATCCCCGGTTCGTATGCCCAGATCAAGATTCCGCCATATCAGATGGATTATGCCACCGATATCGACCGCGATCTAATCGGCCCGGCATATCTGCCGGCATGGGAGAAATTCGGGCTGTTCGGTCTCAAGTGCGAGAACAAGGAGACGACCGTGCGCGCCTACTCCATGGCCAACTATCCGGCCGAAGGCGACCGCATAATGCTCACAGTCCGTATCGCGACGCCCCCGATGAAGCCCAAGCCCGAGGTCGGTTTCATGGACGTGATGCCCGGTATAGCGTCGAGCTATATTTTCTCGCTCAAGCCGGGCGACAAGGTGATAATGAGCGGCCCTTACGGCGATTTCCATCCCATCTTCGATTCCAATGCAGAGATGATGTGGATCGGCGGTGGTGCCGGTATGGCTCCTCTTCGTGCGCAGATCATGCATATGACCAAGACACTCAAGACAACCAACCGCAAGATGAACTATTTCTACGGCGCACGTGCCCTCAACGAGGTGTTCTATCTCGACGATTTCCTGAAACTCGAGAAGGAATTCCCCAACTTCAAGTTCCATCTTGCGCTCGACCGTCCCGATCCGGCTGCCGATGCCGCGGGCGTCAAATATACTCCGGGTTTCGTCCATCAGGTGATTTACAACAATTATCTGAAAGATCACGACAGTCCCGAGGATATCGAATACTATATGTGCGGTCCCGGCCCGATGAGCAAGGCTGTAGAAGGCATGCTCGATCAGCTCGGTGTAGACCCCGCAAGTATCCATTACGACAACTTCGGCGGTTAATAAGGCTGAACTCAACATAAAAGAAACAAAAATCGCGCTCCGAGGCTATAATATTAGCTTCGGAGCGCCTTGCTTTTTCACGGTTTTTTTGTAACTTTGCACTCGTAGGAGTCATGTATGACTTCCCGGACCATGCATAGAACACACAGTTTATTAAAAATAATAAATAACCAACGAATGAAAAGAGTTTATACATTCGGCGACGGCAAAGCCGAAGGTAACGCCGAAATGAGAAACCTCCTCGGAGGTAAAGGCGCAAACCTTGCCGAAATGAATCTCCTGGGCATGCCCGTTCCTCCCGGTTTCACAATCACTACCGAAGTCTGCAACGAGTATACCCAATACGGCCGCGACGAAGTGGTTTCGCGTATCAAAGCTGACGTTGAAAAGGCTATCGCTCACGTAGAAGAGCTTACCGGCAAAAAATTCAATGATCCCGCAAATCCCCTTCTCGTATCGGTACGCTCCGGCGCCCGCGCTTCCATGCCCGGTATGATGGATACCGTCCTCAACCTCGGTATGAACGACGCTACTGTCGAATCCCTCGCTCAGAAGAGCGGTAATCCCCGCTTCGCATGGGACAGCTACCGCCGTTTCGTCCAGATGTACGGCGACGTCGTTCTCGGCATGAAGCCCAAAAAGAAGACCGACCTCGATCCTTTCGAGGAAATCATGGATAAGGTGAAAGAGGAAAAAGGCTACAAGCTCGATACCGAACTTCAGGTCGACGACCTCAAGAACCTCGTCAAGCTTTTCAAATCGGCCGTCAAGGAATATACCGGCAAGGACTTCCCCGACAACGCATGGGAACAGCTCTGGGGCGGTATCTGCGCCGTATTCGACAGCTGGATGAACGAGCGCGCCATCATTTACCGCCGCA
>CAJKRG010000008.1 GCA_905202215.1 uncultured Porphyromonadaceae bacterium
GTATTCGACAGCTGGATGAACGAGCGCGCCATCGTTTACCGCCGCATGAACCAGATCCCCGAAGAATGGGGTACTGCCGTCAACGTGCAGGCTATGGTTTACGGTAACATGGGCAACAACTCCGCTACCGGCGTGGCATTCAGCCGTGACGCCGCTACCGGCGAAAACATCTTCAACGGCGAATACCTCATCAACGCCCAGGGCGAAGACGTGGTTGCCGGTATCCGCACTCCCCAGCAGATTACAATCGAAGGCTCGCGCCGCTGGGCTGCCCTCCAGGGTATCTCGGAAGAAGAGCGCGCCGCAAAATATCCTTCGCTCGAAGAATCCATGCCTCTCTGCGCCAACGAGCTTTTTGCTATCGCCGCTCGTCTGGAAGACTACTACAAGGATATGCAGGACATGGAATTCACAATTCAGGACGGCAAACTCTGGATGCTCCAGACCCGTAACGGCAAGCGTACCGGCGCTGCCATGGTGAAGATCGCCATGGATCTCCTCCGCGCAGGCGTTATCGACGAAAAGACCGTCCTCAAACGCATGGAACCCCAGAAACTCGACGAGCTTCTCCACCCTGTATTCGACAAGGCCGCTCTCAAGCGCGCACAGGTGGTTGCCAAGGGTCTCCCCGCATCTCCCGGCGCTGCGTCCGGTCAGGTTGTGTTCTCGGCAGAAGACGCCGAAGCATGGGCTGAAAAGAAACGTAAAGTCGTTCTCGTCCGTATCGAGACATCTCCCGAAGACCTCCGCGGTATGGCTGTCGCACAGGGCATCCTCACCATGCGTGGCGGTATGACCTCTCACGCAGCCGTTGTTGCACGCGGTATGGGTAAATGCTGCGTTTCCGGTGCCGGCGAAATCAAGGTTGACTACGTTGCCAAGACCGTCGAAATGGGCGGCCACACCTATCACGAAGGCGACTGGATTTCGCTCAACGGTTCTACCGGTGAAGTTTACGACGGACAGGTTCCCACTACCGAACCCGCTCTCGACGGTGACTTCGCAGCCGTTATGAATCTTGCCGACAAATTCACCAAGTGCCTCGTGCGCACCAATGCCGACACCCCCCGCGACGCCCGTCAGGCCCGCAAGTTCGGTGCCCAGGGTATCGGTCTCTGCCGTACCGAGCACATGTTCTTCGAAGGCGACCGTATCAAGGCTGTCCGCGAAATGATTCTTGCCAGCGACCTCGAAGGCCGCCGTATCGCTCTTGCCAAGCTCCTCCCCATGCAGCGTGGCGACTTCGAAGGAATCTTCGAAGCTATGGACGGCTTCGGCGTGACCATTCGTCTTCTCGATCCCCCTCTGCATGAGTTCGTACCTCATCAGACCGCAACCCAGAAGGAACTTGCAGAAGAAATGGGCCTTACCCTCGAGGAAGTGAAAGCTAAGGTTGACTCGCTTGAGGAATTCAACCCCATGCTCGGCCACCGTGGCTGCCGTCTTGGCATCACTTATCCCGAAATTACCGAAATGCAGACCCGTGCCATCATCGAGGCCGCTATCGCCTGCAAGTCGCGTGGTATCGACGTTCACCCCGAAATCATGGTGCCTCTGGTAGGCTCGCTCAAAGAGCTTCAGAATCAGGCCGACGTAATCCACGCTACCGCCGCCAAGGTATTCGAGGAAAAGGGCGAATCTATCCGCTACAAGGTCGGCACAATGATCGAAGTGCCCCGTGCCGCTCTTACCGCCAACGAAATCGCACAGGTTGCCGACTTCTTCTCGTTCGGAACCAACGACCTTACCCAGATGACCTTCGGCTTCTCGCGTGACGACGCTCCCAAGTTCCTCAAATTCTACAAGGAACACGGCGTGATCAAGACCGATCCTTTCGAAGTTCTCGATCAGGTTGGCGTAGGTCAGCTCGTCCGTATGGGTGTTGAAAAAGGCCGTGCCACCAATCCCGATCTTAAGGTAGGTATCTGTGGCGAACACGGCGGCGAACCCAGCTCCGTAATCTTCTGTGCAAAACTCGGCATGAACTACGTCAGCTGCTCGCCCTTCCGCGTGCCCATCGCCCGCGTAGCTGCGGCGCAGGCCGCGCTCGAGGATTAAGAGATAGCTTCGCATAATCAGACACTTAGGCGGTAACGCTCCGATAAAAAGGAGTTTACCGCCTAAGTTATTCTTGGAGGATTCGTACGGTCTGCACGATTATCGTGCAGAATGTGTCGATAAAACTTACAAAATATGACATGTTGTCAGGACGGGGCACTTACAGGTATTTACAAACATAATTACAATTGCATATGGCTACATTCAAGGCTGTTGTGAGAACACCGCGCAAGGACGGGTTCTATCAGGTCTATATCCGGGTGGTGCAGAATACGAAGCCGGGATATATTAGGACGGACAAGGTTGTCACTAAACAGATGGTGGACAAACACGGCAATATAAATGATCCTTTCGTGAATGAGTATTGTGCGAGAATGATATTGCTCTATACTGACATGCTCAACCGCAAGGATTGCGCGAAGTGGACGGTGCGGCAGGTTATCGAGTATCTGACGCAGGGTGACGATGATATCTGTTTCAGCGATTATGCGCGTTGTCACATAGACCGGATGGTGGACAGGAATCAGGTGCGTACGGCGCAGAATTATCGGCAGGCTCTGGGACACATGGAGCGGTTTTATGGTACGAACAGAATCATGTTCGGGCAGCTGACTTCTACTCAGATTACGCGGTGGATCCAGTCGCTTGAGCAGACGCACCGGGCGAAGGAGATGTATCCGGTGTGCATGAGGCAGGTGTTCAGGGCGGCTGTGGAGGAGTATAACGACTATGACAACGGTAATCTGCGTATCAAGGTTAATCCCTGGGGCAAGGTGAGGATTCCGCAGAGCGACCGAACCGTCAAGAAAGCAATCAGCCCGGAGGATTGCAGGTTGTTCTTTACCGCGCCTCTACCCGATACGCGCATGGTCGATCCGCTGCCCGAACTGGGGCGCGATGTGGCGAAGATGGTGTTGTGTCTCGCAGGTATGAACACGGTAGACATCTATGGGCTGCGAAAGGAGGACTACCGAAACGGCTGTTTCTGCTACAAGCGTGCCAAGACGAAGAAGTTCCGTGCCGATGACGCGTATTTCGAGATTCGTGTCGAACCTATCATTCAGCCGTTAGTTGAGAAATATCTGGCCGAGGATGATGATCCTTACCTGTTGAATTTCCATAAGCGGTTTACGTCTTCGGATTCTTTTAACGCGAATGTGAACAATGGCATAAAGCAACTCTGCAGGAGTATGGGTATTCCGAAGGAGCAATGGTATAGTGCATATACTTTCCGCCACACTTGGGGAACGGTGGCGCAGAATGATTGCGGGGCGAGCATTGCGGAGGTGGCGTTTGGCATGAATCATTCACATGGACATACGATTACGCGAGGCTATATCAAGATTGACTTTACTCCGGCCTGGGTGTTGAATGCCAAAGTGATTGATTTTATCTTTTTCTCTACGGCCAGAAGCAAACAGGGAATGGCGCGAGGGGTCGATGAACCGGCCGACAAGCTGTTCAGGCTGTCGCCCAAGCGCATGGTCTATGCTCGTGCCTATTTTCGCGGAGAGGTGCTTGCCGAGGTGAGCGACATCGGTTTCGGGACTGTTGAGGCTGTCATCGCCCGGCTTGCCGGACAGTTGCCTGACATAATTCCGACGGGGTGCGCCGTGCAGTTTCGCATAAAGGACGTGGATGCTGACCGCGAGGCGGTGTATGAGCGCATGAAAGGGAAGGGGTTTTGAGATAGCCCAAAGATAGCTGCGGGCCGGCCCCCTTGTTTTTAAGTTTTGTTTCTCGCCCGCGTTCTGTGCGGAGCACAGCGTTGTTCTGATGATGAGTTTCCATGCGGAGCCGGGCGTTTGCTTTCCATGGAGTCAGCGAGCGGAAGGTTCTCTTTTTCTTTTTGCGCGGAACATTTTTTCAAAGGTTTTAATTATTCCGGCAAAAGGTACTGATCTGACGGGGTTGTCGCTCTATTTTTTTGATTTTTCCTCGCGCGCGTGTCGACGAGATAAGAATACGAAGTATTCTCTTTTTAGAATACGTAGTATTCTTTTTATTTTATAGTAATATATTTATATATTACTTTTTCTTTATATAAAGGATTCGGAAGAAATGGCTTTAAATTCCCGGTTATGTTGTATAAACGGGAATTTATTGGTATAACCGGGAAGAAATCGGGCATAAGCGGGAAGTTATATATTATAAGCGGGAAGTTATTATTGCTTTTTTCGGTAGTCGTTTATGTTTTTTTATGGTGTTTTTCGGGCGTATTTTGCAGTGTTTTTCTCATAAAAATATGAATCCGGGAAGAAATACCGCAAAAAGCGGGAAAAACGGGAAGAAATGGTGTTTTCTTGGGAAGAAATGCGGATTTACGGGAAGATATTCACGCAAAACGGGAGGAAATGCCGCGAATCCTCCCGTTAATGTGCTTTTATTGGTAAGAAATGGCCCGTTTGAGGGTCTTTTTTAGAAGAAATAGAATCTTATTCGCCTTCCTCATCTTCGAGGGCGAGACGGGCCAGACGCTCGTCGATGGTTTCCGTGTGTTCGGCCACGGTCATGTCCATGTCGACGCTCTTTAACTCCGAGGTGTGATGTTTGAGTATGCGTATCTCGGCCCACACGCGGTCCTCCGGCGTCATCATGGCGAGGTCTACCTCAAAATCGCTCATGCCGTCGGGATTCTTTTCGTTGGGCTTGAAATATCCTATCGAGTGTGTAAGCAAGTACCCACGAATAGGATTGTCCTTATTGGGCGTCCCTTTCTGGCGCCCTCCTGTTTTCTGTCCTTTCATGTGTCAATACTTAAAAGTGTGGTGCAAAGATAGTGCTGTATCTTCGCACCATAATTATAACTTCCAAATTTTAACGACTATGTTAGGCAGTATAATCGGCGGAGCGATGAAGGTAGGCGGCGCGATTTTCGGCGGCATATCTGCATCCAAAGCCATGAAGAAAGTAAAAAAGAACATCCAGGAGCAGCAGCGGAAGAACCAGGATTGGTACGATCAGCGCTACAACGAGGACGCCACACAGCGAGCCGACGCACAGCGCATTCTCACCATGACCCAGGAGAGTATTCGCCAGCGCAATCAGCAGGCCGCGGGAGCCCAGGCCGTGATGGGAGGCACGGAGGAAAGTGTGGCAGCAGCCAAAGCGGCGAACAACGCGGCCCTGGCCGACGCCACTTCTCAGATAGCTGTCAATGCAGACCGGCGCAAGGACCAGATCGAGCAGCAGTATATGGCGACCGACCAACAGCTCCATGGCCAACTGAACAATCTTGAAATCAACAAAGCTAATGCAATATCCCAGGCCGAGCAGGGCGTGGCCAATGCCAGCGCAGGTTTTATGGGGGATACAGATGCTGCTTTGGATAAGCTGTTTAAAGTCAGCCAGAAGCCTAATAATTAAACGATAATCTTATAGTAATTATGGCAGATGAAACACCGAAGTCCATTGTAGAGCTCCCGCCTCCCGATTGGACACAGCAGAAGCCAGAAGAGGATGAGACCCCCTCTCCCATTGTACCGCCCAATTCTAACGGCTCTCCCAAACCGGAAGCCAAGCCTGCACCTTCGCCTGTGCAACCATCCATGGCTGGCGACGAGGATTACACCGGAGCAGAGAATATCGTTGGAAATAATTCTGAACCGCTTCATCCCGCGAATTTGCAAGAGGCCGTTAAAGACCACTTCACACCCAAACCGAAGCCCGAACAGTCCGCAGAAGAGGAGACTCCGCAGTTCGGCAACATGCAGGATGTGATTGACTGGCTCGAAGAGCGTATGGCAGCCATACACCTACCGACAAAGGAAGAGCTTGAAAAGGAGCGCAGGCGCAAGAAGACGGATGGCATAATATCCGCTATCGCTGACGGCGCGAGCGCTATTTCAAATCTGATATTCACCACGCAGTACGCCCCCAACATGTACCGGCAGGAAAATTCCATGACTGACAAGATGAGGGAGCGTTACGACCGGATAAAGAAGGAGCGCGACGCCGACGCCGACCGTTACCTCAACTATGCCCTGACAATAGGCAAGCTCAAGGACGCACAGGAGGCAAGGGAGTATCAGCATGGCCGCGACGCACTCCAGGACCAGATCAGAATGTCGCAGGAGGCCCGCGCACAGCTCAAAGCCGACCGCGACGCCGCGTTGGCAGACCTGAAAATGCAGCTTATGGCCGGTAAGATTACAGAGCAGGAGGCCGCAGCTCGCGCGAAGGAGATCGAGGCCGAGTATGCCGACCAATATTGGAACGCCCGCGTCGACGAGATAAAATCCCGCAAGAAAAAGAACGACCGTCGTGGTAGTGGAGGCGGAGGAAGGCCCGCCGAACATGCCTGGCGAGATAAGAACGGCAACCTTCACTATTGCCACTCCGAGAGCGCCGCACGCTCCCAGGCGGCCGCAAACGGCGGTACATACGTCACCACACCGACCCACCGCGTGACAACGAAGCCTGACAAGTGGGGCAATCCCGCCACGACGGAGACCGAGACTGACGTATCAACACCCAAAGTAACCATTGATTGGAATTAATATCACCGACTTATGGCTGAGAAACATAATACAACAGACAACCGTCGCAAGCTCTATGACGTGCTTCAACAGCATGTCGGCAATATGGGCACCTGGGACGAGTTCAACCGTCGCATGGACGACGAGGGCAACCGCCGCAAGGTCTATGAGGTAGCGCAACAGCGTGTCGCCAACATAGGCACCTGGGACGAGTTCAACGCCCGCATTTACCAGACACCCGCCCCGGCAGCCCCGGCACCTAAACAGGAACCGCAGAATGCCGCCACGCCCGCGGTAGAGCCACAGGCCGACGCCGCGACGCCAGCGGCAACACCGGCGCAACCGCGTTGGCAACCTACCGAACAGGACAAAATCCGTATGCAATGGGAGATGTTCCAGAGCATGAACGGTTTTAAGCAACGTACAAAAGCCCGTCTCGACCAGACCCGCCGTATGGCTGAACGATTCACCCCGGAAGGCCGTCGCAAGTTGAAGGCCGCCAAATTCGCGGCACAGGCCGCCGGCGCTCCTGCTAAGGTAATGGGTATCACTCCACCGGCGCAGGCTCCCGCAGGCGCTCAGGCCGGAGGCCAGGCAGGCGCACCGCCGGTTCAGTCCGGAGAATCCCCCGTGCCCTACGGCGTGAAGTATATCGACGGCAAGCCCGTAACTGAATGGCTATTGCCCGACGGCAGCCTAACAACAAGTCTCCTGGAAGCAGATCAGGCCGAATTCGGCGCCCGCAAGGCCCGTCTACGCCATCAGTTCGAGAAGCGCATGAAGAGTAACGGCCTCAACCCGGCCAATCCTGACGACGTGGAGTTACAGGCACAGTACGACGCCCAGGCACCGGCCTACGACGTAGTGGCCGACCTCTGGAGCGAGGCCGAAGAGCTTCACAAGAAGGACCGCGAGCGCAATGCCGACCGTGCGTGGGATAGCTACGCAGCTATGGGTGGAGGCCGTGAGCTCCGTGTCGTCACAGCGTCGATGAATCGACATGCCGACAACATTTCGCACCTTACCCGCTTTGACCTCCAGAAGATGATGGACAAAGCCTGGGAGCGTGTCGGCCCCCAGATTTATGCTAATTGCTATTCTCGCCTGAAGCAACAGTATCCTGGAGCGAGCGCACAGGACCTGCACAAGACCGCAACCGAAATGGCCCGTTCATTGTCGGACAATGCCGTGTATCAGTATGCGGTTGACAAGAACACCCCGAAGAGCACAATGGAATTTTTCGGCCGCACCGTCGCCGACATGAACCTGATCAACTCTCTGGGCAAAGCTCTCGCACGAAGCCAGGCCGGCACATCAGGAGACATGGCAGCCGCCTACGCCGCGATGTCCGAATATGGCAAGCACCACCGCATTGCACAGGTAGGCGGTACCGTTGTCGGCATGGCAATCGACCCCGTGACCTGGATTTCCGGCGGCGTAGGCTCCGCAGCCGGTAAGGGTGCATTGTGGACCGGCGGCCGCATCATGGCCCGATTCACAGGCACGTCAGGCCAGGTTGCTACTCGATACCTGGGCACGACACTATCAGGCCGCCTTCTCGGAGGTCTGGCCGGAGGCGCCGCTAACCTGGGCACATACGAGGCCCTGAAAGAAGGTGAACGGCAGTTGAAGTATGGAGGCTATATTAATCCGGAGACTGGCCAGAACGAAGGCTATTCGCCCGAAGCCATTTGGAAACAGGCCAAGCACGGCGCCGGCATGGGTGTTCTCATTGGTTGGGTTGGTCCAGTCGCCGGTAATGTGTTCGACCCGATGGTGAAGTCTGCCACGTCCACCGGCGGCAAGATCGCACTCCGTGGAGGCGAGCAGGCATCGTCGGCATTGTTCGAGGGTACGATCTTTGCGGCTCCTGATTATATCTCCATGCGCTCAATGAGCGATGAGGACTTTGACAAACAGTATGCCCGCAAATATGGCTATGCAAGCCTGACAGACCCCGTCGCCAAAGCGAAGGCCCGCAGCGCCGCCCGTTCATCCGTCGGTTGGGATATATGGAACGACAGCATGGCAATGATGTTAGGTTTCAAGGCTCAGCACGGTATCAAGAGTGCATGGCGCACCGTCCGCGAAATGGCACCATACGACGCCGAGACATTAGGCCGTCCGCTTACCATGCGGGAGATAGCCCACAACCGCCAGAGCTTCCAGGAGAAGCTACGCACGGCGCTCGACAAAAGCCCCGGCGATATTGCCATGACGAAGGAAGAGTTAGAAGAGCTCCGCAATGCCGGTTACGGCAAACTTGCAAGCCTCTTCCGCAAAAGCGATTCAACCGTCAAGGAGGTAGGCCCGGACGGTGTAGAGCGTGTTGTCGGTGAGGTCGAGCAGGTGGAAATCAAATATGGTCCCGACGAAGAGACCGTTGAAGGCGTCAAGAAATCCGATTTTGACGGTTACGACACTATGGCCCGACTGATGAGTGACAACAACGTCAGTGAGGCCGCCCGCGCGAAGGCATATTTCATTCTGACAGGCCGCAGGCTTCCGGAATCAACCATCATGGGTTATCGTACTGTTGAGGACGAGAACGGCAACTTATATGTGCAGTCCCTTAGCGGCCAGGGCAGCGTTGTCACCAACCGCCGTTTCGCTTCAAAGGAGAAGGCACAGCAGGAAATTACCAACCTCCAACGACAAATTGAGCTCAACTCGATAGAGATTGGCGAGAGGTTCAAGGCTAAGGAAATCTTATCGAATGCGACGCAGGCCGCATGTGAGGATGTTGCCGCGGCCCACGGCGAAGGCTGGACGGCCGAAGCAGTACGCAAAGCATACGAGCAGGCCGTGAAGGACCTGGCAGACCCCGAAAAGGCTCAATCCGTAGGCCAGGCCTCTAAGGACCTGGTGAAAGAGGTTGAGGCCGCAGCCAACAATCATGTCGATGATTTTAAGGGCGATACCCCCGACGCTATCCGCGAGAGGATAAACTATATCTCCGGTGTAAACCTCGACGACGTTATACGCAAGGAGCGCGACAAGCGTACCGACAAGGAACAGACCGCCCTCGAAGCGTACCTCAAGGCATTATACCCGGAGGAAGCCCGCCAGGGCGAGGCCCCGGACGCAGTGGACCCCGAAGAGCCCGCACCCTCACAAGGCCAGGCCACCGTTCAGGAGGCCCGCGAGGCCGGTTACAACATGACCGACCAGGGACAGCGCGAACAGGCAATGCGCAACATCCGCTATCAGGAAAAGCGCATGGAAGAGCTGTTTGGCCGTACCGATACCGACACCATGTTTGAGGAAGAGCTTGGCACCTCCGACCCCGCGGAGATATTCGACCTTCTGCCCCAATCCCGCTACGACGCTACCGAGCGCGCCGCAATCGTGGATTATCTCAAAGCCTGCCAGGTGGGCGACGCCGCCGTTGAACGCATGGAGGACGACGCCCGCAATGCCATGGATAGTGAGAACGCCTTCATTGACAAGGTGAGCCACGAGGACGGTTTTGTAAGACCGGCCACAATGAAAGTCGACAGCCGCCAGGTCTACATCGTAGGCGGCAATGTCGTGTTCAGCGAGGACGGCTCGATGATTAACACCGCCGCTTCCGACCGTGTTATCTACATCTACGACCCCGCGACAGATAAGGTTGAACAGACAGCGCCCGAAATGCTTTCGAGCCTGGGGACCGCCACATCTGTTGAAGAGACCCGCGCCGCGGCTGAGCGCACCATCACAGAGCAGCATGAGAACGACCTGCGGACAATCCAGGGCGACATGATGGCATTTAACCCCGGCGACTCCTTTGTTGCAGACGTCTGGGGAGAAGGCCCGACACAGAATCGAGTTGTCGGAGTGGACAACGACGGTATGATAATCTTCGAGACCGAAGGCAAGAAGGGTCAGTTTGGCCTAATGCCCGATCAGCTTTCGGCAATGGTGGACGGCTACAAACAGGAGGCCTTTGAGTCCGAAATGCGTCAGCAGGCCGAGGCCGCCCCCGTCGTTGATGAGCGCGCCATCGTCCGAACTGGAGAAGCACCGGCGGCCCCTGTCTCTATCAAATACGACCAGGGCGATTCTTTCCGTGTGGCTGTATCAGGCCGCGAAGAGACGCAGCAGGCCGCCGTCGTTGACCGCGAGGGCGAGACGGTGACTATCTGGACGCCGTTCCCCGTGACCGACAGGAGCGAGAAAGGCCGCACCATGTCCGGCTACACAACCGACATAGCCCGCGCAGACCTGGACGTTATTATTGTCCGTGACGAGCAGGGCAAGCCCGTGGACTATGTGGCCGCCAACCCCGAAGCAGAGCCGGAGGCCGCACCCGCCGAGACACCGGCCGGACCGGAAGAGATCGTAATCCGCGAAGGGATCACCGGCACAGCCGACGCCCTGAAAGAAAGTTTCACCGTAGAGCGTGAGCGAATCGGCAATGAATGGCTCGACACCCAGGCCGTTCAGGACGCAATGCGCACCTATGCCGAGGGAGCCTCGACCGTCGAAGAGGTTATAGAGCGCGCCAAAGCTGACAGCAACGACGAGCGCACCCGTCAGAGGCTCGATACACTGTTGGAATTTGACAGCACCCGTCAGAAGCTCCAGGCACTACTAGCCGTTCCCAAATCAGAGGAAACACCATTAGCCACATACACAGATAGGAAGGGAACGCGAAGAGATGTGTTTGTAGAATCGGATACAACTGATAAAGACGGCGTACGTAAGATAACTTTCAAACGCAATTTGACAAAAGCCGACGGCACTCACAAAGAAGGAATTTCGGGCTATCTTGTAATCACAGAAGACATGATAGATTGGGGGCGCACCCTAAATGGGATAGACGCTTACGGCCAACCCCTTTCAACCGAGGTTGATCCTGAAGAAGCAGAAAGCATGCTTGATGCTTGGGCAAATGCCGTTACCGGAGCAAGGCAAGATTTCCGCGCAAAAGAAATACGCATAAAGGGCGATGTAATTAGCGCGCGAAATAGTGAGGGCGTAGCTATATTCCTAAAAAGAGACCCTCTGACAGAGCCGACAACTGAAACTACGACAGGAAACGGACAGAAAGCGCAGGTACCGGCGGTTGAGCCTATGCCCATGCGCACAGTGAAGGAGAAGGGCGAGACCTGGGAGGAACCCGACTATCTGGCAACCACGCCGGAGCGCACCCACTCCTACATATATAATGAATCCGGGCTTTCCCGTCAGGAGGCCAACGACCATGTGGCACACATGGCACGGACCGCTAAGGAGGCCGTCAGCAACCACAAGAAGAGTGCCCCGAAGATTGGAGGCTCTATTGCCCGTTATCAGAAGGAGAAAGCCGATTGGGAGAATGCCGGCACCGAGCTTCAGCGGGCCGTTGACTTCTGGGAGGCTGTCAGGGCCGAACAGAAAAAGGTTACAGACGCAGAGCGCCGAGCAGCCGCCGAAGAAGCCGCAGCAGTCCCCACAACCGAAGAATCAGGAGAAGGAAGTAAGAGAGCTGAGCAAGCTCCGTCTCCTGTACAACGCAGTAAAGGCGACGGAACAGCCGGAAATACCGGAGATGCCGGAGGAGATAGCAAACGCCCCGGTAATTTACCGCCGCAAGAAGCCGAGCATATAAATTACAAGCTTTCAGACGAAATAGATGAGAATGGTCATCAATTTGTTCTGAATTCAAAAGGAGACTTGGTTTTTGGCTACGTAACTCCTGAGACCTCATTGCCTGAAGCGCCCATTCTCCTTAGTGAAGGCGTGATTACGAATCAAGCTACAAAAGCGGGATACGGCCTCCTACATATCGAGGCAAGACATGGCGCACAGATTCGTAATGCCGGGTATTGTTCTGTACTTGATTTCATAGAAGAAGTAGCACAAAACTATGAAATCATAAAAGAAGGTCGAGAGAGGGACGGCATTAAAACATATATGCTCCAACTTACCGACAAACACAACAATACACTAATGGTTGAGTTATCGGGAGATGGAACATATTGGAATATTAACACCGCAGGAATTTTTAAGACTTCCTACGGTGCTAATCGAAAAGAAGTGTATAACCGCCATACTACAGTTAAACAGTCTGCCGAAACTGTTGAAGAATCGCCCGAATCAGCACAAGGCGGCACAACTGATTCGGCCCGCATGAACTCTTCTACGATTTCTTCTGACGACAAAAGTAATACTTTGTTTTCAGAAAAACAAGAGGAAGTCGCAAAAAGTTCTGAGGCTGAGGCGCTCGGAGCGGGGAATTTGCCTACGACAGAGCGTATGGCAAGCATGACATACGAGGAAGTAGCGCAGACCGCCGCGGACTATGACGCCTCGATTGAGGAACGCTACGACGCGATGATAGAGCCTCTTGAATCCGAGAAGGCTGTCCTGGAGAGCAAACGCCGCACTCCCGCCGAGGGCAAGCGACTGAAAGCTATCGACAAGGAGATAGCGGACATTGAGCGTCAGCAGGAGGAAGAGCGCCTGAAAGTCGGTAAATACTTCACCGAGGAACTCCGCCGCCGGTGGAAGAATGGTGAGCACTCCATGTCCCGTGAGGAAATGGAGCAGGACCTCTTTATGGACGAGGCCGACAAAGAGAAGGCCGAGACGGCAGCCAAAATCGCGGCCGCCGAATTCGAGGTGAACACCGAACCGACCGAAGCACAGAAGAAGGCCGGCAACTACAAGATGGGCCACGTTGAAATCGACGGCCTGCAAATCTCCATCGAGAACCCGAAAGGCAGTATGCGCCGAGGTAAAGCCCCCGACGGCACCCCCTGGGAAACCGAAATGAAGAATACCTATGGCTACATCAAGGGCACAACAGGCGTTGACGGCGACAAGATAGATATATTCCTGTCTGATAACCCGACCGACGGCGACGTGTATGTTGTAGACCAATACAACAAGGACGGCAGCTTTGACGAGCACAAGGTTATGTATGGCTTCACTTCCGCAACGGAGGCCGAGGCCGCATACCTCTCGAATTACTCCGCCGATTGGGCGAAGGGACGCAAGGTTGTAGTCACCGGTGTAACCCGTGAAGAGTTTAAGAAGTGGCTCGACGCGAGCGACCGCAAAAAGAAACCGTTTGCGGAGTATAAGAGCGTGAAGCCTATCGAGGCACAGAGCACACCGGCCCAGGCAGAGGCGCCGGCCGAACCCGCCGAGGCTACGGAGGGTTACGAGCTGGACGTCTACGAGACCAAGAAGGGCAAGAAGTTCCACCGTGTGAAATTCCCCCGCGCCGACAAAGAGGTATGGAAGGAACGTCTCGACATCGCCAAAGAGCAATT
Source organism: uncultured Porphyromonadaceae bacterium (assembly GCA_905202215.1). Lineage (GTDB taxonomy): Bacteria > Bacteroidota > Bacteroidia > Bacteroidales > Muribaculaceae > CAG-873. The sequence continues at coordinate 13,781 of CAJKRG010000008.1, forward strand.
TGGCGGTACGAGCGTGCCCGGCGGTTACGGATTCAAAGACGCCGAGACCGCGAAGGCATTTGCCGAAGCCATACTTCACCCCGTATCGGCCGAGGGCCTGAAAGAGCGTACCGACGCAATGGCAGCCGTCGAGGACTTTACCGACAAGGTTGTCAACGAGGACGCTGTTATGGACTTGCCCGACGACACCGCCGCCGACCTCCACATTGTAGACGTGCTCAACCCCGGCATGACCGAACACAGCCCCAAAGAAGCCGCCGCAAACCTGGCCGAAGCACTCAAAAAGGTTTCGGACACCAAGCTATTAGAACTCCTGAAAGAGCACAAGGACAATAAGACCGTGCGCTCAATCCTGACGGACGAATACAACCGCCGCGGCGGTGTGTCTCCGGAAGCAGTAGAGACGGCCAGGAAGAAGCCTGCAACCCGGAAAAAGGCCGCGCCGAAACAGAAGCTTGAGCCCGAACCGGCACAGGCAAAAGCCGAACCGCAGCCGGAGGCCGAGAAGAAAGCCCGTAGCAAGTGGTTCAACGAAGAGGACCAGGACGAGGCCGCCGACCTCATCCGCAAAATGAAAGCCCGTCTCCGTGGCGGCAATCTGTATAGCGGTATTCCTGTCGACGTTGAACTTCTGGAATTAGGCTGTCGTCTGGGCTACCTCATCATGAAGAAGGGCGCCCGCAAGCTGCACGAATACGCCCAGGCCATGATCGAGAACGTCGGCGACGGCATACGCCCGTACATCAAGCAGTTCTACAATGCCACCCTGGCAACCGAAGAAGCGCTTGCCGCTGAATGGTACAAGGACGCAACCCCAATGGCAGAGATAGCCAAGTTTGACATGGTGAATTTCCTGAAGGAGCAGAAGCCCGACGTTGTGGAGACGGCCAGAGGCGTAACCGCAGAGCAGGAAGTTCAGGCCGCTTTGCCGCAGGCCGCAACCGATATGGTTAAGAAAAGCCGCGACAAAATGGCAATCCCCGGCTACTTCAAACCTGACGGTTCCGTGTCGGCCGAGCAGAAGGCAGCCCAGGCCGGCGCCGACTTAGCGGCCGCCCTGGTTGATGAACTCGGCTTAGACCTGAAAAACCTCCCCGAAGGTGTTCAGGTGATTACTACCAACTTCGGAGAATCCGGAGGTGGCATTAAAATCAATCTGCCAATCCGTGCCGGTTACGAGCCTATCAAGATTGATATTGACTTCGGTAAGACAGAAGAGGGCGCCTTACGCTTAAAAGAGCTGACAACAACAGTGAAGCGAGGCGACGACCTTTCCTACGTCATAGGAGAGGATCATCAGGCGTGGCTTGTGGCTCCCGGCCATAAGGAGTTGTTTAACGCTATCCGCGGCCAGATGGAGAAATACCTACCGAAAGCCAAGCCCGGAGCCAAGCCGGAAGGCAAGAAACCGGCGCCGCAACCGTCACTCTTCGACGAACCGGAGACACCCGAAGCACCGGCCGCACCGGCGCCCCAGGCCAAAACCGGCGACAAATTGCTCACGCAGTATGAAGAAATGAAGAAGAAGCACCCCGACGCCGTTGTGTTATTCCGCGTCGGCGACTTCTACGAAACCTTCCATGACGACGCCCGGATTATATCCGAGACCCTGGGCCTCACACTGACGAGCCGTGCCGACAAGACCCCGCTTGCCGGATTCCCGCACCATGCACTCGACGCATACCTGCCAAAGCTCGTGCGCGCCGGTAAGCGTGTGGCAATATGCGAACAGCTCGAAGATCCGAAGCTCACCAAACAGACGGTGAAGCGTGGCACAACTCCCCAACCGGCAACCGAGCCGAAGGCACCTGCCACAACGCAGGCCGAGTTTGACGAGCTTTCCAAAAAGGAGTTTGAGGTTGACCCCCAGGTAGAGAAGGAAGTCATAGCAGACCGCAATGGCTTCAAGATAGGCGACACCGTGGAATGGTCGATACCCGGCCAGGGCAAGACCTCGGCAACAATCATCGACGTTGACCGCGACGGCCGCCCGATACTCGATACCGGCATGGCTCCTATCATTAGCTCCATCGCCGAATGGAAGGACCTCACCCATAAGGACGGTGAAGGCTCCCAGGCTCCCGCACCGCAGCGACCCAAGAAGGAGCTTGCCGGAGACTCCGCCAAAGAGCAGGACCGCCGCAACGTCGAGCATGATTTTGTCGAGGCTGTCAGCAACGAACTGATTCAGCGTATCAACAATGAAGGCTCACCGCTAACAATGGCCGAAGTCCGCAAGATGGCCGAAGAGCGCGGCATGAAGGACGTATCACCGACCGACCTCCAGGAACTTGTGGAGAGGGCAGTAAGCCTCCGAGCCCGTTCTATCGCCGAGCACACGCTCACCGGCGGCCCCGGCACCCAGGAGATAGGCTTCAACAAGATTGTGAAGCTCTACACCACACAGCCGGTATTGTCCGACCGCGACGTTGAGCGCATTCAGCGTCAGCAGTACAGCACCCCGGTGCCTATGGGCTATCTTATGGACCAATTCATGATGTCGCACGGACACCAGGGCAAGAGACTTCTGGAACCGAGCGCCGGCAACGGTGCCCTGACAATCGGTGTGCCCAAAGACAACTGCCACGTCAATGACATAGACCCGCGCCGCCTGGCTAATCTCCGTGCAATGGGATTCAAGGTTATCACCAATCAGGACGCATTGCAGCCCTTTGAGGGCCAATACGACATGGTTGTTACCAATCCTCCTTTCGGCACAGCACCGAGCGTGCGCACATACGACGGCCTGTTTGAGATTTCGACCCTGGAGGGCCAGATGGCGATCAACGCATTGGACAGCATGACCGACGACGGCCGCGCCGCAATCATTGTCGGAGGCTCGATTGGCAAGTGGCCGACACCCTACGAAAAGAACGGACGCTTACAAAAAGTTGCAGACCGTCAATTTTTTGGTTATCTTTACAGCCATTATAACGTGGTGGACATTATACCTATCGACGGCAAGAGCCTCTACTCTCGCAACGGTACCAGCTATAACGTCCGCATGATACTGATTGACGGCCGACGCCGCGACGCCGAAGGCAACGTAATCCGCGAGGTCAACGCCGAGAATCGAGTATTCCCGCCCGTTAAGGAAGAAGCCCGCCCGGAGGCGGTAACCACATACGACGAACTTTATAAACGTGTTCAAGATGACATTTTACGTATTCAACAACGATTGGATGTGGCTGCCCGTAATGATGGAGGCCACGTCGAAGGTGACGGAGCAGTCAATCCGTCAGACGTTCCTGTGGCTAATCCAACAGGAGATCGAGGCGGGGAACGACCCGTGGGAACAGGTGACCGCAGCCGAACTCCGCGAAGCGGATTGGGGGGAACTGCCGTTGGCAGTACAGGCACCCGACCCGGAACAGATGAACGACCCGCAGGAGATAGAAAACCTTCTGGAAGCACTCATGGGGACACAGGAGGTACAGACCGCCGTCCGGTGGATGAAGGACCTAAGCCCGAAGGAAGCCGCGGATCAGCGCCCGCAGGACGACCCGCCGATACTGACGGAGGTACTGAACGGCATAATCCTGACGGAGCACGACAGCGGGGAGGGAGTGGGCCTGAACGACTGAATCAGCCCAAACCGGTTAAGGTAGAGCTCACCGACGAGAAAGTAGCCTCGCCGCATGTCAGCTCTTCTAACCAACTTCAATCTCGAATGCCGGCCGCCCAGGCTCTGGAATTCGAGCGCGCCCTACACTCCATCGAAGAGAAGCACGGCAACGTCGATGAATGGTTGACCCAGGAACTCGGCTATGCCGATACAGCCGACCTATACCGCGCCCTGGCCGCTGAACAGGTTGAAGGCGTAGCTATGGCAATCGACAAGATGAACAGCGGCCGCGGATTCATCATTGCCGACCAGACCGGTATAGGTAAAGGGCGCCAGGCCGCGTCGATAATCCGCTACGCCGTCCGCAACGGCCATAAACCTATATTCGTTACACAGAAGTCCGGTCTATTCTCCGATATGTACCGCGACCTTTGCGACGTGGGCAGTCCTGAACTCCGTCCGTTCATCTTCGGCAGCAGCAACGACGCCAACATCACCATGCGCCAGGAGGACGGCACCGACAAGATTGTCTACCGTCGCCCGTCGGCCGCAGAGACAGAGCGAGTGTACAGCTACATCGAGAAGCACGGTACACTCCCCGACGAATACGACTATGCCGTAACCACATACAGCCAGGTGCAGAACGGTACCACGCAGTATGAGATTGGCGACAACGGCAAGATTGAGGCCAAGCCCAAGAAGTACAAAGGCAAAGTGCCCGCAGGCGACATCACCGGCGAGCGCCGCCGCCATGTGATCGACCTTCTTTCCCGTGGCAATTACCTGATTCTTGACGAGGCCCACACCGCAGGCGGCCAGAGTGGCCTGGGAGGCTACATGCAGAATATCATACCCGGAGTCAAAGGTATAACCTATCTGTCGGCCACCTATGCCAAGCGCCCCGACAACATGCCCCTGTATGCCATAAAGACCGCTATCTCGGATAGCGGCGTTGAGGTTGCAGAACTTATCAACGCCGTAGCCCAGGGAGGTGTGCCCCTTCAGGAAATCATGTCGCGTCAGCTTGTGAAGAGTGGCGAAATGGCCCGCCGTGAGCGCGACTTCACCGGAGTTAGCATTGATTGGATTCCCACCGATGAAGGCGTAGCCCGCGAGCAGCAGAAGCGCTTCGACACCGTTTCTGAAATCTTCGTTGACATAATGAGATTCCAGGACACCTATGTGCGGCCATACCTTAACGAAATGTCGAAAGACCTTGCCCGCGTCGGGTCCTCTTCCGGCCAGAAGAAAGGCACAAAGGATATGGGCATAGGCAACGCACCGTTTGCCTCGAAGCTCTACAACCTGTTGCAGCAGCTTCTCTTCTCCATCAAGGTAGACGCCGTGGCCGACCGTGCCATAAAGAATCTGCAAAACGGCCGCAAGCCGATTATCTCCTTCGTGAACACAATGGAGGGATTCTTAGAAGAGGCCTCAATCGGCATGACTGAGGACGGCAGCGCCTCAATGCCGACACTCTCCCTGGCTCTACGCAAAGCCCTCGACGGTGTTATGCGCTACACAGTCAAGGACGACAACAACAACGAGACACACTCGGCACTTGCCGCCTCACAGTTAGGCCCGGACGCCGAGCGTGCTTACAACGCCATCATCGAAAAGATGAACTCCGTCTCTGACGACCTTCCCATTGCGCCCCTCGATGCCATCCGTCTGAAGATTGAGGCCGCCGGTTACAAAGTCGGTGAGCTTAGCGGCCGTAAGTTGGAGCTTGCCAAGAACGACAAGGGCCTCTACGTTATCCGCAACCGCAAGGCGGCAGACAAGAAGGCCACCGCGTCGGACTTTAATGCCGGCAAGATTGACGTGCTCATGGTGAACAAAACCGGCTCCACCGGTATCTCGCTCCATGCGTCGAGCAAGTTCGAGGACCAACGGCAGCGCGTCATGATCGCCGCACAGTTCCAACCCGACGTCAACGACGAGGTGCAAATGCGTGGTCGTAATGACCGCACGGGCCAGGTTGTGCGCGGTGCCTATGAATATCTGTTGTCGTCGATACCGGCAGAGCAGCGTCTCCAGATGATGTTCAAGGCCAAACTGAAATCGCTCGACGCCAACACAACATCGTCGCAGAAGTCGAGCTTCAATGAAATGGAGGTCGTGGACGTGCTCAATAAGTACGGCGACGCGATTGTGTGGGATTATCTGAACGAGGACCCGATGGGCCTCAACATGGATATGGGCAATCCCCTGAGAATCGACCCGAATGCCGATGTTGAGACACAGCAGCAGGAGGCCGCCAAGAAGAGCCGCAACAACGACGACGAGGACGGCAGCCACAGTGGATTTGCCCGCAAAGCCCTGGGCCGTCTGGCTCTCCTATCCATTGCCGAACAGGAGCGTGTCATGTCGGAAATAACCGACCGCTACGAGAAGAAGATTCATGAACTCGACGAGCGCGGCGAGAACGACCTGGAAATCTCTTACCGAGACCTCAAGGCAAAGACCCTGGGCCGCAAGGTATGGGTTGAGGGCAAGGCGCCCGGCAGCGGCAACGCCTTCGCCGATAACGTCTACATGGAGCAGGTAGAGGTCAACATTCTCGACAAACCGTTATCCGGGACAGAGCTTGCCAAGTATCACCGTACATTCCTGGAGGATGCAGGCGTTGAAACCTGGGACGAATGGCTCGAAAAGAAAACGGCCGAGATTGACGCCTTCTACGAGAATCGCATTGCCACGGTCCGCGAGCGTATCACCACCAATAAAGAGGCAACCATCGCACGCCGCATAGAGCGATTCATCACGACCGCAAAGGACGCCCGCGCACTCGGAAAGAACTCCTTCACGGATGAAGAGATCATAGCCGAGGCCAACCGCCGCTACGGCGAGACAGAGCGCCAGGAGGCAAAGGCAGAGATTGAACGTGAGACCGAGAAAATCCGCGTACAGCAGAATCTTATCAAACGTCGCCTCACTCAGTTCAAACCGATGTCGCCGTTGTCAATTCCGGACGACCTTACGGACGAAAGCAAGATGAAGCTGGAGCCGTCAACCGGTGTAATGGTAGGAATCAAGCTCGACAGCAAGTATTCCCTCAACGGCAGCTCCGTTGTCTTTGCACCTCTCGACGGTCGACGCACCATAACATTGTCGCTCAAAGAGGCCGGTGTGGCTTTCAGCAAAATCGGCCAGGCGTCGATGATGATGCGTGACGTCCTGCGCAACTTCGACCTCAGTCAGTGGGACAGCCACATTTCCAACGAGAGCCGCGAAACCCGATACATGCTCACCGGCAATATCCTTCGCGCCCTGGTGGATATGCAGAAAACACAGAACGCCCGCGGACGTATCACCGCATATACGACCGAGGACGGCGAAGTACGTACCGGCATACTCATGTCGCCGAAGTTCACCCCCGGCGATCTGCAATCGTCGGTACCGTTGAGCAGTATGCTGTCAAGAATCCAGGCCGGCCAGGAAGTCAAGAGCTCCAACGGAGAAGTCACCGTGCGCAAGGCCCAGGGATGGTCGTCGCGTGGTGATTACGAAATCCTTGTGCCTAAGAGCAAACAGCATGGCGGCAAATACTTCTTGCCTGAGCAAGACCCCGTTCTTGCCCGATATGTGGTTGGAGGATTTAATATGCCCCGAAGCGGCAGCCAGGCAATAGGCTATATCCGCGCCGAGAATCTTGCCCGCGTCCTCGATCACCTGAGCACCAAACATGGCGCCTCCGTCATGTTGTCGTCGAAACTCAAAGAGGCGTCACAGGACGGTATCGAATACCGCACACCGGAGGAAGGCATTGAGTATGTCAATGCCAGAGCCATACAGCCGTGGTCCGCACCCCTGGACCATCTGCGGTTCAAACGCGACGAGTTAGGCTACTCCCTGTCTCTGTCAGAGCGTCAGCAGGTCCGCGACCTCGGCGCACAGGAAAAGGCCTGGGAAGAGAAGTGGGGCGCCGGGCACACCGACACTGACGTGCCTACCGGCCGCCGCAGCCGCTTTGAATTCTATGCCGACCAATACGGCCAGGGCGGGCTATCTTCGGAAATCTACCACACCAAGCGTGAGATTGGCTCGTTGTATGACAGCAACTACCGCCTTATCTCTGCCAATGCACGAGACATGGGCCGCCGTGCTATACCCGCAATCATGCGTCGTCGTGCTGACCTTCTGGCCGAGCGCCCCTCATTCAGTCGTGCAGGCCAGGCCGCAATCGACGCCGAACTTGCAGACCTGGAATACATGGCCCTGTACTATCAGCGCATGGAGGCCGGCGAGGACGTCGAGCGCACAATGCCCGGCCGTCTGGAACATCAGCGTATGCTTGCCACCGCCCGCGAGGTTGCCGAATCATTGGGCGAGAAGGTTGTGCTGTATGAAGCCCCCGGCGACATACACGATAGCGATTACAACCGCCAGGTACGTAAGCAGCGCTCCTACGGTTGGTACAACCCCAACGACGGCACAATCCATATCAACGTGGGACGCCACCGCAATGCCCGCGAGATAGTCAAGACCGTTCTTCATGAGATTGTCGGCCACAAGACGATCGAGGAGATTATGGGCCCAAAACGGTTCGCACGTCTCATCGACGAAATATGGAACCATGCCGGCAAGAAGCTACGTGCCAAGATAGCCGAGAAAATGCGTAAGAACGGTTGGGACTTCCGCGAAGCCACAAAGGAATACTTAGGTGAGATAGCGGAGGAAGTGCATACCAAAGGTTATGAAACTCTCGAAGCCGAGAAGAAAACCATCTGGCAGCGCGTGAAAGCCAAGATTCAAGACTTCTTGAACAGAATTCTGGAAGGTCTGAAAATACCCGCACGCATACGCCTGACCGAGAACGACCTTAGCTATATGATGTGGAAACTCTACAAGCATAAGGAGCGCAAGGCCGCCGGTAAGCCCGCCGAAGGTGATATCTTCGACAAGGCTGAAGAGATTGTTCGCCGGGAAGAATGGGAACGCGACGGCGAGAGCCTGGAGATCGCGGCCCGAAGCGAGGATGCATTGCCAAAGCGTGAACGTATAGAGAAACTACGCAGGAGCGACCCTGCCATCATAACAGGAGACGAAATAGAAATATCAGACAATTTACCTCAGACAAGGAAGAATGTCATTGAATATGGCAAAACATTGCAAGGTGAATATGTAAATGCTGATACAGGGGACATGATTCAGCTACAGAAGGGCCGCCGCAATGGTGGAATCAAGGAGTTGCTTCAACATGATATGTATGACGAAGAGCATATTCAAAGCATTGCAGCGTTGCCTCAGATAATTGAAAAGGGGATTTACATTGACAGGGCACCGAACAACGATAAGACTAAAAACCCCACAGTCGAAGAATATCAGCATTATGTGTGCGGATTAAAAATCGGCAATGAGGACTATACGGTTCATTCTATAGTGGCTGTAGATGTGAATGGCAACCGATATTACGACCATAAACTTTCTCACATAGAAAAAGGAAGGCTGCTTGACTTCATAGAAGCGAAGCAGCCAATAGAACAGATTTTGGCTCCACTGCCCAGCACGCAGTCAAAAGGAGCTGCGCCACTAACTATCCGTTCTGAGCGCAAAGTTAATGAATTAATTTCACTTCTGCAAGTTGAAGATGAGAGAGATACAGAAATGCGCTACACTTCACCGGCCCAGGAGAGCGGCCTGCACTTCCGCGACGGTGACGACATGCAGAATATGACAATCGAAGAGCAGACGCTCAAATTGGCTGTTATGCTTGCCGACCGTCACAGCGGAGACGTGGCCGTGCGTGACGCCGCCGTCGAAGCCCTGGGCAAGACTCTGGGCAATATCCGCAAGGCAATGGCCGTACAGCACACCTACGATTTCAACACTGTGCGCAGCCTGGGAGCCGTCGCCGACATTCTTATATCGAGTGGCACATTCCTTCCCGAAGGCCCCGGCGAAGTGAAGAGACTCTACGGCATTATGAAGCGCGGCATAGGCCATGCCTATACCGACGACGCCGGAGTTGAACATGTCACACAATCTGAGAAGGACTACAACGCCGCCGTTGAAAGCCTGATGGATCTGTTTGTCTCAAATCAGTTGAAACTGTCCGGCAAATTCCTCGACGAAGTAATGAAAATCCGAGGCAGTAAGGTCAATGCCCGCGGCGTGGAGGTTATAGGCGACCTCGATGTTGAGGGCCAGATAATGGTTCGCGGCATGAAGGACTACATGAACATGGACGTCCAGGCAATCCACGACCGCATAGATACTCTCGACGACATCATAGCCAACGGCAATGACGCCGCTTCCATGAACGCCGCCGCCGAGAAGATGGGCCTGGAGCTTGCCGAGCAGTATGTAGCCGAAGTATCGGACCGCGTAGCCCAGGAGAAGGTTATGCGCGACCAACTGCGCGATATGTCCTCACAGTGGGACCCCTCAATGAGTGGCGACGCCCGCAAGGCATACACCGAGCAGAAACGGGCATTGCGCGAATCCATACGCAAGATCAGGATAGAGCGCGCCGACGCCATGCGGCAACTCGCCTCTCAGGTAGGCAACGAGCTCCGCAATTCCATCGAGCGAGTGAAAGCCTTCCGCGAGCGTGAGAAACAGCGCATCGAAGAAATCTGGCACAACGCCAACTCCGACATGGCCGGCCGCGCCTTCGACGAACACGGCATGAAGAAGAAAGGCCTGGGGGTTAAGCTGAGCAACAATATGGTATCGCGCCTGTTTCTTGCTCCGGCCGCGACCTTCGAGCAGATAATGCGTGTGTTCGGCAGCAAGAGTGTCGACGGTGAAGGCTACCTGTTTGACCGCTATGTACGCGGTTGGCAGGAGTGCCGCGACAAGGAATGGACCTCGACACAGGAAGTTGAGGGAATCCTCGACAAGAAGGCCGCCGAAATCCTGGGCAAACGAAAAACCCGTTGGAGCGACCTCTACGCCCTCACCAACAAGGCGGCAGGCTCTTGTGAATGGTGGGACGGTGGACAAATCCGCGAGCACAAGGTAACGCAGGGCAACATCATGTATATGTACATGGTTAATAAAATGACCGACGGCCAGGTGAAACTCCGTCGCATGTGCATAACCGACGACAAGATGTTGGAGATTGAACATGCCCTCGACTCCAGGCTCAAAGCCGTAGCCGATTGGCTCCAGGAAGAACTGTTACCGAACCTCCGCAACAAGTACAATGAAGTGCACATGCGCATGTTCGGCGCACCTATGGCAGAGATTGAGAACTACTTCCCGTTGAGGATTCTTGCCAACGCCCGTCTGGAAGAGGTGGAAATGGCCGGAAGGATTGACGGCAAAGACCTTCCCAAGACCATGACCGGCGCAATCATCAAGCGCAGATTCAACAACTATGCGCTTGACGTGCTGAACTCTGACGCCGTTTCCGTCGCCCTCGACCATATCAGGGAAATGGAAACCTGGGCCGCTTTTGCCGAATACCGCCGCGACCTTTGCACCCTGTTGTCGTACAAACATTTCCGCAACCAGGTGAAAAACATGTCGACGATTTACGGCAGTGGCGAAAAGTTCTGGGATAAGTTCTACGACCTGTCGCTCCTCGTCGGTGGTGCCTATCGCCCGAAAGATGTAGATGATACGGAGAGAGCTCTTGTGAATCTCACCAAACTTGCCACCGGCGCATGTATCGCAATCCGACTGAACACAGCCCTGAAACAGTTGCTGTCCTATCCGGCCTTTGCCCCCGACGCCAACCTGGCAAGGCTCATGTATAACGTGACGCCCTGGCGTGCCCGTACATGTTGGAAATGGGCTATGAAAAATATGCCCTCCTTCCAACGTCGATGGAAATCCCGTCAGGCCGGCAACGACGTTTTACGTTCCTGGAAGTACGATTGGGACTGGACCAATTCGGAATTTGTGCAGAAAGTTCAACGTTTCGGTATTACGCCTAACGCCTTTATCGACGCCCTTACCGTCGCTATGGGTTCCGAGGCTGTATATCAAAGCAAGCTCAAAGGATACCTGAAAGACGGATTCAGCAAAGAGGAAGCACACCGCCGCGCCATAATGGACGCGGAGATCATCTTCAATCTCTCGCAGCAGTCAAGCGAGTTGCCGTACTTGTCGCTCCTTCAGAACAAGCGTAGCTACATTACCACATGCCTAACCAACTTCCGCAACTCGCCTATGAGCTATTTGCGTCAGTCGATACAGAGCAAGCGCGAACTTGCCAACATGGTAAAAGGTAAGGACGTTCAGATTGAGTTTGAGACGAAGAAAGGCGTCCGCGAAGGACTGACCCCGGAACAGGCTAAGGCCCGTGCAGAGCGCAAGTATAAGCGTAATTGGGTCCGCAACCTCTTCAAGTCTACGACCTTCGACTATATTCTACCGGCGCTCTGGGCCTTTGGCCTCAGCGGTATGTGGTATTGCATATTCGGCAACGACGACGAGAAAAAGAAGCAGTACGCCGAGGACGCCATGAAGCGCGGTCTATTGGGAGGCTTTGAGGGCATGACTTCTGGAGGTACCTTACCGGACTTCTTCTATGGTCTCGCAAACGGCGACAAACCACAGCTCAAAGAGGAGACGTCTCCTGGTGCCGGACTTTTATTCGAGACGGTCAATATGTTTAGCAACGGCAAGACCGAGCGAGCAGCCAACGAAATGATTAACACTATGATTGCGTTAGGCGTCGGTGTTAATCCGCAGGTGCTTGAAGATGGTATTGTCGCCGGTATGGACTTCTTCGGCGAGGACGAGAAGAGCGCGCGCGATTGGGCGCTCCTGTTCATGCGCGTACTTTCGTGCCAGCAAAGCCAGATGGACCAGGTGTATTTCGATGAACTCGGCATGGACGCCCGAGAGGCGTCGCGCAAGAGCCCGGCTGAATTGGCCGAGCGCTATGCGACCTACAAGGCACGTCGAGCAAACTTCGCAACCATGTGGGCCTACGACGACAACCGATGGGAGACTGAAATCAAAGGCTCCTGGCGTAAGAAGTTCGAGAAGGAAGCCAAGACCCGCCTCCACGGTCAGAGCGACGAACATGTCAACGAAAGCCTGGAAGGGTACGACGCCGAGTGGAGCCAGACCGGCAAGCGCCTGAAAGCTCTGAGCAATACTCCCGGCGACGCCGTAACCAGGGCCGCGCAGGCACAGGCAATCTTCAACAGCCCGGAGGGTACCCGCTACAAGTTGTATAACGACATGCACCCGTACCTGGACCAGATGATCAAGAGTTGGCTCAGCGCACCGACCGCACAGCAGGCCGCCACTGAGGCAACAGCCATCATCGAGTATAAGGCCAAGCTCGTTGAAATGCTCGACGCCTGGGACAACCCGGAGAAGAGCAGAGCCGCCGGCCGCGAAGCCATGGCGATAGTCAAGGAATGGCACAACCGCCAGAATCCTAAGAAGTGAATCAATAGATAAACCATAATAGTTGAGGGCAGAGCGTAACTTTGCCCTCAACTTATAAAACCATAAGCAAATGAAACTACACAGCATGAGCCGCGTTGGCACCTCCCGTACCATGCGGACAAAAGATATGGACACCGTGGCCCGCGACAAAGCGATGGAGCCCGACGACCGCAGCCGTGCATTGAAAATATTGCTTGAGGTGCAGACATACTACCAGGCGATGTATCGCTTCCGCCAGGATCGAGAACGAAACAAACGCTATGTGTATGGCGACCAATGGAGCGATATTGTATGTGTCAACGGTAAGAAAATGCGTGAAGAGGAATATATCATGCAGCAGGGCAACATCCCGCTGAAGAATAACCTTATGCGCAGATTGGTACGTAACGTCATAGGAACGTATCGCAAGCAGTCGACCGAGCCGACATGTATAGCCCGCGACCGCAACGAGCAGAAACTTGGCGAGACCATGAGCACCGTGCTGCAATACAACATGGGGCTTAACCGAATGAGCGAACTCTATGCCCGCACGATGGAGGAATTTCTAATCTCCGGCATGATTGTTCACCGCAAGTATTTCGGTTGGCGAGACAACAAAGAAGATTGTTGGACTGTGAATGTACAGCCGAACAATTTCTTCATCGACACGAATATGCGCGACTTCCGTATGTGGGACTGTACCTGTCTGGGAGAGATACATGACGAGGACTTCAATACAGTATGCTCCCGTTTTGCCGACAGCCCGGAGGATTATACACGCCTGGCCGAGATATACGCCACCGCCCGCGACAAAGGCGCACTCACTCAGGTATGGGAACAGTTCGGTTACTCCCGTGGCTCAAATGAGATAGACTTCCTTGTGCCGAAGGACGAGAGCCGTTGTCGCGTAATCGAGGTATGGCGCAAAGAGACTAAGCCCCGCTTCCGCTGTCACGATTGGAATAACGGGGAGATATTCAAGATTGAACTTGGAGATCTCCAGACAATGGTTATCGCCGAAAACCAGAAGCGAATACGCGACGGCCTGAGCCGGGGTATGGCCCAGAACGACATTGCACTCATCGAAGCCGAATGGTTCATTGACTCTTATTGGTACTTCTACTTCCTGAGCCCGCAAGGTGATATACTTGCGGAGGGTGAAAGCCCGTATGCACATAAGAGCCATCCCTATGTGTTCAAAGCCTATCCGTTCATCGACGGCGAGATACATTCCTTCTCGGCAGACGTCATAGACCAACAGCGATACACCAACCGCCTCATCACGCTGTATGATTGGATTATGCGAGCAAGCGCGAAAGGCGTGCTCCTGATTCCGGAGGATTGTTTGCCGAAAGGCACGAGCCCGGAGGCCTTTGCCGACACCTGGAGCAAGTTCAACGGAGTTATCCTGTATAAGCCGAGTACCAAACATTCAGCGGTGCCGCAGCAGATAGCAAGCAATTCGACCAACATTGGTATCAACGAATTGCTGAATCTGCAACTGAAATTCTTTGAGGACATATCGGGTGTTAACGGAGCGTTGCAGGGCAAGCCAGGTTACAGCGGCATGAGTGCGTCGCTATACAGCCAGCAGGCCGAGAATGCCACAACGTCACTTATCGACCTTCTGGACACCTTCAATGAATTTATCAGAGAGGCCGCCTACAAGGACGTTAAGAACATTCAGCAGTTCTACACCAGGGAGCGAATCATCAGCATTGCCGGTGAGAAGAGCGCAGACCCGGACCTGATACAAGACGTCGAGTTTGACCTGTCAATCGTGCCGAGCACCGCGACCCCGGCCTACCGTGCCATGGCAAACGACTTCCTCATGCAGATATGGGGCGCCGGTCAGATCTCATTGCAGCAGCTACTCCAGGCCGGCAACTTCCCGTTTGCCGACGAACTGTTGCAGAATCTCCAGAGCCAACAGGAGCAGTTGCAGAACGGCGAGGTGCCGCAGGGACTATCGCCGGAACTTGCGGCCCAGGTACAGAACGGCGCCAACAAGGACGCCGTGGACCGACTCCACCAGGCAATGTCAGGCCGTCAGATGGTAGCGGCCGAGACCGCCTGACGGTTGGCAACCCTACGGAACAATTCATTCTCGCCTTCGACGATTGTAGGCAACGGCATTTCGTTGAAGCAGATATGCAGCCCAATGGCTCGTGTCATAAGGAGGTCATCATGCTCTCCGGCAATGGCACCATAAGAGCCGTTGGGCTTCCTTTCATAATTCAGGAACTCATCAAGAGTGCGCTCGTCGGATTCAACATAAGCGTGTTCACGCACATACTTAATCAGCGAGGTTATAATCATAGGCTTTGTCGCAGTGTTGGTATGGAAGCCGTATTTGCGCGGCAAGCCCTGGCGAATATCCTCTTCGGATTGTCGCCGGGCATACAGGTTGTCGTAAACTTCCTTTATCTGATTGAGTATGTATTTCGACTGATCGCCGTCGACCTGACGCTCTTTGTCGTGCGTCTCCAAAGTGTTTGACTCAATAACAAGCAGCGCATTATCATAATACTTTGCAATCTGGACCGCCTTCCATGCCAAGAGGTCAATATCAATATGGCCGCGCCACTGAGCGACGACGGCCGGTTTGTCTCCGTCCATCATCGCTATGCGGTCATAAACGACAATCACAGACCAGTCGGCCTTATTGGACCGGCCGCCGACGTCGACGACGGCAAGATAACGGTCGGTGATAATCTCCGACGGGTCCGGAGGGTCAGGCAGCGACCACACCCACAACACCCCCTGTTTGTCCTCGACGAAACGCAGGTTGTTTAATGATTCCTCCCCGTCGAGTGCGTCGCCGTAAATGTCGCCGACGTATCGCGGAGCCCTACATGCCGGCCGGAACTTTTCGACCTGATATTTGTCGAACACCGTAGCGCCGGAATTGACAAAGGCCTCTATATCGTCGGACGGACATTCAGCCGCCATCGAGCCATGCTCCGTGTGTTTGGTACGCTCTACGACATACCAATTAATACCTTCGAGCGTAGCGCCGAGCATCCAGAGCCACCACAGATATTTGCCAGGCTCTTCACGCACGGAAGGCGCATTGGCATTGTTGCGATTCTCAAACAGGTTGCGGGCAAACTCTTCCTTCTCCGCTTCCGATTCAAAGGGGATAACATTCCAATCAATATCGTACCAGGGAATGAACAGACGCCGGAATTGTGTGCGCGGGTTGTCGCGGGCGTCGACGTATTCCTTGTGAAAGAAATTGCCGTGTCCGTTGGCCGTGGATTCATAGACAATCATTGTGCCCGGCTTATTTAGCACACCGCCGCAGGCAGAGCGCACAATGTCCTTTGGTTTCTTGCCATCAGTCTCTTTCCAGATGCCGACCTCGGACAGATGAACCAGGGCATAGTCACCGCCACGGCAGGAATCAGGACGTTCAGCCGTACCGATTTTCACCTTGCAGTTGCGTTGAGGTATGCGGAATATTGACCCGGACTTACCGACGCCCACCATCTTAGGCTCATTGTCAGGATAACGTTCACCCAGGCGATGAAGCATATTGAGGGGGTAAGCCTTGATCATGCGGTCGAACATATCCTTTATCTCGTCGGAGCCGGCGCCCTGGTGTGCGATGATAAGGGAGTTGAGGCCGTAGCGTTGAGTGAGCTGCAACCAGGCCATATACAACTGCGACGTAGTAGAGCCGCCCCACTGACGAGCCTTTAACAGCACCAGGCGTATAGGCTTTTTGTTGAGGCGGAAATCTTCAAGTTCAGCAACGAATTTGCGTTGAGGGTATGACAGTCGAAACAACACCTCCGGCGCCCCGTCCAGGTCCTTGTTCTTTATGTAGACGAACACCGCGGCCCAGAAAGGGAAATCGAACCGGCAGCGTATTCTGGTGAATTGGTCTACAACCCGTGTGCGTGTCTCCTGGTCCGGATCAACGTCGAGCTCCTGACGTATGAACTCATCGAGTGAACCGAGCTCACGCAAACGTTTCACCATAGGCACAGCCAACATCTGCACCGGAATCCATTGTTTCTTGATGGGGAAATCCGCGACTTCAAAGACGGTACGTTTCCCCAGAGACCCCAGGCCGGTAACAGGATTGAAAGGAGCGTTTATAATAGCCTTACGCCGTTCATTCTCTTTCAGGACATCAGAAACAGATGATTGGACGCGCTTTGAAGAACTCATCGTAGTAGCCATTCTTGATTTTGTAAATAATATCCATAGCCGAACGGGGAAGCATATAGAACTTAGGAGCCGGGGAATTCACCACTTCACATACAAGCTCGAACACGGAAGCCTTCGGACGCTCCCGGCGCAGCTTCAGGACACGGTGGTATATCTCCGAGAACATCTCGCATTTGGTAGGGCGCATGTTTTCCGGCAGGTCACGACCGGAGAGCAGCGCCGACACAACGATAGTGGCTCTTTCCTCCGAGACCCAGAACCGGGCCGCGGGCATGTTGACAACGGCCGCGCCAATATCCCTCATGCGGATATGTCTCGCTTGTCGGATTTGGTGACGGTACGCGCGCATAAGGTCTGCGTTTCTTTCCCTGGTAAATTCGAGTATGCTTCCGTAAGGCTTCATCTCATTACACTATGCTATAAGGTATTACATACTCAAATTTAGCTAAAACGTGTGACAGAAGATAAAAGGCCGGAACGGTGCCGAGTGTCTATCTTTGCCATAAAATTAGACACCACTTTTTATCATACAAAGTTATGGCTGAACCGCAGGAAGTTAAAAGCAAGCGCGACCTCGTAGGGGAGCGACTTAAAAAGAAATACCCCGACAGGGAGTATGCCGACGATGAGGCTCTATTCGGGCAAATCAATGATGATTACGACGAATATGAGAACACGTTGAACGAGAAAAACGAGGCCGAGAACAAGCTCACCAACATGTTCTCGCAGTATCCTCAGAGTGCCCGCTTCATATCGGACATGGCAAATGGCACCAACCCCTGGGTTGCGATGGTAGAGCAACTCGGCATGGACGGTATCACTGACATCTTCGAGAATCCGAAGTATAAGGAGGAACTTGCCAAAGCGCAGGAAGAGCACGTAAAGCGCCTCACCAGAGCTAACGACCTGGAGAAAGAGTATAACACCAACCTGGGCGCATCGCTTGAAATGTTGCAGCAGGCACAGGACGAGTTAGGTCTTAGCGACGAGCAGATAGACCAGGCCGTCGACTTCCTTATGGCAATCGCCAATGACGCCATCGTCGGAAAATTCTCCCGTGAATCACTCGACATGGCACTCAAAGCCCTCAATCACGACGCCGACATGGCAACAGCCCGTGAAGAGGGAGCCGTCGAAGGCCGCAATGCCAAGATTGAAGAGAAGCTCCGTAAGCCCAAATCTTCGGACGGTGTGCCCATGCTCGGAGGCACCAACAACGCGCCGGCCCGCAAACAGAGCCGTGAGAGTATTTTCGACTTAGCTTCGGAAGCATAAGGCATGGCAGCGAAAGAACATATAAAATTTCCTTCTCAACCGAAGGGTACGGTAACGCCTGGGAGTGTCGGACTCAACACCCACATTCCAGGAGGTGCCACCACAGTAAGCACGGTTGCGGCGGCAACCGGGGGCATACGGCCCGGAGGTTTGGTAGAGACAGACAAATAACCATAAAATTATAATTTCACATGGCAGCAACAGAAACCGTAACAGTGGGCAGCGGTACCGCGCCCACCCCGCAGCCCGGCAGCGCAGGCGTAGCCTCTCAGCTCCCCGGCAATCCTACAACCGTCAGCGGCGTAGCAGCCGCCACCGGCGGCATCGCCCCCGGCAACCTCATCGAGACGGACATCGACGACCAGATCTTCCGATTTAGAAGCGAGGATACCGCCCTCATGTCCCTTATGCTCAAATCGAAGAAGGTCAAGGTCAATAGCCCCGAAGTTGAGCACTTCATGATCGACGAGCAGCGCTCAACACTCACAGTCACAACCGCAGTGGCCGAAGGCACCGGCGCATACTTCGTGCTCCCCCTCGCCGCCAAAGATCAGGCAATTCCCCGCGACTACCACACCCTTCTTCTCAAGGGCGTAGACGGTTACGAAGCCGACGGTCAGACCAAGACCCCCGGCAAGGACCTGATGGTGTTCGTCACCGGCCGCGACACCACCACCCAGAACCCCGTCGTCCGTGCCGTCAACGGCCCCAAGAGCTCCGCTTCGGACACCTTCTGCACCACACCTGCAATCCCGGCCAACACTAAGGTCAAGCTCCTGGCCAACGCCCTTTACGAGACCCAGAAGGAAGTGGACCCCGACCTCATCGTTCCGCAGCCTACAATCGTCTATCTCCAGAAGCGCGGCATGAACCAGGTAGTATCTGACTACTTCGAGGCTCAGAAGAAGCACATCCCCTTCTCGCAGGCCGTAATCGCAGAACAGGCAATCCTCAACTTCAAGCGCGCCGGCAACCGCACCCTCTGGGCCGGTCGTAAGGGTAAGTTCCCCGTGAGCGTCCCCAAACTCGGCGACCAGATGGTTTACTGCACCGAAGGCATCCGTTGGCAGTTCAAGCGTGAGCTGCAGCACACCGGCAAGTGGACCATCGAAAAGCTCATCGCCCTGGCGAAGCTCTTCTACACCGGCGAGGACGTGCCAAAGTCTGCAATCCTCCTGGCAGGCAAGAACCTCCTGGAAGAGATTCAGTGCATCGACTTCTCGAAGCACCCCGAAATTCAGATCATCGCAACGCAGAACCCCATCGGTTGGAGCGTGACCCGCATCCATACCGTGTTCGGCGACATCGACATCAAGCGTGAGCCCACCCTCGACGTCCTGGGCTGGAGCAACTCCGGCGCCCTTCTGGGCGAGGACCGTCTGGTACACTACACCTACTCGACACAGCACGAGTTCAACGACCGTGTAGAGGGCGAGGAGGCAACTCGCAAGGGCATGGTTGTCTGGGACGGCCTGGCACTGAAAGGTGCATGTCATATCTGGATCGACGGCGAAGGCGACACCTCCAACGCAGGAAGCACCCGCTACACAATCTGGGACCAGGCAACCGCCCCGACCGGTGACGACCTCATCGACGGCCAGGTTTACCTTCTCACCGTGGACTGCCCCGGAATCAACGCCGCCGCCCAGAACGGCCAGATGTGGCAGGCTAAGGTTACCACAACCGGCACCGACGAATCGGCCAAGACCACAGTAACCTGGACCGAATACGCAGGTGAAATGGTAATGACCGCGTAAGCCCACCGCAGCAATGATTATTTAACAGGCGATTGGCAAAGCCCCCGCGAGGCCGCGCCGATCGCCTTTAATCTTTAACAACATTATTACGACAATGGAAATCAGAACATACGGCGTTGAGGGCTTTATGGATTGGCAGTGTGAAATTCCTGTCGGACGCGCCCGCGCCATCGTACATTTTACAGGAGGCACAATGACTTCCTATGGTGTAACTCCGGCCGAGTATTCCACCGGCGACCCGGTACAGCAGCGAATCATCGAGAACAGCGCCTATTTCAAGAACGGCCGCATTAAGTTCCTTCGCAAGACCGGCAAACCTGACCCCGTGAAGCGTCGTGAACCGAAGCCCGCCCCGGCTCCTGCCCCCGTGCAAACACCCGCACCTACGCCACAGGCCGAAGCACCGGCACCCGCAAAACCGGCGGAAGCTACACCGGAGGCCCCGACCCAGGAGGGCGAGAACGTAGGCAGTGAGGCCGACGTCGACGCATTCATAGAGCAGACCGTGGCCGAAGCTGAGGAAGAAGCGCCGGAGGCTGTCGAAGTCAGTTGCCTGACGGACGCCCAGAACTATCTGCGGGACCACTTCGGCATTCCCACGAGCAAGAGCCGCAGCAAGGAGAAGGCCCAGGACTTCGCCCGTGAGAATGGAATCGTGTTTGTAGGCCTCTAATCCCCGTCGGTTATGATATATCAAATCGCGGAGGTAATGCGCGACGTGCGCATAGCTTTGGACCAGAATAACACGAGCGAACAATTATTGGCCGACGGAGACATAGACACTCTCAGCCTGGACGAGATTGTGCGCTCTAAGATTCTGGAAGCTGTGCGCCGCGTGCATACGGAGGCACCTCCCTACATGCTTGAATCAGGCCACGACTTCGGGGACGAGCTCTATTGGGCAGACAAGAACAGCGGTTGGGTGTTGCTGCCGGACGACTTCCTACGTTTGATAGTATTCCGCATGACCGATTGGGAAAGGTCCGTCTATACGGCCATATCCACCGACGACCCCGATTATGAGAAACAGAGCAGCCGGTTCAAGGGAATCCGAGGCACGGCACAGAAACCCGTTTGTGCCATAGCTATTCGCCCCGAAGGCCGCGTACTCGAATTTTACAGCTGCAAAAGCAATAACGCGAAGGTATCGCAGGGCACCTATATTCCGTTGCCGTACATCGACGAGGACGGAGGTATAGACATATCCCCGCGTTGCCACCAGGCCGTTGTCTACATGGCCGCCGCGTTAGTGTCAACAACATTAGGCGAAGGCGACAAGGCGTCGGCATTCGTCGAACTATCTAAATCAGAATTACAATGAGTTCAATACCAACTAAACAGATAGACGGTGACGTTGCGGTAGGTCGTAACGTCACTGTTGGCGGCAAGACAACCGTGCGAGGGTCCGCCACTATCGGCCATAATCTGAGAGTTGAAGGCTGGCTTGACGCTCCTAATGTGAAGGGGCCGGAAAAGGGTCTGTTCAAAACTGCCGCGCAACTTCGTGAAGCCTATCCGAATCCGCATGAGGGCTGGTGGGCTTTAGTGGGTGATACTTTGCCCGCACAGGTCTACATGGCTGACGGAGGTTTCTGGGTCGCCCAGACGAACGCGGACGGAACGCCTCGTCTTGCAGGCAATCCGACAATCGATATCTCGGAATTTATGGAAGCTGTCAATGCGATGGCTGAAGAACTTGATGATATCAAAAAAACGGCCGGTGCGGGAGTGGCAGCAGCGGAAAAAGCTCAGTCGGGAGTGAATGCAATAAATGAAAAGCGAGGTAAAGCCGACGGATTTGCGCCGCTTGACGGAAGCGGTCGGATATCGATGGCACACATTCCCGATGAGCTGAAGAATGTTGTGGAGTTCTCCGGTTTTACGGATGAAATTCCGGAAGTTCTGTCCCAAATATATAATGGAAAGGGTCGGGTTGTGTATTGTAAGGAAACAAAGAAATTTTTGTTTGCGAGCGATACCACTCCGGTAAAATATTATGACAACTGGTCGTTGTCGGCAATTTTCGGCGCACATACTTCTGGGGGCGTGAACCCTGTGGCAAGAAAAATCTATATTGACATACTCGCAGACAAACAATATTACTGGGATGGCTCAGAGCTAAAGACCGCGCTTCAATTGGGCCATGAAGAGGGTACGGCCTATCCGGGCGACGAAGGGGCCCGATTGTCGGCTGGACTGAGAGATGTGTCGAAGGATATATCCAATAATAAGCGTCTTATTGAAAATGTAGGAATTCTGCCATTCGACGGGGTTTGGAACGGTATCGGGCCCGAACCACTTGCGGGCGTCTGGCTGTGTCCGGGTCCTGAGGGCGGATGGTATTTCCGGAGTTTCGGAGAAAGCGGGTTCGGGCCACAGTATGTATCTGAGGACTATAACAGTGATGTCAGGGCTAAATCGGAAAAGTTTTATCGTTGCGGAAATGTGTTGTACAGGGTTTCCGATGATAAAATCGAGCGATTTGTGACAGAGGGGAGTCTGAACGAAAAGATAGAGGAGGCTCTTGAACCAAGGACGTTCATCAATGCGAATGCTCTTTTGGGAAGTTCCGTACCGTATACATTGGCAGAGGTACTGCAGCTGTTGGAAACACAGTATGGCACGCTCTTCAATATTCCGGGTCTGGTTCTGACGTATAGGAGTCAGGACGGTTGGGAGAGCCGTCAGTGGAGCGGTCGGGGCTCATTTACTGACGAGGGTACATGGAGTGAGTTCGGGGCCAGTGGTTACGGGAATGTGAGCCATACGGGAAACACAGTCAATGTAAACGATGTTTGCGTTGATGATGAATATACTCTGAGTACAGCCATAAAGGCCGTTCAGGACAAGGAGGCCGAGAGTGGCGTGAAGTATTTCAGGAGTGGTGTGGTACTGACTTTCAAGACCGCAGAAAAGGACAGCAAGGGCGCTCCGGTGTGGGAGGCGTATCAATTCACACGTGAGATAACGGACATCGACCCTGCGGATCTGAAACCGTGGGTGCCCTTTGGGGGCGGAGGTAGCCAAGCAGAGGTGGAAACCAAAGAAGACCCTATGTCCGGGGGCAAGGACGCTTTTTCCACGGGGGGGGCATACAGGCATATACCGACCAGATATCGTGTCACACAGGACGAAGGCACCGTTACAATTCAGCCGCTTAATGAGGGTGGCGAAGAAATAGGTGAAGCCATTACCTTCTTCGCGTCACAAGGCGGGGGAGGGGAATTGTCGGGTACAATCGTCAATATCAAGTTTAAGGACTCTCCGCTATACGGAGCTGTCGGTAAAGATATCATCGGGTATGCCTGTATCCGTTCGGTGACTCAGGCGGGGTCGATAGAGTCGGTCAATTCGATTGTATCGCTGAAGCTTATCGACCGCGATACAAACGTAGTGATACGTGAATGGACTGTGAACACACGTTCGTCAGACGATGAAGAATACAACTTTGAGATTCCTTTTACCGGCATGTTTGATGGAGCGGGCTCCCGGCGTTTCCGGCTGGAAGCGACAGACGATACGGACCATACGGGCTATCGTTTCATTACGGTTACCGCTGTTGACGCAACGGTAGAGAGTACTCAGGTGCTTAATTATACGTCGGACTATGCGATCCCATATGGCGGTACCCGAGTTATCAATGTGCCTCTCTACAAGTTCCCGCAAAATGTCAGCGAGAAAGGTATTCAGGCTTTCATCGAAATATGGTGGGAGGGAGCATGGCGCCCGCTGACCGCCACACCGCCCACGCACTTCGACGCATACAGCAACAGCGCACAGTTTAACCCGATGAACCTTTTCGGGGGCGGCGAGAAAATGCAACACGGGGCATATCCTGTGCGCATACATGGCCGAGATGTTGCTTCGGGTGTGACCGGCAACACCATTTATACGGCTGTGATGTGTATTGACGCCAATAGCAGTGTGCCTGTAGTGGCACTGCGATATAACGACACCGGCGACGGTACTGTGCGTCTGCATGACCGCGTGAAGGTTGAGGTTGCGGCATATAATCCCAATCCTTTGATATTGACAACAAATGTTGCTCTGAAAGCCGATGACCGAATACTTGGTCGTTATGAGCTTGGCGCAAACCAAATCGAGACGGCAGAAATGCAGGTGTCGGGCTACCGGAGTGACGGCAGCGATAAGATCAATATAAGGGCCGAGGCCTATGACGGTGATACAGTACTTGCGACGTCGGGTACTGTCTGCCTTACCGTGAAAGGTTCAGCCATCGACGCCGCACTTATGGACGGTGCTTTGTATCACTTTGATTTTTCCAGCCGAAGTAACTCCGAGCCGACGCACGAGATTGAGGACGGGGATTACCGCATAGAATTGCAAGGAGCGAACTGGAGCAGTAATGGTTTTGTGAATTATCTGGGCCAGATAGCACTGCGAACAGCAGAGAATGTGACGGGAGAATTAAATCATGCTCCTTTCTCATCGCGTACGATAGAGGAGACAGGCATGGCTTTTCAGATGATGTTTGCGACCAACAACATCAAGGACTCAGAGGCGATGTTGCTGGATTGTGTAGATTCAGACAATGGCGCAGGTTTTTACATCAAAGGGAACAAGGTTGGTCTGCAATGTAAGACCGGCTCGCCGGCACTTATAGAGCGACGTTTCTCCTGTGGTGAAATTCACACGGTGGCATTTGTCGTAGAGCCTGCGGCTACCGCTATCAGCCGCAATGGTACGAAATGGGCCACTATGCGCATGTATCTTGACGGAGAGCTCGTAGGCGCAATAGGCTACAATCCTGAGGGTAGCCGTCTGTTGAACATGAAAAATGTGATGCTGAACGGCACCCTGGGGGATCTGTATCTATACTATATACTTTCGTATCAGAGCTACTATGACTGGAGTCAGGCGTTCCGCAATTATGTGGTGAAGCAGAGCGATACGGACGCGATGATAGAAGAGTTTAACCGGGAGAATGTGCTTGTGTCGCAGAATGCCGAGGGCTCGACTTCCATGCGCCCGAGTGCGCCGTTGTTGTTTGCGCAGGGGATGCCTTATTGTATCTTTGTCGCGGACGATAGCGTACACAATCAGTTCGATTTCGGAAAGGGAGTTGATGACGATGGGACTTCGACGTCGGACAAATTCAAGATGACGGTGTACTACTACCACCCGACAATGCCGTGGCGGTCGTTCAAGGCGATCGATTGTGAAATTCGGCGCCAGGGTACCACTTCAGCGAAGCGACCGAAAAAGAACTATCGTATCTACATCAAGAAAGCAACCGAGGTTATACCGCTCTATCCCGACTATACCAATGAGGACGCACTGACAAGCTACGCGCTTTTTGCGATGAAGAAAGTCCGCGTGACCGAGAACTCTATACCTGTCGACGTCATTACAATCAAAGTCGACTTTTCCAATTCGGGAGGAGCCAACGACTGCTCTGTGTGCGATATGGTAAACGCGACCTATCGCGCTCTTGGCGAAGATTTCCTGACACCGGCCCAACGTTGTTATGACGGCACCTGGGATAAGGGCGATGTACATCTGAGCGGCTTGCAGATGAACCATTCGACAGCCAATCATCCGATAGCCGTGTTCCGTTCAAACAGCGATACACTTCAGAACGTGTGGTTTGAGGCCAAGGGCAATTGGAAAGAAGACAAGGGTGAACAGGTTGCTCTGGGCTTCAAAGACGTACCCGGTTATAATAAGGGTTGTCTAAACTTCCAAGATGAAGTGTTTAACTGGGTCTGTGGCAATCCGGGTGAGACACTCGACCAAATGGAGGCCCGCTTCAAGACCATGGAAGGACTTGACACAGGCATGCCATATCTTCTCTATCCATATTGCAGTCGTAATTACCGCTTTATGCGCTATCAAGGTGGCGTGTGGAAGAATACCACCGGCTCATGGATATGGACCGGCCCGAAAACCCGAACTATAACCGGCGATGTTCTGAACCCGGTAGGCGGTTTCGAGTTGCTGACTTATGAGGGTTTTGATTGGTGGCAGGGGGTTTCTTCGGTTGAGGATATGATGAAACCGTCGAAGAATATTGCCAAATGGGTGCAGAAGCTCATCGACAAATCAAGTTCAGGGGTGAGCGGTGAAGAATTTCCGGCATGGACATATTACTTTGAGTGCATGGTTGACAATGATGCGTTGCAGGCAGATCTGGCAATGGGTCGTATTGTACCTTTTGAGTTGTATGTTCAGCTTCGTTTGTGCGATTACTGCGACTATGCAAAGTACCCGGAGGAATGGGTAGAGCGTTGGAGCGACAATGCCTACAAATTCCGCAATGTCCGCGCAGATATGGTGTATCTTGCTGACGCGGATTACCAGAATGAATTTGACTCGCTTTCGAAGAATCACCAGCCCATGCACTTCCTGCTCGAGGGCCATAATGTTGTCAACGGCGTTTATGACCCGGAGAAAGAGGGTGCGACATCGCCTACGGGCTTTAACTGTGACTTTGTGCTGACACGCCAGCCTATGGTGCAGAATGCCAACAAGAAGTATGACATAGACGGCGCATATGAGTCAGACAATGACGGTGGTAATACCGGGCAGCCGGAGGCAGACCCGACCAGGCCGAGCGACGAGGCTTCGGGCTATGTTAACCCATGGGCGGGCTGGGGTGCTGTACCCTGGCGAGGCTATTTTACTGCCAAAACTATCAAGGCCGATGACAATGGCGGCGAAATAGAATATCAGAAGACAGTAGCGGCCATGCGCGCTGTGCAGACAGTGCTTCCTGACGGCCGCACAATCAATCCTTTTTCGCCGGAGGGTGCGAAGTATTACTTTATTAATCAGCATTTGGAGCGTTGGCCGAAAGTGGTGTCGAGCTATGACGGCATCCGCAAGTACATACAATATACCGCCACATCAGACGCACTATATTTTTACGCACTGCAAGGGCTGGGTCTTGCGTCTTTGCCTCAATTCATAGAACAGCGATGGCGTTTCCGCGACGGTTATTATAAGACCGGGGGCTTTTTCACAGGGGTTCTTTCGGGCCGTATCGCCTGCGGGGACAGTGCTGCAATCCGCATAGTCGCAGCCAAGAGCGGCTACTTCGGCATGGGCAATGATTCGTCCGGCTCTTTGTCGGCCGACGGTGCTGTTTATCTTGATGAGGGAGACGAATATGTTTTTACTAACTTCTCGCACCAACAGGGCGCCCTGCTGTATATCTATCAGGCAGACCGAATCAGAGAGATAGAATTTACAGATGTTTCTCTGTCTGACAACTTCGACTTCTCTGTGATGAAGCTTGCGGAGAAGATAATTGTGGGAGGAGCGAATTACAAGCAGTATGCAATCGGGTATAATCCTCTTACACAGTTTTCGCTGTCGGAGCTTCCGTTTCTGAAAGTGCTGGATATACGTAATACGCCAGCAATGAGCGTAGACGCGTCGAAATGTCCGCGCCTGGAGCAACTCTTGGCCGGAGGCACTCAGTTGAGTGAATTTCAGTTAGCGGAGACATCGCCCGTCGATAAACTTCAGTTACCTGATACGGTGACACGTCTTGATCTTGTGAATCTTCCCAATCTTACATATCCGGGTGGTTTGGAGATCAATGACTTTTCGAGCATAAGGCGCCTTATGACCATAGGGTGTGAGAAGATTGATGCCATAGGTCTTGCCAAAGATATATTAAGTACAGCAAGGTTGCGTTACATACGTCTTCCGAATCTGCATGTTACCGGTAATTCGGCGATATTGCGGCAGCTGATTCAAAACGGTACAATCGGTCTGGCGCCAAACGGCGAGGCCTATGACGAGTCGGGTTATTGCTCTGGCCTGAGCGGACGGTGGATAATGGAGGATTATGTGGAAACCAATGAGCTTGCGAGTTTCCGAGCTTATTTTCCACAGCTGGAAATCCATAATTCGCAGTTCTCTACGATTGTATTCAGCGATGATGACGATGATCCGGAGAATATATCGAATGTGGAAAATAAGACTGGATTCAAGTATTCGACAGATGCTTCGTTTATCCCCTATGTGCCAAGCGGTCATGTTGTAAAAATTCGTGACAGTTCTCCTGTGTGTGCCGCGATTTATGACTCTGGGGTTATGAAAATACGTCCTCTTCATATTGACTCGCTGCTTAAATATTCAAACGGCGAAGATTTTGATCCGAAGGATTCTCAGGGTCTTGGCTATGATGTGATGAAGTATATTCCGAGATATTGGTATAAAGGTGTGAACCATTTTGCGGCCTCAGAGAAATACTTATTTGTGTCGAGCAATGAAGAAAAGCCATTGTCGACAGCAACGAGAGTCGAGCGGCATAAAGTCGAAGATCTGCTGTTGCAACGGGAGATGGCGTTGCTCAAGAGTGAGCAGGCAATTGGTTCGGTGCCGATATCGAGTTCTAATACTTCGACAAATATCTATAAGACGGAGGTTCGCGGAATGAAGTTATTGCGCTATCCCGGGATGAATGTTGCCCAGATTGCGGTCTTGTTTACAGATGGGAATGAGCGGGTCATCGGAGTGTTTTCATACTATAATCCGCTGAGCGATATGGCAGTGGGGGATTATATTATCGCGGAGATTCCGGAGGACGCTGTATATGCTTTTATTACCATTCCCAAGGGTTTAGATGAGACTGAAGTTGTGATAACGGATTCGGCCAATGTAGAGTCTGTGGAGCCTGACTGGCTTGTACATGAGCCTGAACTGATAGGGGTCTACCGAGGTTGCTGTGACGGAGGCCGACAGCTTCGTTCTATATCAGGGGCTGTCGCAACACATGGCAACAATGTGAGCAGTACAAATGCCGATTGGGAGTATGACGGAGACGGGAATCTGTCTTCCATTGTTTCTCCGACATCTGCCATGAACTGGACAATAAAAGATTTGAGCAATGCAGCTGCGATACGTGGCAGGGGCTATCAGCTTCAGGACTATGAGTCGTGGAAAGATTTTGCCGTAATGGTAATGGCCATAACCGGTACCCGTGATCTGCAGGCCCGTTGTGGACTTGGCACACAGGGAGAGGGAACGGCGGCGACGGGAGGATATGACACGCTGAATCCGCATGGTTTCAGCGTGTATCCATCGGCACTGGGGAGTCCACCCAAGGGTAATCTTCTGTGGGGTGTACAAAACTATATGGGTTGCGGCATGGAGGCTCTTGATAATGTCGCGGTCAATATCAACAGCTGGAAACTGTTCAAGCGCAATCGTTGTGTTGAAAAGCCGGATGATCCAATAGATAATAAATGGCATGTCTATAATCCGAATACCAAGGAGGTGCGGATTATTCAGGCTGTGGAGACTGGCAATACTTATTGTATAGGCAAGGTACGCTGGGGCAGGAATTGTGACATTGTGTGCTCGCAGACAACAAGTGACAAGAGTGCCTTTAACCGGCATTTTACTGACGCCTATGAATTTTCACAATCCAAAGGAAGAATACCGTGCCATTCGTACCCTTACCAACAGCGTAATGCCGGAATAGTCTATGCCAACGCGACGTATCCCTCTTATCAGGCCTACAGAATTATAGGAGGCCGTCTTTGTTTCAGAGGGACAATAATTTTCGCAAGTTAAAAACTTGCTCATGGGGAAGAATGAAAGGTGAAGACGGGCTGATGTCTTAGCTCTGGGGACAGCCTTAAATTTACCTTTCATTCTTCACATTACCTTGAGTTTGCAAATATTACAGGAAATGGAAAAAGTTTATGGCAGCCCGAAGCGGCAGGACGGGCTTTATAAGATAGGCCGCAACAAGTGGGAGATAATCTATGGTTTCGGCAAGGATGATGAAGCTTCGGGAATGGGCTGGAACTGGCGGCAGAGTTTTACGCGGCGTCCTACGCTTGACGAAATCAAGGCTGCGATTATAGGTGCAATCAAACAGGAGAGCGAGTATCGTCTTCGCTATGGCCTGAGGTGGAACGGCCTCACGGTTGAATATACCGAGGAACGGAAGAGTGACCTCACAGGCATAATCGTCGGCTTGCAGGGCGGCTTCATGCAGTTGCCTATCGAGATAAATCTTGGCTCGTCGGCAGACGGAACTCCGTCGGTCTTCACGTTTACCACTCCTGAGCAAATCGGCGAAGTCGCTGCCGGTATTGCCGCTCATAAGGCTGCGGTCAGCAAAGCGGAGTGGGCGGCAATCAGCGAACTCGGCGACATGGAAGCCTACAAAACAGTACAATAACCAATCATCACTATCACATTATGTTATTAGAACTTATCGCAGTATCAGTATCGTGTCTTATAATGACACTCTATCTGACAGCCTATATCAACTCGGTCGGTGTTCCGGCCTCAATCAGTGCTACCTACTATAAGACTGAAAAGAAGTGGGTATTTCCGACGGTCATTTCTCTTACGGGCTTGTGCGCTCTTGTTCCGCTAATGAACAACACGCCGGAGAATTATCAGTTTGTGGCATTTTTCATCGTAGCCGCCACTCTTTTTGTAGCGTCGGCGCCGGCTTTTCGCGAAGAATTCGTTGGCAAGATACATGCCACGGCCGCGTCGGTGTTAGGAGTGTGCGCCCTGACCTGGCTTATCCTGACTTCCGGTGTGCCCTGGATAGCCGTCGCCGGCCTGATCCTGGCAGTGATAGGCCGACGGCATTTCTTATTCTGGATAGAAGTCGGCCTACTGTATGACCTATTTGCAAATCTTTTGTTCATAGCTGTTGAGAATTAATGTGTGAGAAAGCCGGGAACCGTGAGGCCTCCGGCTTTCGTGTTTCAAAAGATAAAGCAGCCGGGCCAGGGTGTGTGAGTACCTTTGCGAAGTAAACCAAAAATTATAAGACATCATGGAATCAATCTTATCATTAGAGAAAGGCTACCTCTTCATCGGGGTATTTTTCGCCGTATCGCTTCTGGTAATAATGGCCATAATGCTTGACTTGTGGGACGGAGTGTACACGGCGAAGAGAACAGGCCAACGTGTTCACTCCCATAAGTTGAGAGTAACCATTGCCAAAGTAAGTGAATATTGGCGATTCTTGCTGATAGGCTTTTTGGCCGATTGCCTGGGCTTCCTATTCAGCTTTTATTCACTACCATTCATGGCATTGCTTTTTGGCATGGGCCTGATTGTCGTGGAAATCATCAGTATGTTTGAACACGCCAAACGTCGGAAAAGCCACCTGATAGATTTACCCGACATCATCGACGGTATCATTGCGGCCTCAACCAAGAAGGACGCTGAAAAGATTATTGGCGTAATATCAGCCAAAAGCGAAGTGTCACCCCATCACTAACCCATAAGATATGATAGTATTAATCGACAACGGACACGGCAGCGACACCCCCGGCAAGTGCAGCCCCGATCAGAAGCTCAGAGAGTATCTGAAATCGCGTGAGGTTGCCCGCAAGTTGAAGAAGGCGCTCAACCTTCGGTTTGTTGACGCCCAACTCCTGGTACCGGAGGACAAAGACATTTCGCTCAAAGAGCGATGCCGCCGCGTCAATGCCGCCTGCGACAAATACGGCAAAGACAATGTGCTCCTGGTATCAATCCACTGCAATGCGGCCGGCGGCGACGGCAAGTGGAAGAGCGCCGGCGGTTGGTGTGTCTACACATCGCCCGGCCAGACAAAGGCCGACAACCTGGCGACCGCATTGTGGAACGCCGCCCACGACGGCCTGAAAGACTACATCGAGCGCTTCCCGCTACTCCAGAAGCAGGGCGCCTATGACAGCAGACAGAAGCCTATGCGCGCGGATTGGTCCGACGGAGACCCGGACTATGAGGCCCGCTTCTATATCCTGGTGCATACCAAATGCTCGGCCGTGCTGACCGAATCACTCTTTCAGGACAATAAGGCAGACTGCGATTTTCTTCTCTCCGAGGAAGGGACCGCCGCCATTGTCAGCCTCCACCGCGACGGAATCATCAACTATATCAAAACCACAAAGAAGTCATGACAATGAAACCAAAATCGAAAATCACCCTGGCACTCCTGTTCGGAATGCTCCTGGGTTGGGTCCTGTCGTTCTTTGTTCCTGGCGGTTGCCGTTCCCCCGGCGGCCGCACAGACGAGCGCGACACCATCAGGACAATCACAGTCGACACCCTGACAGACCGGCTCCCCGTGGCCGAGTCAACGGCCCCCGTAGACACGCAGGTGTATATGCTTCCGGTACGACATCAGGGAAGCGGCGCGGGAGGTATCTCGCACTGTACGGCCCCGGCCGACACTACTTTTATTGAGACGCGCACCACACTCACCTACGGCACCGGAGCAGGAGGCGAGCCTCGACCATGCCAGGATAGCGTAGCAGTTGAAATCCCCATCACCCAGAAGCATTATAGAGACTCGACGTATGAAGCCTGGGTAAGCGGATTCTCTCAGAACCTTGACAGTATTAGGGTGTATCCCCGAACAGAAACTATCACGATCAGGGATTACAAGCCGCCTAACCGTTGGCACCTGGGACTCACCGCGGGCTATGCCTACACACCCCGCGGTTTTCAACCATACATCGGTATCGGTATCAGTTATTCATTATTTTCATGGAAGTAACACTTGACATATACAAAGATGAGGTCTACACCGAAGTGGCGCAGACCTCATCCTACACCGGCGCCAAGATGGACGACGACGCCAACGCCTACGAGCGTATCTTCACGACCGACGAGGACAAGAGCCAGCTCGAAAGATTCTGGAACGAGAGCTGCGTCACGTTCTGCGAAATCATGAAGCGCTACCTTGTCAGTGAATTGGACCTGAGAAACTCTGTAATCAGTAAGCCCATTGAGAAAGTGCAGACCCAGGGCCAGGAGATACAGACCCAGGCACTCGGAGGAATCGAAGAAATTCCGTTTGAGCCCTGGCACCCTAATCTTCCCATCGAGGAAATTCCGATTGTAACGGCACCCATCATCGGGCACCGGTTCAAATTGGAATTTTCCAAATCGTTTGACTCGGCGCTGATACCCAGTATGCGTCAAGAGCTCTTTTCCTACTTCGTAATGAACATCACGGCAAAGTGGTATGGCTTCACCAACAAGAAGGAAGCCGGAGAGTATGCGGCCGCCGCCGCGTCCCTTCTCGAAGGTATCCATCGAAAAGCGTGCTATAAGCGTAAACCACAGCGCCCCACCTATTAGCAATTATAAATTATGGCAGAAAGCAAAAAGACACTAACCGTCACGCTTGAGGTGAAGGAACTGATGCACGACATCATGAACAAAGCATACCTCACCGGACAGGCGCGCGAGGCCGACGGGACCAAAGGTTACGAGGCCGCGAGCAACATGCAGGCGAGCGAGGACGAGGACAACAGTTATCAGTTACGCCGCAGTCTTGCCAATTCCTTCTCGGCATTGAAGAGCCTGTTGGGAGAATGTCTCAACGAGGACAGAGACACAAGCAACAACCGGATTCAGAAAATCATCGACGACGACGGACAGCTCGAACTCGCTTTTCTCCTTCCGAGTAACTATAACAACGCCTCGGCTGATTCTCTGGGTAACGGCATTCATGCCTACCTGGTTGACATGGTTCTCGCCGAATGGTTTACAATCACCAACAAGGCCGACGCCCAGGACTACCTGAATCACTCCACCGTCTCCCTGGAGACCGTGAAGCGAGCCCTCTATAAGCGTAGTCGCCCGACCCGGCCCACATACACCCCCTAACTATGGGCTGTTTTCAGAGGTGTAACAACAATGGCAATGGCAACGGCGCGCAGGAAGAAAAGCGCGCCGTTGTTCTTAGGTTCCGGCGAGAGAATCTTGATTACAGCATAAAGAACTATGCCTACATCGAGAGCCACGTAATGAACGACGAAACCGAGTGCTCAAAACACATGGTTGCAGACATCGGCGAAGAGGGCAACCGCGACCGTGTGACCCGGTTACTCGGAGTGATCCACGCCGGAGTGATTGAAATGCTTTACCCCTACACCAAACGGGAAGCCGTTGAAGAGATAATCGACGACGACATCTGGGAGCCGAAGGAATACGTTATAGTGATTCATGTGCCGCCGACATTCTCCAGGACGACATGCCACCTGTTGAGCCGTCTGATACATGAATACATGGTGTACCGCGTACTCTACGATTGGTTGACGATTACCAACAAGGCCGACACGCAGGCCGCCCTCCATTGGCTCGAAAAGGCAGAGGAGGCCGCCGCCGAAATCGAAAGCATAAAGAACTTACGTACCGGCACACTTGAACGGCCGTTACGTCCCTGGTAAATCAGAGGCCGAGGTGCTCACGCATCCCGGCCTCTTTGCTTACAATAGTGTGAAGTAGTACAAAAGTTATCTTGGTTGGTTGGTCTGGCGTGGCTCATGCTGAACAGAGCAGCCATAAATACGTTCTCCAGGCGTCAGGTTGCACAGGAGGCCCACACGGTAATACTTGTAAGGGCTACCACGGAATCCTCGCAGGTAGTGGTCCTTGCTCGACCATACCAGGTGCCAATTAATCAAATCACGCGAACCCCACAGAACAGACTGCACATGGCCCCTGGCGAAATTGCCTCTCTGAATAATATTGTTGACCGTCTTGAAGACGTTCACGGCGTCCAGGTTGAGGGGGCGCGTGACGAGCAACCCGCCGATGTTGGCCTCACTCGATTTCGAGAAGTTGACGATGTTGCCGTCACGGTCGACGGCCAATGCTTCAGGATAGGAGTTGAGGGAGTTTTTGATGTTGGAGTACATCATGCCCCAGAGTTGCGTTTTCAGCGAATACACATAGGCATAGGTACACTTGCTGTTATAGACGATGATACGTTGGTGAACGTAGTCGTATATCATGCCGCAGTCCGTGAGAAATTCAGTGAACGGCAGAACCGGCAGACACTTGTCGGGCTTCGTGTCCGTGTCTATGTGTCCGAGCATGGCATGAATCTTATCCATGCCGGGGAGGCCGGGATTGCCCTCGCGGTCCAACACATTAAAGGGCGCGTCACTGTTGATAGCGTCGGAAATACATTGTGTCTGGGAGCCGGATATAAGCATGATACCTCTATTGGTAGGGAACAGCACCGCAGAATCAATCTGGGTAATGCCGTCGGAATTGATACAAACGTCGCGCGTGATAGGTTGTTTGGCCGTATATGTGCCCGTAGCGCTGATCTCCATCGCCCATACTCCTTCGTCGGTGAAAGCGTATAACGGGAACTGGCCGAACTGTCCCTGAGATAGAGCCTTCGCGGCGGTGCATAAGCGCATGATGTTTCCGGTGCCTACCGTGTTAATGCCCAGGAGTGGGAAGAAGAAAGGGTTGTTGACTTCCGACGTGTAGATCTTGTTAGGAATCGACACCACGTTGTAATCCTCCGACGTAGGCGGTGTATTAATCGAGGGAATTGTGAAGTCGGCCGAATTGTCCTGGCGGATATTGTTATAATCCAGGACAGCGTAAGCGCCGTTGAGAAATTCATGCGGTTTCAGGTCGATATAGAAATTCTCGCCGGAATTGGTTATGCAGATACGGTATGCGTTGACGTTGGGATAGAAGAAGTATGAAGGCCAATGGTACTTATAGCGGCCGGTGTAGCTCGACACCTCTTTGCCGGCCATGTATGTACGCCAGGTCCACGTCAGAGTGTCAATCATGTTTCGCACATTAACGCCATACATCTGCCACCCGCCGGCCTGAACTCGATACTCTTTGCCGTTTTCCTTGATGAACACGGTGAGCATGTTGTCGCCCATGTCGGTTGTCTTGGTGACGTTGATTTTGTTGTTGTCGGAGGCATTGAAACTTATGGCAAGGGAGACCGGCGAGACGAAAGCGAAGGCACATGCAGGGCCAAAGCCGGTGAAGAGCTTGCGTTTCACGCCGCCCAGGTTAATGCGGCTGTTATATGCGTAGGAACTATCGGCGCGCAGGTGATCGTGCGAAAGGTAGTCGTCGGTCATAACCTCACGTGTCACCAACGATTGCAGGTATTCGTCCTCAACCTTAATGTCGGTACGCTTAGTGCGATTATCGTAAAGGGTCTTAATATCGATGGAGCATAGTTTGTAGAACGTGGAGGCATTGCGCATATTCTCCATTTCTTTGTCGTCGGAAAATTCCGGCAGGTGCAATGTCGTACTCGGATATGTGCGGGCCTGGTTGAAATAGAAGCCGTAGATGTAGGAGTAACGCCACTCGGAATATACGTCGACAAATGTACCGTCGTTGACCGGTCCGAGAATAGAATCTTCCTGGGGCGCGGAGGTTGATTGCAGGAAGCCTGTTGTGGTGTTGACCTTCTTATGGAACAGGCGGCCGATAAAGCGAGATTCAAAGTCGTCACTATCGCTGAACGACGAACACTGTCCTTCCTGGTCGAAAGTGTAGAGAGGTTTGGAAATGAAGATGTCCACACTCTTGATAATGTCGGTCCAATCCGGTAGCTTAATCCAATCGTCGCCGTAGGTAAGCCGGTAATCCAACGTCGCGGCCATAAGCATGATGTCTAACTCGGCGTCGGTGTATCTTGACTTCTTGCCGGTGAGACGGTCCCAGAGGACGACCGGGCAGGCCGTTGTCGAAGGATTCATCAGGATAGGCGCGGAGTGACCCACCAGGGAACCATCGAACAGGCGCAGGGCATAGCGCACAAAAAACGGGAAACAGAACCGGCCCTTGTTTACCGTCTCGTTGGCGATAAACTTGTTGACCTTCGCCATTACCTGAGACGTGATCGACGTCTTGTTGGCCTCGGAGAAAGTTGCATTGACACTATCATCCGGAATACCTTCGGCAAAAGTGATGGTGAATTTCTTCTTGCTGTCGTCGGCCATACTGTAAAGGCGCGGATGTCCTACCAGGCCGAAGGATATACCGATGTCGGGAACGTGATCGCCCAGGAACTTATAGGCGCCGTCCTTCCAGAAATAATAGTTAATGCCGGTTTTGGTAAACACCATGAGCGTATTGCCGAGCGCGTTCACATGCGAAATGGAATCACCATAGTAAGATTCCTCGAACTCGGTAATTGCGGTGCTCGAAGTCTTGCCGTCAATCCACCCGATTTTGTATGTGCCGGACTTGACAATATAGTGTGTGAACTCGTTTGTCTTGTGGATAAACAGGGCCTCCACCTGGACCGTGCTTAATGTTTTATCAACCGTCGGCTGACTGATACCGGCCATGCTCCCGTCCTCGTTGATGAGGTTGAGGGACACAGCCAGGGTGCCGTCGTCACATTCGTAGTCAGACGGTGAGGCCGAATAGCCGGAGTATCTAATTTCAGAATTCATAAGGCGCAGCGAATTATGATTGGAATATAAATTTTCTCGTTGATAGTCACAGCTTCGCCGCAGGGCAGCCGGAGAACTAAATCTTCAAAGCCACCCGCGGCGCGGATAGCCCGTGCCAGACGCACGGACCATGTGCGATACGAACCACGGCCACCGCGAGACGTCGGGAAACATTGCCCCTCATGCCTACCTCTTATCTCGGCCGCTTTATGTCGCAAGTATATGAAATATTCCGGTCCGGACTGACAAACGTCTATCACATCGCCCGGATGCAGGTCGAGCAACCGGGCAATGCGACAGGTTATATCAATGCGGCCGGTAACGTTGACTGTTATGTCAGGCCGTCGAGAAATTGGTATAAGAGAGGTCATGGCGCAAAATTACTGTTTCGTTGTCGTGATGTTGGTTTAAGTATTGATTCACTCCTTGAAGTCCTTTGGGAGATAGCCTATTTCCTTTAACCGTTTACAAACCCGGCTCCACGGGCTACGCTTTATTATGGTTGTAGAGGAGGTTCCCTGAAGCATAGGCGGTCTTTTGGAGGACTCACCAGAAAGCGGAGTAATGTTTTTGCCGATGTCATTCCCCATAAGATTCCTCTGTTGTGTTTTGCTCCCGCCAGAACATTAGGCACTCTTTTCCACCTATGCCCTCGAACATCGAGATAAGCGTCTTTTTGTTGCGGTTCCGGTCCTTCTTATAGACCTGATAGTGCAGCCACCGGTGACAATCGTGCCGGAGCGAGCACTTGTCGTTCCGGCAAAATGTGATGTCATAGTTCATAGGGCTTCTAACTTAGCGTTCAACTTATCGCGCTGTTGTGTGAGGTCAGAGACTACCAGGTAGTGAATCTCTCCCTTCTTTTTCTCGATAGCCTCCAGGGTTTCAGGGCTGAGTCTATTCTCCAGGGAATCGACGTAGCAGCGGTTGTGCCTAACGTCGACTTTTATATCTTCCGGACAGTCGAGAAGGCGCTCCAGGCCATAAAGGTCACGGAGGATTGAGTTAGCTTCGTTGATGGTTTCTACTTTCATTGGTTGAAAAGGTTTGGTGTTTCAGGCTTTTTGTGATCGAGCAGCCTGTTTACTCGTTCTATCTCCGCGTCGATTTCTCGTTCGAGAGCTTTGCTTTGTTGAAGAGCCGTGCGGCTTCGGGTTTTGAAATATTCCTTTTGGAAGTGCCGCATGATTTTGACTCGTTCAAAGAATTGTTTTGCAGTTCAAGGCAAGGCCACACGGCTTTAATACGTTCCACATTAACTATTGGTTTATCTTTATTTTCCATGATGTTGTAGAGAATGTTTCAGGAAAAAGCCGGCGGACGGAGCCGCCGGCCCTGTGATGATGATTTCAGCCGATGAGGAAAGAAGCCCACAATTCGCCGAACTGTTGACCGGCGTAAACAGCAAGCTCTTTGGACTTGAAGGCGAGCCGCGCGCCGCTGACCGCGCCCGAGTACGAAGAAACGTTGCACGCGCTCGAGCAAACGAGGCCGCCATACGCATTCGCATTGCTGTACGCACGACCAACGACACGGCACTTGGCATCATCGTCGAGGTCGTTGTATTCTTCCTCGGTGAGAATATAGTACCACGGATACCACTTGTATTCATCCTTGTTGCCCCAATCAGGCGTCCAACCCTCATTAAGAGCGGCGGCTACGATACGCATTTTGAGGTAGGCAAGAACATCGTCCATGCCGTCGAGGTGGTCAGCTAAGTGATGCTCAAAGAGGTTGAGGTGCTGTACGAGCGGATGAGCTTCGCCAAGTTCGTGGCAAGCATCATCAAAGGTTTTTACTCGTTCGGTAACAGGACGGTTGCTTTCAGCCCTTTTAGGCTGGGTAAACACGTCGGGATAGAGTGCGCGGAGCATCTTCTTTCCGTTTTCATCGGCGGCTTCATAAGCAGCCTTGATGTTTTCTAAGCTGGGTTGTTCCATTTTGATTATTTATTTTTTACAAAGGCTTTATCGCCAAATATTATATGCTTAAATCTATTTTGAAGTAATCTTCTAAAAACTGTTTAGAGTTAATGGCGGTCTCTGGGAACATGCCACCTGTTATCAGTGTCTCGTATTGTTCGTAGGATTTGCAGAATAGGTTATGAAACATCTGATTATATGCATTGCCAAATTTTTCATGGCTCTTTATATTCGGATGGGTGTCTAACCACTCTTGCATACAAGCTAACAGCCTTTTCAGGAACTTGGGATATTTCATAAAATCACTTTTACCAGCATCACTCCGCATGGGACATCCGATACATCCAAGCCTGCGCTCAACGTGGAAATTGCCTTGTTCATCATAATAGAGCGGATGGCATTTAATGCCACGTTCACTTATGAAGTCTTCAACGTCTTTGTCGGTCCAATTTAGAATTGGCAGATATACTTGAGTATCCCCATTGTTGTATTCTCGACAAATCTCCGGCTCTTTGTAACGTTTCTTACGATTGACACTTTCTACTCTGCGAATACCTTGAACAGCTCGGTTAAGAACTTTATACTCCTTTAGCTTTTCACAACAAAAGCGTGCGCGCCTTGTCGGACATCCTTTTTTCTTTACAAGGTCAAAGAATGTAATCCTCGGGGCAAATATCTCAACGCCTTTCGACTTGCAGTGGGCGATAGTGCCGGGTGGGTCGATTGTCGTGTTCTTGTAGATTGCCCGATAAGGTATGCCGGCCATTTTGGCAAGTTCCAATATTACCTCACTGTCTTTGCCTCCCGAAAACGATATTTCAATAGGACAATCGTCAGTTGGTATACTCCGCAATAGATAAATTGCAAAATCTACTTTCTTTTGGAGTTCAGGAGACATAGGTTATGAGTTGAGGGTTTCGCACAGTTCGTCGGCTTGGCGTCGGTTAAACTCGCTATCTTCATCGGAGAAGCGTTTGATGAAAGTGTGGTATTCCGAGCCGTCCACAAAACTCCGACGCAGTACGACCCAGTTCGGAGAGTCAACGCAGGGCGAGGCATAGTAGGTTACGTTGTCGTCGGTCATTGAATTGCAGACCTTGTCGAGAGAGCATTTTAAATACTTTTTATCATTGTCAAGCTCCTGATTTTTGTCTTTGAGTTTATTAACTTGTTTGCGGATCGAGTCATTTACTTTAGACAGTCGGCAGGCTACGGCGAAAGTGATACCGAACATGGCAGCGACTACAAGTGATGTGATGGTTAGAAACATTGTTTGATGATGTTTTTTGCGAGCAGGTTCGCTTTATCTTTACGAATTTTACAGTGTTATTTTTTTAGGAGATCGAGGATTGATGGAACGGTGCGATGTCCGGCGAGAACTTCGTCGCAGTATTGGCGAACTTGGTCATCGGACATTCGATCGAGTCCGAGAGCCTGGTATTGTGCGAAGTTCATGATGAGCTTATTCCCGGGGGCGGGTATGAGTCGTCGAAAACGTTCTTCGTCAGGATCAGGGATCGGCTCTGGCTTACGGCGCTGTGTTTCGGGGGTGTCGGGTGCCGGAGGCTGTCCGGCTACTTTGATTTTCATAGTGGAAATGAGATGTCTTGACCAGTCGCTAAAATCGGTATGAGTAAGATCTGCGAGTTCCCATTCGGATATTATTTCATCGGCTATCTGGTGTAGTTTCGTGAGATCGCATTTCCGAAAGCCTAAATTTTTACAAAGTGTCAGCAACGACTTAGAACGTTCTTCTGAGAAGAAGTTCCGGAGATATTGAGCATTAGTGTCTTTTGGAGGCAGCTTTTTTTTTGAAGTTTTTTCGATATTGGTTCCGGTCTTTTTTGCTGAAGAAGACGGAGGTGTGTCTATGAGTTTATATTCGTCGATACGAGTGAGCCTTTTATTGAGCCGTTTGATATTGCAGTAGCGTTGCTGGATTGAGCGTGATGT
Source organism: uncultured Porphyromonadaceae bacterium (assembly GCA_905202215.1). GTDB lineage: Bacteria > Bacteroidota > Bacteroidia > Bacteroidales > Muribaculaceae > CAG-873. The sequence continues at coordinate 54,957 of CAJKRG010000008.1, forward strand.
AAGTATTTTCTCCTTATCATAGAGGTTTTTATCGAAAAGGCCAATTGATAAACAGCATTTTATAACTTCCGATATGTGGTTTTCTTCAAGGCCGGAAAGCTCCGACATTATGAATGGCAGCTCATTATCCCACCGCATGTAATACCCATCTTTGTAGATAAGACAGAGCAGGAGAGTGTAGACAGAGACGGCAGCGCCGCCCTGATACTTGATTAATTTCCGTATTCTTATGTCCTGAAACATGTCGATATCCATCGGAAAATATTCAAGACCTTTTTTTGCCAGGCGTCCCATATCAGTAATTGTTATTTTTCAGTAATTGTTATGCCGTAGATCTGAAGCATTAGCTTTTTCTTAATTTTGTAGATGTTGGTCTGGACGCCCTTGGTGTCTTCGACAATCTGTCTGCCATTGGAATCCGTATAGACGAAATCGGCGATGTAACAGCATGGCTTAACCTCGTTTCCGTAGGCGTCGCGTTGTGCCGGAATCAATTCGAAGCGAACCTGTTCTCTCAGGTTTGAAATCAGGCCCGCGCGCTCCATGAGTTTGAGTTGACAGGCACGGCCGTGTTCCTTTTTGGAATCATATCCACCGGAACGGATAGCGCCGTACTTGTTTTTGCGCTTACTTTTTGAAGCGCGCAGGGCTTTGTATTCTTCAACCGTCAGCTTTTCCTGTTTCATCGGATAGGAACTTTGCCGGATAGACGTCCATGATTTTTGTCTCGGCAACTTTTTCGATGTCGAAGTCGGCCATTGTGCCTTTCATGCCTTTGTTGAAGCGGTCGGTGGCGTCCTGTTGAGAGTTGGCCTGAACCATGACATAGACAGGAGATCGCCGTTCTTTGGCTGTTTTCTCGTCGATTGTGATGATGTTGAACTTAACGAGCCACCATTTGTCGGCGGTTTCGTCGGGGAATATCTCAGCGATGTTTGTCTTTTTGATTGCCGGTATGCTGAAATCGCCGGATATGAACGGGCGTATTTCTTCGATGATATGAGCTTCGGCTTCGGTGAAGCTCAGAGCGTCGACGAGGTAAGGTTCGGTTACTCTCTTGACGCTGCCGTTCTCCATCATTTTGTCGTAACGGACTTTGCATTCAAACCACAGTGCCATGATGTTTATGAATTGAGTTTTTCTTTGAGTTCTTTGGAGAGGACGAGTTTTGCGGAGCGGTGGGCCGGGATTACGATGGGTGTGTCGGTGCTCATGTTGCGACCAATTTTCTCGGCTTTTTTGACCGGCTTTATGGTTGCGAAGCCTCGGAGGGTTACCGCCTCACCACGGGCGAGGGCGTCGGAGATTGCGTTGAGAACGCCGTCGACGGCCCGAATGGCTGATGAACGATGAAGACCACAATTGTCTGTGAGGTGGTCGATGATGTCTTGTTTTGTCATTGTTTTGTTGTTTGTTGTTTCTGGAGTTTATGGGTTATCTTGTCTTTGAGCCGGTTTATAGCCCAGGCGTGGTTGCTGTTGCGCAGCCCTTTCTTTGATTTGTAATGTTCGATAGCGATGTCGAGACACAACAGGATACGCTCGGTGTCGGTATTGCTGATTTCAACCATGGTCCATGAACAGGTTTACCAATTCATCGAAATAGAGTTGGTCGGTTGGTATATCGTCGTCGGTGCCTAATATCTGATTGGCGATTGACTTTTTTTCGTGGATAATCTGGTAGAGTTTATGGTCGATAGTGTGCTGTCCGAGCAAATAATAGCACGTCACGTTCTCTTTTTGGCCTATGCGGTGGCAGCGGTCTTCGCATTGGCAGCAGTCGGCGTAGGTCCACGGAAATTCCACAAAGGCGACGGAAGAGGAGGCGGTGAGGGTAAGGCCGACGCCGGCGGCTTTGATGGAGCAGATTGCGAGGCGGGAGTGTCCGGCCTGAAAGCTATCCACAGCGGCCTGTTTCTCGACGAGGCTTTCACGGCCTGTAATTGTGACGGCTTTCGGGAATTGCTTTTTGAGGGCGTCGACGATGTCATGGTAGGAGCAGAAGACAACGAGGGGTTTGTCGTTGGCAAGGTGTGTACGGATGAAGTCGACGGCCTGTTTTACTTTGCCTTTGGCAGACAGTGAGCGCAGGGTCATAAACTTTACCAATGCTTTCATGCGCATTTTGCGGCGTATCTCGACGTCGGTACATTCGGTGTATTCTTCGAGATAGCGGCGTAGGTCGTTTTCGGCAAGGTCGTATTCTTCGCGGTTGCTGATGTCGACGTATAGATCGACGCGGGTTTTGTCGGGTAAGTCGGTCAGGACTGTTTTTTTCTCGCGGCGTATCATGCATTTTTCATATAGCAGTCGCGATAGCTCCGTGAGGTCGCTGTCTTTGTCGGCGTAGTCGGACAAGAATTTACTCTTGCCGCCAAACTGACACAATCGCTCCATGATTGAGAGCTGTGAAACGAGGTCGTGAGGACGGTTGACTACGGGGGTGCCGGATAGCAGCACGATATAAGGCTTGCCGGTGGTAATGCCTTTTGTGAAGATTGTCTGTTGGGCGGAGGGGTCTTTGACGCGGTGGCTCTCGTCGATTATAACGGAGCGGAAGCGTTTAATCTCCGGGCAGAAAACGACATCTTTCAATCGGAATGTGCCGTTGGCTCTTATATCCCATACGAAGTATTTACGCAGGCTCTCATAGTTGACAATGGCAATCTGATACATGCCCATCTGGAGAAGATAGGGCCATGTGGTGCGGGTTGAGTTGTCGAGGACGAGGGCTTTTTTGTCGGTAAATTTCTCAAATTCGCGCTGCCAATTTATCTTTAGCGAGGCGGGGCAGATAACCAGGCAGGGGTAAGCGTTTGCGCAGTCGGCAATACCTATGCTCTGCAAGGTTTTACCAAGCCCCGGCTCGTCGCCGATAATCAGCCGCTTCTTCTGCAAACCGAAAAGAATGCCGTCACGCTGATAGGGGTAAGGCTCGACACGAAGATTATGTTTTAATTCGGGCATGGCTAATAGAGGTTGAAGCACCAGTACTGAAATGCGAGTTCTTCGTATTTTTCGCGGCCACGGGTGTATATCTCGTCGCCTCGCTCGATGAATTTTTTGAATATCTTGCAGTTTTTCTTTGATATTGCATAGATGAAATCGCGGTTGGAGCGGGCGATGTCCATATACCATGCGCGGGAGCGGTCCCAATCGAAGAAGTCGACGGCTTCATCGAATTCTGACTGAGAGGCGGCAAAGGTGGTTTTGAGGTCGCCGCCGAAATGACAGGGTCTCAACCACCAATCCCACTTACAGCGAGTGGCGAGAGAGAAAGGGAAGCCGCCATACTCAAATTGTTGCTGCGGATTTACCATGAAGCATTGAGTTTCGGCTTCGGCTAACACTTTTGCAAGAAAGGGGTCGCGCCGGGCTTCCATGCGCAGAGCACGGTGCATTTCCTGTGCATGGCGAAACTCGTCGTTGGTGTAGAGAAGGTCATCGACGGTGTGGCGATAGTAATTTACGCGCTTCGGTTCGGTGATTATGGCGTCTACGAGGTTACCGAACCGAAAAGCGGCTTCTTTATCCCCGAATTGCATACGGGGGTGGAGAATGTTTTTCAGTTCGGTAAGGTCGGAGTTGGAGACCTCGCTACGAAGATAATATGTATCGGGATTGAGGTTCATATTACTGCGCTTTTACGTCGTCGTAATATTCGAGGCCGGTATTTTCTACGAGGATTTCTTCTTTGGTGGCGAGTTTTTCGCAGAAGGTGAGTTGTTTTTTGAATATTTTGGCAAGTTCGTCGACGGAGAGTTTGCAGCCCTCATGTTGCCACCATAGCGAGATTATTGCGAGGTACGCAGCGGGGTTGTGGACTTTGATCTTCTTGCTGACTTTTGTCTTCGGAGTATAGACTTGGGCGGCCTTTGCCATGCTGAAGAGGCCGGCCATTTCGGCATTGGCTTTGTCTAACTCGGCTTTCCGGGCGGCTTCGGCCTCGGCCTTTTGACGTTCCTGTTCCTTTCGGGCAGCTTCTTCGGCCTCGCGTCTGGCTATGTCGGCCTTTAGCCGGGCAGCTTCGGCTGCTGAGGCTTCGGCCATTCGTTCGAGTTCGGTTTTCTTCGAGGGCAGTTTGTCGAGTATTTCGCAGCGGTATTCGTCGACCTCGTTCACGAATTGTTTCCGGAATTGTGGGAGAAGTTTCTGGAATACCTTTTCGCGGATGGTTTTGGCTTCGTCGGGCGACAGATTGTATGGCTGGCGTACTGTCGAAGGAGGACACCAATCGGCAGGGAGTGCCGACTGATAGCCGGTGACGGTGTCGAAGACCGCGGTGTAGTTGTCGAGGGTCACGCAGCTGTTCATCTGGGTGAGATCATTGATGGAGCTGGAGACGAGGTTGCTGAATGAGCGACGGTAGTCTTCTTCGACGGCAACTCGGTATGTCTCTTTGGCCTTGGCGAGTTCCTGAGCGGCGAGTTGCTCCTGGCGCAGGCGCTCCTGTTCCTCGCGTTTCTTTGCGGCATAGGCGTTGCGATATTGAGAGAGCTGATAAGGAATTGTATCTTTCTTTGTGGGGTCGATGGTGTTTTCGAGCAGAGTAAACTCGGAGCGTACCATGTCGAACAGTTTTGTGACGGAAGATCGGCGCTCGTTCATGTCGCTTACTGATTTCCGGGCTGATGAAAGGTAACCGGCAATCCGCATGTCGAGTTCGTCGGTCATGCCACCGGCTGTGATTTCATCGAGAAGCGCCTGACCTTTTTTCAGGCCACGTTCGCAAATACCACGGTTGATACGGTAGGATTCGGGACCGGCCTTGACAATAGTAGCGATGTTTTCCTGACGCACGATCACGGCGTCGGAAAGAGGGATAAGTTGTTGGTTGCTCATGTTTATGGGAGTGTTGGGCCGTGTCTACTCCCGAGGAAGCAGGCACGGCAGGTTGTGTATTTGTCAGAATATACCGTCGTCGCCTTCGGACTGTGCGGGGTCGATGGTCACGCCGGCGGACATGTCGGGGGCGGGTGCAAAGCTTTCCTCTTTGGAGGCTTCGTTCTGTTGGTTGTCGCCCATGCCGTAGAGGTCGTCTTCCGGTTGCGGGGCGTCGTCGGATTCGTAGGTTGTACCCTTGCCAATGCGTAGCTTGGGGTAGGTTCTGAATGCGTGTTTGATACATTTGGCCATAAGGAAACCGCTGTCGATACGGTTGCCTTCGCCTGAGGTGTAGAGTGCGTTGGGTGTTTCGACGTATGATCTTGTGTTGTTATCCCATTTTTTGTTGGCCCGGCCTGAGTATTCGGCGAGTCGACGCCAGTCTTCTTCGAGAAGCACGGCATAGTCTATTGAGCCGTCGGCACGTGTTATGCGCATGAAGCATGCGACCGGCTTTTGGGAGTTGTGGTTTATGTTGAGGGTGTATTCGACTGATTTTGTGCCGCCTTTGTCGGTAAAGCTGAAACCGTCGCCTTCGTAGACGATGACGGGGTTGTCGGCGTGGCGTATCTGTCCGGCGCGGGTGCGCTGTATGAGTTCGCCATAGCCGGAGATTGTGAGGGTGCAGCGCTGTTCGTAGATGTCTTTTCCGTTGGTGTCTTTGGCTCCGGTCTTGTAACCGCGTGGCTGAAGATATGCAAGGGCCCGTGTTCCGGGTTCGACCGAGAGGCCGCAGACGGCAAGGTCGATAAAGGCGATGAAGATAGATACGGGTGTACAGTTTTTTAGGTTGGCACTGTCGGCCAGGAGTCGGTTGAAGTGGATTGCTTCGCGCTCGTAGACGGCTTCGGCGTCGGTCTGGCTCCATAGCGCACCGTAAAGGTCAATGAAGCGTTGGCGCACAAGGTCGTCCTTGACGATTTCCATCGGGTTGAGGTCGGCGATGTGTTTTGCAGAGATTGTTACTTTGCTCATAGGGCGGAGGTGTTTGGGGTTGTTTATAATGTGTGGGAGTGGTGATCATGTATGGAAAAACCGGCCGGGCGCTGTGGCCCGACCGGCACCCAAGCATGAGCAGAACCCACATTCTGCTTTTGTGGAAGAAAAGGGAGTCGAACCCTTACGGTCTTGCGACCACCGCATTTTGAGTGCGGCGCGTCTACCATTTTCGCCATTCTTCCGGAAAGGGGCGCCATCGTCTCACGACGGGAGCACCCGTAACAAAAAAATATGAAAGTTGTTATCGCTTTGGTTTTGCGGGGGGTGCGGGAGTCGAACCCGCCTCTCTGCGTCGGCGCGCCTCGGCAGTGTTTCGCCATCGAATACTGATCGCCCGGAAAAAATCCGTCCACGCTTCACAGCGGAGACGGCCATGAACATTGAAATTGTATCTATGTGGTTGTTTAGGACGACAGGCAGGAGTCGAACCTGCGTGGTCGGAAGCCGAGGCCAATTTAAGGCAATACTAATGGCCGCCTCGGTTGTCGGGCATACCTACCCAAACCTTACACCGCATGCAGTCGTCACACACCATATTGGTTTTTATCTTTTTATCTTGGTGAGAGGTCAATATGTAGGGCAGCGACTTAACGCTGCATTAAAAGTCATACTTGCTACTGCGGCTCATAGTGTCCGTTCGTGTGTGTCGCGTCGGGGCGTTTATCTCCCAGATTAGCTACCGTCTCGCTATGTATGGTTTGAGGTACGCGTACCTTGCGAGGTCAGGCCACCCACTATGGGCCGTTTTTATTGATTGTGAACGGGGCAGGATTCGAACCTGCACTACCGGCTTGGTTATCCGGCCTCTATCCGGTTGAGATTATTTACCCGTCCGGCTGATTATTTGAAGTAGTCTTGCCTGGTGTCCTGGAGCCGTTGAAGTTCCGAGACTTTGTATTCTATTTTTTGAGTTCGCTTGCATGGCTCGATTTTACCTGTATCTCGCCACCGCATTACGTTGGATCTGCCGAAGCGCCGGAATGCCTCGTTCTGGCAGATGTATTCGGGCTCGTCCTTTTTGCGCATTCTTTCGGCGAGAGCGTCGGCAAGGTCGTTGAGGAATACGCCGTAGGGCACGGCTCTGTCGCTAAACTGAATTGTCATGGGTGGTATCCTTATTTGTTAATTTCCATTTCCGGCCGGTGATTCTTTCGGCTTGTTTCTTTAGTGTCAGAGCCAGCCTGAGGCATGGGGCCCAGATGAATGTTCCGGTGGGGCGACCGGCCGGACGGAGTATGTATTTGGGGGTAAATGCCATTTTATTCGCGGGTTCCTTTTGAAGCCCATCGGTGATAGGCTGATATTATGGGGTCGGTTTTGCTCCATCGGGGATAGAGGCAGAGGAGGGCGGCGAGACTGCCCAGAGAGATGACGGTTATGATGACCTGTTCGAGAGCTGTGCGCGGAGACATGCACATGCCTGTGATGACAGTGGCGCCGAGCGCGAGGAGGAGGGTTATGCGGAGGATTGATTTTGTCATGGGTATTGGTCTTTAACAGTAGTAGTTGTCGCCGGAGAGGAGGCAGTCTTCCTGACGGTATTTGAAGTTTTGTATTTCTTTGAGGGCGCGGCGTCCGTCGGCGGTCTGGGCTTGCTCGGGATGAATATCGTCCCAGTAGCTTAGGGTGGCTTCGGCGACGAGCTGACGGTCGTGGTCGTTGAGGCCGGGGAGGTTGAGGTAGTGGGTGTAGACCATGTTTTTTTGATTTTAGTATTTGTTCCCGCGGGCCAATTCGATTCGGCTGCTCGCGCTTTTCCGCGGGATTTCACTAATTTTGTGTTGTCAGATCATTAAATCAGTGAATTGTTATGAATGATATTCTTGTGCCCGGCATGGACGCCGGCGAGTGGATGGCTGCACGCCTTGAAAAAGCTCTTTCGGCGGTTGTGTGTCCAGATTGTGGCGGTCATCACCAGTTGAGTATATCGGTGTCGAAGAGGAATATCAGACCGGCGTCGGGTCGCGTTTTCTCTGTCTCTGTCGGCAGTGGTGCCTGCGAGGGTTTCAGACGGAAGGTTAAGGCTCTTGCTATGATACACATTAGCGCTCCGGATTTGTTGGAACTGCACTTCCAGTAGGCTCGAATAAACATCGCCGTCTCTCTGAAATTCAGTTTCCGGCCATCGTCCTTATGGTCGGGCGTTACTACGCATGCCTGCCATTTCTCCCAGGCGTCCGGCCTAATCCATAGACCGCTCGACCATTTTGAGGGTAAGGTGTGTTTATCTGCCATGGGGTGGTCAGTTATCTTGGGTCGGTTATCAGGTATGATTCGTTGCGGGCATGGCACTGACCGTCGCGAAGAAGTCTGATGAGTGTGGCGCCGGAAATGGTGTGCTCGGCGTTTTTGCCTATGAGGCGATAGTGTCCTTTGGTGTCGGCGGGGCGGAGTGAACGTATTTTGAATGTTTCGACGAAATCGGTGATTGTTTCGTGGCGGTGGAAGTGTTTTCCTTTGAGGGCTGTCTGTGCTTCGGAAAGGGTGTAGGTGTTTGCGGTTGTCATAGTTGTACTGCTTTGGGTTAAATTAATTCTGCGTCTTCGCCTTCGAACCATGTTTTGGTCTTGCTGTCAGCGCAGTAACCTGCGAGTGAAGCAAGCAATTCCCATGCGTCTTTGTCGGCTAACTCATCGTCATCGCTGACGTAGGTGGCTCGGTGACCGTAATCGCCGTATTCCACAACGACGTTGGCGGCAAGAGCTGCTCTGAAATATGTACGGCCGGCGGGAGTGAGTCGGACGGGAGGGCATACGGCAATCGAGTCTATGCCGTCTACGCAAACATCGAGGTCTTCACCAATGATGTTGATGGCGTGCAGGAGGTCTTGTAATGTTACGTTCATGGCTTGGGTGGTTGGGTTTATGTTGTTGGAAAGAGTTCCTCCGGTGTTGTGTTGAAATGTCGGGCGAGGACTTCTTTTGTAAGGGCGTCGGGTTCGGCGCTGCTGTCGCTGTCAGATAACCATCGGCGAACAGCTATCTCGCTTTTCTTTGTCAAGGCTGCGATTTTTTTGACAAATGCTGCGGCTGGGGTATCAGGGTTCTTGGGTTTGGGGGCCTGTTTTGCCTCAAGATACATTTCCTTAAGTGTCATATTATATTGTTTATTTGATTCTTAATCGTTATCTTTGCGATGTAATTTTTGTTATCACGTTGCAAAGATAATAGCAATGCTAATCATATGCAATAGCACTGCTAATAAAATAACACTATTTAACGCTTCTCGCAATGACACTACAAGAACGGCTTTCGGAGTATCTTGCGTTCAAATCCATGACATTCAAAGATTTTGAACGCGAAGTAGGCTTAAGTAATGGAACTGCCGCAAGGTTGAGAGAGACAACTCGCAAAAGCACCTTTGATAGAATAGCTAATGCAAGCGACTTGAATATCGATTGGCTTCTAACTGGAGAAGGCGAAATGCTAAAGGATAGAATAGAAGACACTGAGTTCATCGAGACAGCAGCTTCCGAGGATACTCAGGTTATGATACCATTGGTGCATATTGACAGTGTTGGTGGTGTTTACTCGCCTAATTCTTTGGCTGCGTCAGAGCAATATATAGAGCGTATGATTCCGTTTCCTGACGCAAGACCGGGTGACGTCGCTATTTTACAATCGGGTAATTCGATGGCGCCTACTATTCCTGCTGGTGCCATATTGCAGATCCGTAGGGTAGAGGGGTGGCGCGAGTATTTCGGATATGGGAGTGATTTTGTGTTGTGGCTGACTGACGATCGCCGAATCACCAAGCAGATTCTAAAGTATGACCCGGACCCGGCGAATTACGTGACGTGTCATTCCTACAACCCGGAAGCTGCGGACGAAGAGCTGCCCAAGAAGATGATTCAGGAGGTCTGGAAAGTTGTGAATGTGTTGATTAATAAGGGGTGGTGATATGAAATTTATACAAAATTTATGGCGAAGCATTGCCTCTTTATTCATCTCATTTATTGGGGTTTTCTTTTTAATGTTCCTCATTTGTAGAATTTCTCCACAACTTTTCCAAAATGGCATATGGGCAAAAATAGGTGTTTTGGCAATTGGCATAGAATTGGGCGCCTTAATATTATACCTTGGAATTATGCTTATTACTGGAGCGATCTTGATCATTGCTAAAAAACGAAAAGCTCCAAGGTTTCTAGCCTGTCTACCTTTGGTATACGCTATTGTCCGTTATCCGTATTGGCTTATTGCCGTTTGTCTTGAAATCCCTTTATCTCTTGGATTTTTGCAATGGCTAATTATTATCTTTTGGTTAGGCTCATGGATAATTCTATTTGGAATAGCGATAGTATCTTTGTTATCAAATGAATGATTTCTTAAATTATGAGCGACAAGCGATTTTATTTACTTCTTTTAGTTGCTTCTATAACGACCATCGTTGTAGCTGCAATATGGAAATATCCTGAAATAAAAAAGACAAACATGTCTTCCGATTTAAAATTAGGCGAATACGTCTACGTGGATCACTACACACGGATTCATGTTTCACGTAAGTGTCCGAAACTCAATTACAGAGGCTGTGAATCCAAAAGAATAAAACTTAAAGATTTCTACTTTTATTTTAAGTCAACACCGATGGGGGAAATTACATTCTGTCCTCATTGTGTAAGTGATAAAGACTACGAGTCTATTATGAATATTTTTTCTGATGGATTTGGAAAAGAAGTTGATAGACTAATCAATATTGAAAACAAATAGCGAAATGGAGTTGAAAGAATTAAAAGAGACTTGGCTGTCTGCATTTCCAGACAGCACACATCCCGTGGACACAAAGCGTTTTATACGTTATGCGATAGCTTTAGCGAGAGAAAACGGGTGTCTTAATCATGATGAAATGGAGGCAAGAGGTATTAGTAGCCGACACATTCAGGATTATCAACGTCAATATGAATTCCTAAGAGATGTCCTGTCTGTACTTGATGAGCAATGAGCGCATTTCTCACGGCCTGAGAGGCCATATCCGCGCTATTGCGCGACGGGAAAATGTTGCCATTTTGTGAAAGGAATTCGATGACGGTTTTTCTTGACCGCTTCCAATTATCGCAAAGAGTCTCAATCTTTTCGGGCAGAAAATCGCCCTCTCGGAGATACCAGTATTCTTTCATATACAAATAGTTAAATCCAGTTTTCCCTCTCCTCGCCAGTGAGTAACAAGAAGGCTTCATCGGCTTGCGCTGTGGCTTCATATGCATAATTGAATTTGCCAGCGTAATGCATGAAGAGTTTACGATAAAGACGTGAGTATCGCCAGCGTTTGATTATTCTGAATATCTTTTTCATGCCGCGAATATATAACGCTCGGTAGTATTCAAACTTTTAAGTTTTGAAACATGGACGAAAATAAATACGAAATATCGGATGAAGAAATGGCTTCCCTTGTGGAGGCTCTTGACAATATGCTCGATGACGAAGAGCCGGACTTCTATGGTGACCTCAAGGAAGCTGCATGGAATGTCCTGCATGAGAACCCCGGCATTGACATGGACGAGTGGATTGATATCCTAATGCGCCAGCATCCGACCGAGGTCGTTGACGCTATCGGGTCACATCCAGCCGAAACATACGCCTCTCTTTGCGAGTTGTGGGATGACGAATATACCGATTCGGAGAATGGAGAGTGCAATACCTTTCGGCAATGGGCAAAAAGGTTTTGTTCATACTCCGCGATAGACCGCTACGACAGGGCGGCAGAGCAGGAGACCATTTTAAGGCGTTTAGAGGCGCGTCGGTTACAAAAACAATAAAACCCTCAACCGAGCGCGCAAACTCCGTCAGAGGGGCATTTCTGAAAGAAATAGAGGGTATTGAATCGTTGTGATACCAAACTACTAAACAAATATTTCCGAATGGATAAATAACCCCCAAAATAAGAAAACTTACAAAACCGCTCTAAGTATCTGAAATTGTATGGCTTGTTGCTGCGGCGCAGGCCGCGCTCGAGGATTGAGCGGCTTAGTCTGAGATCATATAATAATAAGGCATGGATTTCAGTAAATTGAAATCCATGCCTTTCTTAAATTCTTAGGAATGACACAAAACGAAATTGACAGATTAAGCATTGAGAAGGCCAAGGATTTATTCGCATCAGGCAAAATATATGAATTTGAAGTCGGTTCTACCGCCGGACTGCAAGCTATTCATCGTACCCTGTTTGACGGACTTTATCCTTTTGCCGGAAAGATTCGCGAATTAAATATCTCGAAAGGCGGATTTCGTTTTGCCAATTCACTATACCTCATTCCGGCTCTCGAAGCTATCGAGAAGATGCCGGAGGCGACTTTCGAGGAAATACTTGCTAAATACGTTGAGATGAACGTAGCACATCCTTTTATGGAAGGAAATGGTCGAGCCACACGCATTTGGCTTGACATGATGCTCCGCCGCTCTCTCGGCAAAGTCGTAGATTGGCGCAAAATCACACGCGAATCATATATGCAGGCAATGGAACGCTCTCCAATCAATGACCTTGAACTTCGCTTTCTGCTTCAAAATGCTTTGACTTCTGAAACGGATGACCGTGATGTCATTTTTCTTGGCATCGCCCAGTCGTATTACTATGAAGGCTATGAACCTGAATAGTTCCAACATCATACTTTTTCTATGCCTTCGACGATTTGAAGATCATGCATATCGCTAATAGACTGATATGTCATCACAAATTACAGGAGAGCAGGGCGCCATCGAGGAGTAAGAGCGAATCTGACATAATCCGACAGTTAGGCTGTAACGCTTTGGGGAATCAGGCGTTGCAGCCTAAGTTGTTTTTAGTGGAGGGTATTGGGCAGAATTTTGTTGGATTTTGGCAGAAAGTGAGATTTTATGTACTTTTGGGGCTAATAAAGCCAATTTTATATGATGCGTCGAATTTTTCTCTCTGTTCTTGGTCTTGCGGGAACTCTCTGTGTTCTTGGTGCAGAATCGCTTGAAAGCCGTATTGCCGCCGTGGTAGGCGACCGCAATATGGGTGTGGCCGTAATCAGCGGTTGGGGTGATACTATCAGTGTGAATGGCGACAGACGATTTGAGTTGCAGAGTGTAATGAAGTTTCATCAAGCTTTAGCTATGGCAAAAACGATGTCGGCAGTAGACTTTCTGAATACGAAAGTGACATATGGCGCTGATGATCTCAAAGCCAATACATGGAGTCCACTCAGGGCCGTCAACAGTCATGGTGGAACGGTTGATCTTTCGACATTATTATATTATTCGTTGAGAATGAGCGACAATAATGCCGCCGATATTCTTTTTGACCGTTTTTTGTCGCCTGCTAAGGTCGACAGTCTTCTAAGATCCGAGACTCCGGCCAGGGATTTTGCAATAGCTCATACGGAGGACGACATGCATAGGGATATATCACTGTCTGCAGAAAACTGGAGTACGCCGCTTGATTGTGCCGGTCTGTTCAATTATGCTTTCGCTGAAGATACCACACAATCTATCGTTGCATTGCAGGCCGTTATGGCATCTGAATCGGCTTTCGGCAATTCGCGTATAGTCAAGGGTATCGGAAATGGTACGGTATTCAACAAGACCGGTACAGGCTTCGAAAAAGACGGTAAGACCTCGGCTGTGAATGATGCCGCTTTTGTGTATTTTCCGTATGCTTCGGGAGGGTTCGGACACTATAGTATCGCTGTGTTTGCCTCAGATTGCGATGCCGCCGAGACCGAGGCAAAGATAGCGGAGATATCGGAACTTGTATGGTCCTGGCATATCACAAGGGCGAATGATATTGCGGCCAATATGGTGAGCGTAGGCGGTGCTTCCCGCAGAGGCGCGACGGTAAGGGACGGCGCAGGCGGCGGGATCGGTCAGATCCTTGGCGCTGCAGCGCTTACGGCCATTGTTGTGGATGAAATTATAAATCGTGTAAACGATTATAGCGGAGAAGACTATTATAACGATAGCAGCTCGAAAAACTCGGGGAGCAATTCGGGTTATAACAGTAGCGGATCACGTTCGAAAGGTTCAGGCAGCGGTAGCCGGAGTACTTCTCAGCGGCGCCGTCCGCGATAAATTTCGTGTCCGTCGGCCACGACGAAATGGACGGGAATGTCGTGCTCTTCCGCATCGATCTCATCAAATAGCTGGAAGTCGTAGCACACACCTATGGTAACAGCTTTCGAGCGCGATAACAGCCGGTCGTAATAGCCTTTTCCGCGTCCTACGCGGTTGCCATGTCGATCGTATGCCACAGCCGGAACAATGATCAGATCTATGTCTGAAATATCGACCGTGTCGTCTCCGTCGGGTTCCTCGATATGAAATGCTCCCAAATGCATGCGTGAGCGTTCATATGGAAGAATCTCAAGGTCAAGACCATTTACTCGGGGCAGGAAGAAATGCTTGTCGGGGTCTGTCGCGAAAGAATCCATGAACTCGCGCGTAGAGAGTTCGTCGGGAAGCGAATTGTATAGGAGCACATTGTGAGCCATCATGAATGCGGCCATCGAACGCACTCTGTCAAACACTCGTGTGGCGGCTGCCAGACGTTCGGCATCTCCGAGCACGCTTTTGCAAGCCCGGACACGACTGCGGATATTTTCCTTTGTGGGTTGTGTCATTTTTCGGTGGTTTTATGGTCGCTTAGAGGAAAATCGGCACCTCCGCCCGAGAGTTGGCGGAGTGCTTCCTGCACGACAGGATCGGTCTGATTCACGACTTCGAAATATCCATCAAGTCCGAGAATGTCGCGTGCGATCAATGCTTTGATCTGATTAACAATCAAAGGAGCCGAAATGTTGATATAATACCATCTCGGTGCTATTCCACCTTTCGTATTGGCATAATTTACGAACGACTGCAAGAGCACGTAGTCGGCCGGCAGGCGCGAAAGCATATCGGCGGTGTTCTCGCTTTCGTTGAGGCGTTCGCGGTTGAGATCGGCATATTCGTAAGCGAATTTGCGCAACAGACCGGCATTGGCTACCTTTATATAATAGTTCGTTACACCGCTGGTGTCGGACGGTACGAAAATATCCGGTATTATACCGCCGCTTCCATATACGAGACGTCCTGTTGTGGTGTGGAAAATCTGTGTTGAATCAACCTTGATACTGTCGGCCGAGAATATCTCGCCGCGGTTATAGCGGTCGTAGACCTCGACCTCGTAATCCATGCTGTGCCCCGGGGTGTATTGCTTCTGGATGCAGCGGCCCGACGGAGTGTAGTAACGCTGTACGGTAAGGCGGAATTCGCTTGAGTCGGGCAGTTCGAACGGCTGTTGCACCAGACCTTTGCCGAAGGTACGCCGTCCGATGATGAGACCGCGGTCGTTGTCCTGAATTGCACCTGACAGAATCTCGCTTGAGCTTGCTGAAAATTCGTCGACCAGTACGACGAGTTTTTCGTTGCGGAAGTCGCCGCTTCCGTCGGCATAAATGGTGCGGTTGTCGACCATCGAGCGACCTTTGGTCGAAACAATGATGCGTTCGGGTTCAAGGAATTCGTTTGCCACCCGCACGGCAGGAAGCATATATCCTCCTCCGTTGCCGCGGAGGTCGAGAATAAATGATTTCGCGCCGAGGAACCGTAGTTGCATCAGGGTGGTGAGTGCTTCGGCATATGTATTGTCCGAGAATTTGCCGAGACGCAGATATCCTGTTGTGTCGTTGATCATATACGATGCATCGATGGGCGATACAGGCACCTCACCGCGGATGAGCTTATATTTTATGGGAGCGGTGCTGTTGTGACGTTTCACAGTCACCTCTACCGGTGTTCCTTCGGGGCCTCTCAGACGGGTGAATACGTCGTTTTCGGTCACACCGGTGCCCGCGATATTTTCGCCGTCAACCTCGATTATGCGGTCGCCCGCGAGGAGACCGGCTTCTTCAGCCGCTCCGCAGTTTATTACTTCTAATACATAGATGGTGTCGTTGATTATCTGGAACGACACTCCGATGCCATAAAAAGAACCTTCAAGATCGCGGTTGGCGGCGAGACGATCTTCGCGCGGTATGTATGACGAATGCGGATCGAGATTGCGGAGCAGTTCTGGCAGGGTCATCTCGATAAGGCTGTCGGGTGATACTTCGTCGACATAGTACTGGTCGATGATATCGAATACCCGGTCGAGTTTATGGCGGCTTGCGCCTGCGCTGTCATGACTCGAAAGATATGTGCCGGTCCATATTCCGGCTATCAGGAAAAGGGCTGCCGTTACGGGCAGCCAGAGCATGTATTTGCGATTGTCGTTCATTGGAGGTCAGATATATGCACGCATTCCACACCGGCACGGCGCAGAAGTTCTATTCCGTCGCAGAGACGGTAGAGATCGTTGAATACCACCCGTCGGATGCCCGACTGGATGATGAGTTTGGCACATTCCACACAGGGCGATGCGGTAACGTATAGTGTCGATCCATCGCTCGAATTATTGCTGCGGGCGACTTTGGTTATGGCATTGGCTTCGGCATGAAGCACATACGGCTTTGTCGCTCCTGCGGCATCCTCGCACACATTCTCGAAGCCGGCCGGGGTGCCGTTATAGCCGTCCGATATTATCATCTTGTCCTTTACCAGAATTGCGCCCACTTTCCGGCGCTGGCAATATGAGTTTTCAGCCCATATCTGAGCCATGCGCAGGTAGCGCTTGTCGAGGACTTCCTGTTTTTCGCTGTTGGCATTCATATTGCGGCAAATTTAGCAAAAAAATATGACTTAGCGTCGTTTGGCCGCCGCTTTTGCGTAGTTGGCAAGCGAGATAGCGTATTCGGCTTCGAGGATAGGCCTGAGGACGTCGAGGTTTATATATTTCTGACCGTTTCCGCGCTCTACCGGAAAGACTGATTTCATATGTTCAGAAGCTTCAAGTCCTGCGGGTGAATAAGCGCCTCGTTCTGAGTTCGGGCCTGCCTCAAATGGTATTTCATCAAGTGATACGGCTACGGTATGGGAGCAGGGAGGATAGGCAACGTTGGCCCACATCATTGTTTTGTCGGGTGTCTCGCCGGGGAGTACTCCCTCGATGACTATCGAGGCTGTCGATGAATGGCGGGGCACGTAGTCCTGATCGACAGTCCATGTATCGCCTATTTCGAGTGCGTCGTAGCCCATGAGCGAATTGTAGAACGAGCGGCTTACGCCATCTGTAAGCGACATTGGTGTAATACTGCCGGTCGCGATCTCAGCCTTTAAAAGAGCCTCCACATTTCCGTGACGGATATAGCCGAGACCCTGATCGGCCGTCCCGCTGTAGGCATAGTTTGTTCGTATCATCACTCCGTCGGGAGTATCTGCAAGATCGAAACGGGTGTATCCGTTGTCGTCTGTCTCGAAGTATGCGCCATTGCCGGCGGCGTCGATGACTCCGAAATTGGTACGGACGCCCATCGGGCGTGGCAGGGAGTCGAGCAGGGCGGCGAAATCATCTACTGAAGCACATTTGCCAAGCGCGAGCGCCATAACATATCCTTCGCGGTCAATCCATTCGGGGCTGTTCGCCGGCAGATTGTAGGCTACAGTGTTCATGATGGCGAATCCGGCATCGTTCATACCCATCCACGCCTCGTCGAGCACAAGGGTGTCGGCGCCGTTGAAAAGACCTATGAAGCCGTAGGGACGTCCTGCGAGAGAATCGGCCTCCACGCGGTATAGATAATTGTTTTTGGCGGAAGTGTCGCGATGTTTCCATAGTATCGGGCGACCCGACACCGTCGCTTTTCCTGAAGCTATAAGCGACGTACATGCCAGACCGGGAGTCGTTCCAAGCAAAATGGCAATGAAGAGAGCGAAGATTTTTGTGTGCATATGGATTACAAATGTTTCGAAACAAAATTAATGTATTTTCCACAGAATGCCAAATTGCCTCTGACTCCATGTGTCTCACTCGGAAATTAACCGGAATTATTCGGGGCGGGAGATGTATGGGCCTTCGATTCTGATGAGACCGCCGGAGGCGAGTTCGCGTATGCGTGCAGCGACTTCGGCTGTATGACGTGGATAATATGGCGCTAAAGAACGGATGTCGAGTTTTGTCTCTGGTGCGATCATTAGAAAGAATTCGTCGAGACGCCTGTCGAATGCGGCTGCGTCGAATGGCGCGACAGGTGTTCGCGACCGGCACACATCGCATTTTCCGCATGGCTGTGCGGGTTCTTCTCCGAAGTAACGGAGCATGCGGCCGACGCGGCAGGAATCATTTTCGAAAACGAAATTTTTCATGGCCTCAAGTCGTTTTGCCATAGCTTCGCGACGGTCTGCATAGACTTCCCGCGGGAGGCTTATTTCGGCCGAGAGGTGCCTGTTCATGCTCATATAGAGGTATGGCGTGCGCTTGCGTGGAATGAAGTTGAGGACATGACGCCGTCGGAGATCTATAAGAGTCTGATAGACGTCATCGGGCTGCAGGGAGCATTTGCGGGCGATTGTAACTTCGTCGATGAACACATAGTCGGCGAACAGACCGGGATATGTGCGCATTATAGTCTGAAGAATTTCTTCGGTCCGAGAGTCGGTCTCGAGATCATAGAGTTCGTGGCGCGAGCATGTAAACATGATACGGCTCGCAGTGTCGGACTCCTCGATATATTCGAAATATCCGGCCCGGCTCAGTATCGACAGGGCGCCCAGGGTGTGGCGCAGCGGCAGTTTGTAGCGTTCGCACATCACTTCCGGGTTGAAATCGAACAGAAGCCCGAAACCTTCGCCCATAGTTATATCGAGGAAGCGGCATACTTCGTCGTAGACACGATTGATGAATTCACGGTCGGGAAAAGCCTCGTTGAGCCGTCTCGCGAATACACCTTTGTCGCGTGTCGAGGCGAGGATGACGGCTATCGAATGCTCGCCATCGCGTCCGGCACGTCCGGCTTCCTGATAATATTCTTCAAGTGTGGACGGCATATCGATGTGGACTACCAGACGTACATCGGGCTTGTCGATGCCCATGCCGAAAGCGGTTGTGGCCACTATGACGCGTGTCTCGCCGCGTTGCCAGGCTTCCTGCCGCTCGTTTTTCTCATGCATTTCGAGTCCGGCATGGTAAAACGACGCCTTTATGCCGTTGGTGGCAAGCATTTCGGCTGTTTCACGGGCGCGTTTTCGCGAGCGTACGTAGACTATGGCCGATCCGTGCGTGCTGTTGAGTATATTGATAAGTTTTGTGTTTTTCTCTTCAGTCAGCCGCACGATAAATGAAATGTTCGGTCTCGAAAAGCTTTTCGAGAATATCGCAGGAGAGCGCATGCCCAGCCTGACGGAGATGTCTTTCACGACCTCGGGTGTGGCCGAGGCTGTAAGGGCAAGAAACGGAACTCCGGGGAAGACGTCGCGGAGCACGCTCAGATTCATGTAGGAAGGCCGGAAGTCGTAGCCCCATTGCGATATGCAGTGAGCCTCGTCGACCACGAACAGCCGTATGTCCCAGCCGCGCATGCGTGAAATGAAACTTTCGCGGGCGAGGCGTTCCGGGGCGAGGTAGAGCAGCCGGAGCTTGCCCTGGCGCAGGCGTTCGTAGGTATAGTCGGCTTCGGCGCGCGACATCCCGGCTCCGAGATAGGCGGCCGGTATGCGACGGCGGCGCAGGTTGTCGACCTGATCTTTCATCAGCGAGATCAGAGGCGATATGACGACGGTGAGACCGTCGAGAGCCATTGCCGGAACCTGGAATGTGATCGATTTTCCACCTCCGGTGGGCAGCAGTCCGATGGTGTCTCTTCCGTCGAGTACGCTTTGCGATATTTCGAGCTGGAGCGGACGGAAACTGTCGTAGCCCCAGTAGTGACGGAGGATGCCGTGAAGGTCCGGTTCGTCGTCGCTATCGCCGGCATCAAAGGCGGCAAGGGCTTCGTCGAAGTAGTCTTCGTCGGAGAAATCGTAATAGCCGTAAGGTTCCATGAGAGGCCTATTCAAGGTCGGCCCGGATCTGCTTGACGAGCAGCTGTACGCCGGAAGTGGCGTTCTGGTGCTGGTTTTCCTCGATGGTATAGCAGATATTGAAAGGCTTGCCGGAGTGGATATGGTCGAAATACGAGGCCATGTTGAAGGCAATACCGTTGACTACGCGGCCGGAGGTATCGTCGACAAGTTCAAGCTTGATATGCTCGAGATTGCGTCCGACGAGCTTGCTTGTGCCGAAATCCTTGACGCGGCGTGTGCAGAATGTCGGTTTGCGGTTGCCCGGCCCGTAGGGATTGAACAGTCGTAATGTCGATACCAGTTCGGGTGTGATGTCCGAGAATGTGAGGAATGCGTCGATATCGATTTGTGGCGTAAGCTGTTCGGGGAGGATATTGGTGGCTACATATTCCTCGAAGCGTCGTGTGAATTCCGGTATGTTCTCTTCCTTCATCGAAAGGCCGACGGCATAGGCATGGCCGCCGAAGTTTTCGAGCAGATCGCGCGTGGACTCGACAGCCTTGTATATGTCGAAGCCCTGCACCGAGCGCGAGGAGCCGGTGGCGAGGCCGTTGGAAAATGTGAGGACTACCGACGGTTTGTAATATAGCTCGGTGAGGCGTGATGCCACAATGCCGATAATGCCTTTATGCCAGTCTTTGTTGTATATCACGATCGATTTCTTGGGAGAGTGGGTCTCGCCGCGTGAATCGAGAATGGTATTGGCTTCTTCTGTAATTCGTTTGTCGAGTTCCTTGCGGTCTTTATTGTACTGGTCGATCTCGAGGCTCTTGCGTGCGGCTTCTTTTGTGTCGCGTGCCACAAGAAGCTCAACGGCCTCGCTGCCGCTCTGCATGCGTCCCGAAGCGTTGATCCGCGGACCGATCTTGAACACGACATCGCTGATGCTTATTTCCTTGCCGCCGAGTCCGCATGTGCGGATTATTGCCCGGAGCCCGAGGTTGGGGTTGGTGTTGAGACGCTTGAGCCCCATGTAGGCCATGGTGCGGTTTTCGTCGATCATCGGTACGATATCGGCAGCAATACTTACAGCCACGAGATCGAGCATGCTCTCGAGTTCGGCGGTAGGTATGCCGTTGCTTATAGAGAAAGCCTGCATGAACTTATATCCCACACCGCAGCCGGAAAGGTGCGGACACGGGTATGTGGAGCTTTCGAGCTTCGGGTTCAGGATAGCCACGGCCGGCGGAAGCTCGTCGTCGGGCACATGATGGTCGCAGATGATGAAGTCGATGCCGCGTTCGGCGGCATATCTGATTTCGTCGATCGCCTTGATGCCGCAGTCGAGAATTATGACGAGTTTCACACCCTGTTCGGCTACATAGTCTATGCTTTTGCGTGAAATGCCGTAGCCTTCGTCGTAGCGGGTAGGAATATAGAAATCGAGTTCTGAATAGAAGTTCTGGAGATAGCGGTATACGAGAGCCACGGCAGTTGTGCCGTCGACATCGTAATCTCCGTATACCATTATTTTTTCTTTAGAACCCATCGCGCGGTTGAGTCTTTCAACGGCTTTGTCCATATCCTGCATCAGGAATGGATCGTGGAGGTCGCGGAGTGACGGGTGGAAGAATTTTTCGGCGGCGGCGATAGTGGTTATGCCGCGTTGCACCAGAAGGTCTGCAATAGGCGCACAATTTGCAAAGCGCCGGGCAAGTTCGGCGCCGAGTCGCTGTTCTTCAGTCGACATCGTGGGATAGTTCCATTTGCGGGTCATGATATGCGCATGTTTTTGCGCAAAATTAGTAAAAAAATACCATAAATCCAATGTCCGGGAGTGTCAAAAAACGTTATATGGCGGACGACGCATTGTCAACGGCAAAAAAATCATATCTTTGCCGAAAAATCCGCGGACATGAATTTATTGGTTCGAATTATTATAGTGTCGATTCTTTTTGGCATTCCGTGCGTGGTATCGGCTGCGCAGCCCGATTCCACAACTGTAGAAAAAAGAAGAGGAGGGAAGATTGTGGTTGCCGCGACAGCTTCGGCTGCTTTAAATGCTGCCTTTACTGAAACTTTAAAAAGCGCTGTACACGAAATAAGACCCGACAGAACTTCTCATAATTCATTTCCTTCACGTCATACATCGTGGGCGTTTACCGCATCATCGGTCGTTTCGCGCGAATGCTACCGATATTCACCCTGGTGGGGTACGGGAGCACAGACGGCCGCGACACTTGTGGGACTCCAGCGTGTGAGGGCTCGCCGGCATTATGCTTCGGATGTGATTGCCGGCGCCGCTCTCGGTATTGTTTCAACCCAGATCTCATATTGGCTTGCGGGGAAGATATTTCATTCATCAGCAAGTAAAAGATCTTTGGCATATAATGATTTCCGACCCGGTATTTCCGTGTCGAGTGAGGCTGCGTACCATCTTGACGATGAGATCCGTACGGGATTCGGCCTGTCTTTTCGCGGACAGCTGCCTTTTTCTTGCCGTTGGGGCGGCATAATATCACTGAGAACGGCTTCGGCGATAGTGAAGACCGACGGGATAGACTCAAGTCCGTTGAATTCGTATGCAGCAGTTGCCGGAATGACAGGGCATTTCCTTTTGCCTGCGGAATGGCTTGCGGTCGAGCCGTCGATCCAGGCCGGTGCGCTTGTCTCAGAGTCTGTGCGGGGATATTGCGGTGCCGCATGCGGTTTTGAGGCTGATTGCGAAGTCGCTCTCAGTTGGCGTCTCACATCATGTTTTGGCGTTCGAGGGTCGGTCGGTTATCGTCTTGTCACGCAACCGGTGCCGGTTTCTGCGGTTACTGTCGGACTCGCGTCTGTTGTTCTGTTCTGAAACAAAGCATGTTGATGGCGAGTAGTGTGTCCCGTGAACGTCTACATAAGACGATATGTACATAATTTTGGAGCTTTTAACTCTTAGCGGTGCTCTTTTTAGGGTTTGTGTGGAATAATTACGGAAAAAATCGCTAATTTTGCAGATGGAAAGGTGCCGGAAGGTGCCCTCGACAATGTATCTTATAACTAACATTTGAATAATATGACAATCGACAATTTCGATTTCAAAGGCAAAAAGGCGCTTGTACGCGTTGACTTCAATGTGCCTCTGGATGAAAACGGCAACATCACCGACGATACCCGTATCCGCGGCGCTCTCCCCACCCTTAAGAAAATCCTCAACGATGGCGGTTCTCTGATCATCATGAGCCATATGGGCAAGCCCAAAGGCAAGGTGAATGCAAAACTTTCGCTGGGTCAGATCAAGGATGCCGTAGCCAAGGCTCTCGGTACCGATGTCGAGTTCGCTCCCGACTGTGCTGCCGCTGCTGACATGGCCGCCGCTCTCAAGCCCGGTCAGGTTCTTCTGCTCGAAAACCTCCGCTTCTATCCTGAGGAAGAAGGCAAACCCGTAGGTATCGACAAAGACGATCCTGCATATGAGGCTGCCAAGAAAGAAATGAAAGAGCGTCAGAAAGAATTTGCAAAGACTCTCGCTTCGTATGCCGACGTTTATGTGAACGATGCATTCGGTACCGCTCACCGTCGTCATGCTTCGACAGCTGTCGTTGCCGACTATTTCGATGCCGATCACAAAATGCTCGGCTACCTCATGGAAAAAGAAGTGAAGGCTGTCGACAATATCCTTAAGGATATCCGTCGTCCTTTCACCGCTATCATGGGCGGATCGAAGGTTTCGACCAAGATCGGTATTATCGAGAACCTCATGGATAAGGTAGACAACCTGATCCTCTGCGGCGGTATGACTTATACCTTCGCAAAGGCTATGGGCGGCAATGTAGGCAACTCTATCTGCGAGGAAGACAAACTCCAGCTCGCACTCGATATCATGGCCAAGGCTAAAGCCAAAGGTGTAAACCTCGTGCTTGGCACCGATTGTGTGGCTGCCGACGCATTCAGCAACGACGCCCACACCCAGATCTGCTCCGTTATGGATATTCCCGAAGGCTGGGAAGGTCTTGACGCAGGTCCCGAGACCCGTAAGCTTTTCACCGAGACCATCGTTCCTTCCAAGACTATCCTCTGGAACGGCCCTGCCGGTGTATTCGAATTCGACAATTTCACTGCCGGTAGCCGCGCTATCGCTGATGCTGTTGTTGAAGCAACAAAGAACGGCGCATTCTCGCTTGTAGGCGGTGGCGATTCTGTTGCCTGCATCAACAAATTCGGTCTTGCCGACGAGGTTTCGTATGTATCGACCGGCGGCGGTGCCCTCCTTGAAGCTATCGAAGGCAAGGTGCTTCCCGGTGTGGCTGCTATCGAAGGCAAATAATCGAGACGTCCGACGTTTAAATAATCGCACAGGGAGCCGCCCGATATCGAGCGGCTCCTTTTTTTGAACAAAAATTATTTGTGCCCGGTTGTATTTCCTATATATCTTCGTTTTATGGATTTCTCGCCGAAATTTTTCAAATGGATAAGGGATAACGCGTATGCCGATCCTGCCGCACTCCGGCTCAAGTATGCCGGGAAAAAGAGTGATGTGGATTATCCTGCCGGAATTGTGCAGATCGAGTGTCGTAAGAAATTCGGCCGCAAGCTTCAGGATACGTTGGCTTCGTTCCCGGATTTTTATTTTCCGTCGACGTTGGCCGGAGAGCAGGCGAGCAGCGATATTCTTGCCGATTATCATGCATCGCTGGTGCCGGAAGGTGCCTCTGTCGTCGATCTGACGTCAGGTCTCGGCATAGATGTTTTCCATATGGCTCGCCGGGCATCGTCTGTCGTGGCCGTAGATCGTAACGAGGCTCTTGTCGAGGCTCTGCGATATAATGCCGATGGACTTGCGCTCGGAGATGTGATATATCCTGTCTGTGCGGATTGTGTCGATTATATCGACAGGTGCGTGGCGGAGAAGATTCGGTTCGAAACGGCATTTATAGATCCGGCCCGACGTGCTTCAGACGGCAGCCGTCTGTTTGCCTTGGCCGATTGCAGCCCTGATGTCGTTTCTCTTTTGCCTAAAATCGCGCAAATATGCCGTATGCTTGTGATCAAAGCGTCTCCCATGCTCGATATCAGCCATACGATAGCGGCATTAGGACGCAGACCGGTTTCTGTGGCAGCGGCCGGAACCTCGACGGAGTGCAAGGAACTTGTCATAACGATAGTTTTCGAGGGCGCTGAGCCGGAACAGACAATGATCGAGGGTGTCACGCTTGGTCCGAATGATTCAAGCATGTTCTCTTTCACCGCAGACCGTGAGGTCGCTGCGCCCGATGTCGTGACATCTCCCGAGGTAAAAGCCGGTGATTTTATATGCGAGCCTTATCCGGCGGTTATGAAATCCGGGGCTTTCAGAGTGCTTGCATCAGCCTTTGGTCTTCGCGGTTTTCACGACAATACCAGACTTCTGTTTTCTTCAGAGAAAATAGACGGTTTTCCGGGAGTATTGTGGGAAGTGAAAGAAGTGCTTCCGTTCGCATCGTCGGTCATAAAACGTTTTAAATCGAAATATCCGGCTATAAGTATAGCGACACGTAATTTTGGAATGAATGCCGACGCTCTGAGAGGACGGTTGGGGGTTAAGGAATCTCCCGGTAATTTACGGTTATTCGCCGTAACGGCTTCTGACGAAAAAAAACTTCTTATCGTATGTTCTAAATAAAAAACGCCGGCGATGGAGCCGGCGTTTTTGATGGTATCAGGCCTGGGCGATTGGTTTCGCCTCCCAGCCGAGTGCACTCGCACCGAGGACGGCAGCATCGGCTTCCTTGAGTTCGCTGAGTATGATTTTGGCTTTGCCTTTGAAGACCGACAGCATGTTCCGGTCCATTGCTTCGCGCAGAGGCTTCATAAGCAGTTCGCCGCTTTTCGAGAGTCCTCCGAAGAGAATGAAGGCTTCAGGCGATGAAAAGACTGTCATGTCTGCCATAGCCTCGCCGAGAAGCGTCCCGGTGTAGTTGAAGATATCTTTAGCGATCTGGTCGCCTTTGTTTGCGGCATCAAATACATCTTTCGAGGTGATTTCCTCGACTGGTATATTGCGCAGGAGCGACGGCTCTGTACGGATTTCGAGAAATTCACGTGCGCTACGGGCCACTCCTGTAGCCGAACAGTAGGCTTCGAGGCAGCCTGTGCGGCCACAGCCGCAGAGTCGTCCGTTGTTGCGTTTGATGATTACATGGCCGAGTTCTCCTGCAAGACCGTCATGACCGTAGACAACCTGACCGTTGATGACAATACCAGAACCCACACCGGTACCGAGAGTAATCATTATGAAATCTTTTAGACCGCGGGCGGCACCGTATGTCATTTCGCCGAGTGCGGCGGCATTGGCATCGTTGGTCACAGCTACGGGAATGCCGAATTTCTCGCTTACGAGCTGGGCGAGTTTCACATCTTTCCACGGAAGATTGGCGGCATTGTTGATTTCGCCGGTATAATAGTTGGCATTGGGGGCGCCGATACCGATACCCTGAATTTTGTCGATGGCATCGTTGGCCTCGATGAGGTGGGTAGCTTCTGTATATAATTCTTCAAGATAATTGTTGAATTCGGCGTGTTTACCTGTCTTTATCGAGGAACTTGCTATGACATTGCCGCGGGCATCGACAATTCCGAACACTGTGTTGGTACCGCCTATATCGATACCTAAAACGTAGGGTTTCATGGTTATTGTTTTGCTGTTGTGATTATATGAAATATTTCTATGCGAAGATATATAAAATTTCCGGCATAAAATATTTAAAAATGCTGAAAATTATCCGATGATGGTTACGACAATTTTTCTCGGGCCTCCGTAATTGCGGAATTCGCACAGGTAGATGCCTTGCCATGTGCCGAGATTCAGGCGTCCGTCCGTGATAGGTATTGTGAGCGAGGAACCTACAAGCACCGCCTTTGCGTGTGCCGGCATATCGTCGGGGCCTTCATCTGTGTGGGTGTAATATGGCGCGTTTTCTGGTATGATACGGTCGAGAATAGCGGCCATGTCGCGGCGTACGTCGGGATCGGCGTTCTCATTTATAGCCAGAGCCGCCGATGTATGCTTGATGAGCAGGTTCAGAATACCTTTGGGAGGAAGTGACGGCAGATGTCCGAGGATTTCAGATGTCACTTTATGTATGCCGCGAGGGTATGGCTTTAATTGAAATTCAATCTGTTCGATCATGAGACACCAAGAAGTTCGATATCGAATATCAGAGTTGATCCGCCTGGTATACCTGGCTGGCTGAAGCGCCCGTAGGCTTGTTCGGCGGGGATGTAGATTTCCCATCGGTCACCTACTTTCATTTTCTGGAGAGCAATGATCCATCCGGGGATAAGATCGCGCAGACGGAATGCGGGGGCCGTTCCTCCGCGGCTGGAATCGAAAGTCTTGCCGTTTATTGTCTTGCCGGTGTAATGCACCACGACGACGCTGTTGCGGTTTGGTGAAGGCGCTTCGGGTTTACCGCTTTTTACGGGTTTGTAGCAGATTCCCTTGTCGAGAGAAAAAACGCCGGACTCGGCTGCCTTTGCGGCAAGCCAAGTCCGGTTTTTATCAATATATTCCTGTTTAGCCATATATCAGTCGCCCATTGTGCGGAGAAGTTCGTCGTTGTCGCGGGTACGCTCCATGCGGTCCTGTATGAATTCCATGGCTTCGACCGAATTGCGGTCGGAGAGGAAGCGGCGGAGTATCCACATGCGGTTGAGTGTCTCTGCGGGAAGCAACAGGTCGTCGCGTCGTGTGCTCGAGGCCATGATATCTACAGCAGGGAATATGCGTTTGTTGGATAGCTTGCGGTCGAGCTGCAGTTCCATGTTACCCGTTCCCTTGAATTCCTCGAATATCACTTCGTCCATCTTCGAGCTGGTTTCGGTGAGTGCCGTGGCTATTATGGTGAGAGAACCACCGCCTTCGATGTTGCGGGCCGCGCCGAAGAAGCGTTTGGGTTTCTGAAGAGCATTGGCATCCACACCGCCGGAGAGTATTTTGCCTGATGCCGGAGCGACAGTGTTGTAAGCTCGTGCCAGACGTGTTATCGAGTCGAGAAGCACAACTACATCGTGGCCGCATTCGACCATTCGTTTCGCTTTGTCGAGTACGATTCCGGCAATTTTCACATGACGCTCGGCCGGCTCGTCGAAAGTTGAGGCTATTACTTCTGCATTGACGCTGCGCTGCATGTCGGTGACTTCCTCGGGGCGCTCGTCAATGAGGAGAATCATTATATAGGTCTCGGGATGATTTTCGGCGATCGCATTGGCGATATCCTTGAGGAGAAGAGTCTTACCTGTCTTAGGCGGTGCTACGATGAGACCGCGCTGTCCTTTGCCGATAGGAGCGAACATGTCGACTACACGGGTCGACATCGTGCAGGAATGCCCGGAGGTGATATCGAATTTTTCGTCAGGGAAAAGAGGAACGAGATGCTCGAAGAGCGCTCTGTCGCGTATGAATTCGAGCGACCGTCCGTTTACGCGTTTGATCCCTGTGAGAGGGTAGTATTTCTCGCCCTCGCGTGGAGGACGGATATATGCTTCTACAAGGTCACCGTTGCGGAGAGCATAGGATTTTATCTGCTGGGAGGTGAGGAAGATATCGTCGGGAGATGGAAGATAGTTGAAATCGGCGGAACGGAGGTAGCCGAAGCCTTCGGGCGCAATGTCAAGGACTCCTGTTGCCTCGAGGATTCCGTCGAAGTTGTACTTCTGCTGGAATTGCTGGTTCTGGCGGTTCTTTTTATTTTTCTTTCCGCCCATCTGCTGCTGAATCTGTTGCTGCTGTTCAGGTTCGCCTATTATGACGGGGGCATTGCGCTGATCCATCTGGGGCTGGCGTTCGGGGGACACCGCTTCTTCTTTTTCGCGTTGAGAGCGCGGTACGAATTTGCGGCCCTGACTGCGGGGGAAGAATTCGCCGAGAGATCCGTCGCCGGCCGGAAGGAATTTGCCGCGTCGGCGCGTTTCGGTTTCTTCGCGTGGCTGAGCCGGTTCCTGGTTTTCGGCCGAATTGACAGCCGCTTCTGCAGGCGCGTCGTTTTCTTGATTCTGTCTGTTGTCGGATGCAGATACTTCGACGGCGTCGGCGACTGGTTCGGCCGGAGCTGTCTGTTCCGTTGACTCTGTGCTTTCTTCTGTCGGCGTAGTATTTTGTTCAGGACGCTTTTTTGGGGGACGTCCGCGTTTTTTACGCTCTACAACTGCCGGAGCATCGTCGGCGGGTGCCGGGTCTGCCTTCTGTGTGGTCTCTTCAGCCGACTCCTGCGGCTGGGGTACCGGCTCGGCCGAAACCTGCTCGGTTTGTGTTTCTTTTTTCTTCCGGCCTCGTTTCTTGGGCTGTTTGTCGTCGTTGAGAGCCGCTTCGGCCGCTTTTTTACGTTTGGCGGTTGTTGCGGCGGCTCTGTCGATAGCCTGTTGATCAAGGATACGATAGATGAGAGCCTCTTTGTCCGAGAGGTCTATTTTTTTCAGTCCCATGCCTTCTGCAACAGCTTTAAGCTGTTCATCGGGCATATCGTTAAGTTCTGTTATATTGTACATCGCAGTTGCTTTTACGTCTTTAACGGGAGAAAGGCGTTTTGCGCATTTATTTTATGTAATAGAGGATTTATATACAGCATCCGGCATCTCCGAAGAGTGAGAGCCTATCAAGACACCATGATCTTAATGTGCTGATAATAATATTGTCGAAAAATCGTGTTTTTTGGGATTTTGAAAGGCAACGCAGCCACGCATTCCTTTTGTTGCTGCAAAGTTAATGTATTTGATTCTAATAACAAAAAAAAATTGTCTAAAGTTTAGAAAGTTTACACGTGCAGGTTCAACTGGCAAGTGCAAAATTAGCGATTTGTTTGAAGAACTCGGTCTT
>CAJKRG010000009.1 GCA_905202215.1 uncultured Porphyromonadaceae bacterium
AATAATTCAGAAAATAAATCATCGGTTGGCTCTGTTGGCCGCTTAGATCGGACTGGACGACCTTTAATTTTACCGAATCATTGTCTTAACAAAGAGGATCTTAAAGGCGACCGTTTCTTCTCTGTGTGGCCTGAGGGGTGTCTGCCTGATATTGTGCAGCTTCGTCCTGTCCAGAATCTTGGAGAGTCCGACTGGAAAGATTTTGATCCGGACCCGCTTATTTCTGATTATGATGCCACTATCGGAAATGTCGTGAGGCTGTGCCGCGGCAAAGGTATTACATGTATCGCTCCGACGCTTGCCGATCTCGGAGAAGTAGCCACTCCGCAGGGAGGCTATGAGGCTTTGCTTGAAAGTGTGAGCTATTGCTACATATCGCCCCATATGTGCTATAAGAGCGATTTCGATCCTGCCGGCGATACGTATGAGAGCTATCATCGCAGGCACGATACTGCCCGTAGTCTTTTCGCGGCTATATTCCGAAGACCCGGCAGCCGTACCCGCAATGTTTCCAAAAAACTTAACTACAAGATCCGGTAAAGGGGTCAGTCATCGGGTGAGGTCGCGGTAATCAGCCATAAATTCGTGTAGTTGGCGCATTCCGCAGGCGACGCCGAACAACAGACCTATCACCATGCCGCCTATCAGTGCGAGATTGTCGGTGAACATACGCATGAGAAGGCCGCATACGGCGATTGCCATCGGGATCAGAACGGCAATGAACTGGAAGTGTCGTTTGCGGTAAAAGGCTGCCTTCTGAGCCACCTTGCTTACACTCATGCGTGTACAGTCTATTTTTGAAATACCGTTGCTGAGCCATAGATCCATCATCGAGGCGATAAAGAAATACAGACAGAACGCTATGGCTATTAGCAGTCGGTCGGATTCGGGTATCATTCCAATATTAAGGAAACTTACGCAGCCTATAATTGCGATTCCGGAGAGGAGGGAGAAGC
This sequence comes from uncultured Porphyromonadaceae bacterium, assembly GCA_905202215.1. GTDB lineage: Bacteria > Bacteroidota > Bacteroidia > Bacteroidales > Muribaculaceae > CAG-873. The sequence goes on from CAJKRG010000009.1 coordinate 957, forward strand.
GTTTGTAGCGTTTCTCGAGATTCTGGAGCGCTGTCTTCCGACGGCCTTGCAGAATTTCATTTATACTTTCTTCACTCGGGGCGCGGAATTCGGTTTCGCGCCATGTACGTTTCAGATCGTCGTTCATTTCAGTATAGTTTTTTATAGGTTATTAAGCACCCTTTTGAGTTTTTCCTTTGCGCGGTGCAGGCGTACGGCCAGAGTGTTGCGTTTCAAGCCTGTCACTTCGGCGATATCGTCGTAGTTCATTTCGTCGAGCCACATAAGTATGATCGCTTTATCGACAGAAGGCAGTTCCGATATGGCGTCGTGCAGTTCTGCGAGCAGCTCGGCCTTCTCGGCGCCGTCGTCCATGATGTCTGTGAAATCGTCGAAACTGATTTTTACGCCCGATTTTGTGCGGCGGCGTACCGATGATACGCATGTGTTGAGGGTTACGCGATAGATCCAGGTCTTGATGTCTGCCTCTCCCCTGAAACCGTCCAGTCCCTGCCAGATGTTTGTATATACGTCCTGACGGAGATCCTCGAAGTCCTCGCCGGAGCGTGCGTAGCCGAGACAAAGCCGTGAAATCATGTTGTCGTATTCAGTCAGGATATGCCGGAACGTAGTATACCTGTCTGCACGGGTATTTCCGATGTCGAATCCTAAATATTCGGCAAAGTGATATATCCGGGAGATAATGGAGCCGACGACCGGAGCCGTGTCTGTATATGTTGGATATGGCGATAAATCGAACATTTTGGGGCAGCCTTTTTAGATGTTATTGAACAAGCTCTTAAGTTTAGTCGCCGAAATAGCCGGAAAGTTTCATTCATATGAAAAAAAATAACAGGCTGTCCGGACGACGCCTGTTATCGTATGTTTGTATGATTATTGCATTTGTGCGCATGTGAGACCTGTCCGCGGATGCCTCCAGTGCGGGGCGAGTTCTGTCATGGGCTGCAGGACAAAATGTCGCTCCGCCATATGTGGATGCGGTATAGTCAGCGTATTCGAACTGTATTCAATTTCATCGACTGCTATTATATCGATATCGAGTTCGCGGTCGGAGTATGAGCCGTCGGGCGCGCGGTGCGGCATGGCCGAAATGGTCTTTTCCGTCCTTTTTATGGTCGCGAGAAGCGCCTCTAGATCGTCTGCGGTCCAGTCCGATTCCCGCGTTACCGAGATCACGACTCCTATGTTTATGAACATATTGACCGAGATGAATCCCCAGGGTTCGCTCAGTACTTCCCCGCTCGTGCGCAACGGGCATTCCGGGAAGGCCGAACGCAAGGCGGCGACAGCACGGGCTATGAAAGCCCGGCTGTCGCCGCTGTTTGAGCCTATGTTAAGGTAAATATCCGATATCATTCGATCGAAGTGCGGGCCACTTCCTTCTCTTCGAAGCCTTCTATGAGGTCGCCCACCTTGATGTCGTTGTATCCGGCAATGGAGATACCGCAGTCGTAGCCCGAAAGCACTTCCTTGACATCGTCCTTGAAGCGCTTGAGTGAGCCGAGCTCGCCTGTGTAGCGCACAATGCCGTCGCGGATAAGACGCACCTTACAGCTGCGCTTGATCTTGCCGTCGCGCACGATGGCGCCAGCGATAGTACCTACTTTCGATACGTGGAATGTTTCCAGTACTTCGGCGGTACCGGTGATCTCTTCCTTGATTTCAGGAGCGAGCATGCCGGCCATGGCGTCCTTGACTTCCTCGATCGCCTGATAGATCACGGAGTAGAGACGTATCTGGACACCGTCGCGCTCGGCGGCACGTCGTGCGGCCACACTCGGGCGAACCTGGAAGCCGATGATGATGGCGTCGGAAGCTGCGGCAAGCGTCACGTCGCTCTCGGAGATCTCACCGACGGCCTTGTGAAGCACGTTGACCTGGATTTCCTCGGTCGAGAGCTTGATGAGCGAGTCGGAAAGAGCCTCGATGGAGCCGTCGACGTCGCCTTTGACAATGATATTGAGCTCCTGGAAGTTGCCGATTGCACGGCGACGGCCGATGTCCTCGAGCGTAAGCATCTTGGTGGTGCGCAGTCCCTGTTCGCGGGCGAGCTGTTCGCGCTTGCCGGCGATGTCGCGCGCTTCCTGTTCGGTTTCGAGCACGTTGAATGTGTCGCCAGCGGTAGGAGCGCCGTTGAGACCAAGGATAAGGGCCGGAGTAGCGGGGCCGGCTTCCTTGATGCGCTGGTTGCGTTCGTTGAACATGGCCTTGACTTTACCGAAATGGTTGCCTGCCAGAACAACGTCGCCGACATGAAGAGTGCCGTTCTGCACGAGTACGTTGGCTACATAGCCGCGGCCCTTGTCGAGCGACGACTCTATGATGGTACCCACTGCGCGGCGGCGCGGATTGGCCTTGAGCTCGAGCATTTCAGCTTCGAGAAGAACCTTATCCATGAGCTCTTCGACGCCTATGCCTTTCTTGGCCGAGATGTCCTGGCTCTGGTATTTGCCGCCCCATTCTTCGACGAGGTAGTTCATGGCGGCGAGTTCTTCCTTGATCTTGTCGGGATTTGCGTGGGGTTTGTCTATCTTGTTTATCGCGAAGACAATAGGCACACCGGCAGCCGAGGCGTGGTTGATGGCCTCGATGGTCTGCGGCATGACGCTGTCGTCGGCTGCCACGATGATGATGACGATGTCGGTCACCTTGGCGCCGCGGGCACGCATGGCGGTGAAGGCCTCGTGACCGGGAGTGTCGAGGAAGGTGATGTGGCGTCCGTCGGCGAGCTTGACGCTGTAGGAGCCTATATGCTGGGTAATGCCGCCGGCCTCGCCCGCGATGACGTTGGCCTTGCGGATATAGTCGAGAAGCGAAGTCTTGCCGTGGTCTACGTGACCCATGACGGTGACAACCGGCGGACGGCTTTCGAGGTCTTCCTCGCGGTCTTCTTCCTGATGGATTGCGTCGGCTACTTCAGCCGATACGTATTCGGTGGTGAAGCCGAACTCGTCGGCCACGATATTGATGGTCTCGGCGTCGAGGCGCTGGTTGATGCTCACCATCACACCGAGATTCATACATGTGGCGATGACGTTGTTGACGGGTACGTCCATCATCACAGCCAGGTCGTTGGCTGTTACGAATTCGGTGATCTTGAGTATGCGGCTTTCGGCCATTTCGGCCTGCATGTGCTCGCGCTCGCGGTTGGCGTTGGCCTCGCGCTTCTCCTTGCGCCACTTTGCGCCTTTCTTGAGGTTCTTGTCCTTGGCGGTAAGTCGTGCGAGGGTTTCTTTTACCTGACGCTGCACGTCTTCTTCGTGGACTTCGGGCTGCACCACAGGCTGACGGCGTCTTTCGCCCTTGCCGCCTTGGCGCTGCTGGTTGCCTCCGCCCTGACGCTGCTGGTTGCCTCCGCCCTGGTTTCCGCCCTGACGCTGACGGTCTCCGCCCTGGCGGCCTTCGCCGGAGCCGGCAGCCTGACGGCCTGCCTTTTCGATGTCGACTTTCTCCTTGCCGGTTATACGACGGCGTTTCTTGCGGTCGGAATCGGATGCGGCACCCTGTGCACCACGGTTGTTGCGTTCATTGCGGCGTTCCTCCTTGCTTTTCTTTTTGGGACGCGTGTTGAGATTTATGGCGTCGAGGTCGATTTTGCCTACAATGTTGAGAGAAGGAGCCGGAGCGGTCCGTTCGAGTGTGAATACCTCGGGTTCGTTTGCCGGTTCTTCAGATTTTGCCGGCTGTGCGGGTTTGGGAGTCTCGGTTTTAGGAGCGGCAGCCTGTTGTCTGGGCTGTTCTGCCTTGGGAGCCTCGGGCTTGGGTTTCGGGGCTTCCTGACGCGGCTGTTCGGGAACTGCTTTGGGCGCGGCCGCTTTGGGCTGTTCCTGACGGGGTGACTGGGTTGCGGGCTGCTCGGGTTTAGGCTGTTCAGCTTTGGGAGCCTCTGCTTTCGGGGCTTCAGGCTTTGGCGCTTCGGGTTTCGGGGCAGGTGCGGGGCGCGTGGTTTCCTGCGCGGGCGCAGCCTTGGGCGCTTCAGCCTTCTTTATTTCCGGCTGTACCGGTTTCTTCTCTGCGACGGGTTCCTGCGGACGTCGCACCACGGGGTTGCCGTTGGCGTCAAGCTCGAGCTTGCCCAGAATATGCGGTTTGCGGGGCGCTGAAGTCAGTTTCACCTCTTCGGTATCCGCGGGTGCCGGTGCCGGAGCTGGTGCTGCCGGAGTCGTGCGTACGCGGTTTCCCTTGCGCTCGGTGGCTTCGGCTTCGGAGCGGCTTTTGAGATCTTTGTCGCTCTTGAAAGCCCCCATGAGCAGATCTACCACCTCATCCTCAATGCGGGTATTCGGGTTTGGATTTTCGTCGATTTCGATGTCTTTTTTGCGCAGAAAGTCGATTACGGTCGATACCGACACGTTAAGGTCTTTTGCGACTTTGCTTATTTTCGTTTTCGCCATATATTGTTCGATTTTACTGTGGGTTGGGAAAGGTGGTTAGAATCACGTAAGAGGCAGGCCGGAACGGAGGAGAGAGTCCGGCTTGTCCTTATTCCTCTCCCTCCCCGACGGGAGCCTCCGGCTCTTCGTCTTCGTATTCGCGGCGGAGCACCTCGAGCACTTCGTCGATAGTCGATTCTTCGAGGTCCGACTTGTCGATAAGAGTCTGGCGCGGTGTGTTGAGCACGCTCTTGGCGGTGACGCATCCGATGTTCTTGAGGGCATCGATAACCCATGCGTCGATTTCGTCGCGGAATTCATCGAGGAAGATATCGTCCTCGTATATCATTTCTGTATCGCGGTATACATCGATCTCATAGCCCGTGAGCATGGTGGCGAGCTTGATGTTGTGGCCGTTCTTGCCGATAGCGAGCGACACCTCTTCGGGACGCAGGAATACTTCGGCTTTCTTGGCTTCCTCGTCGAGGCGGATAGTGGAGATACGGGCGGGCGAGAGGGCGCGCTGTATGAACAGCGAGGGATTCGAGGTATAGTTGATCACATCGATGTTCTCGTTGCGCAGCTCGCGCACGATACCGTGGATACGCGATCCTTTCACGCCTACGCAGGCTCCTACGGGGTCGATACGGTCATCGTAGCTTTCTACGGCGATTTTCGCGCGTTCTCCCGGTATGCGGGCCACGGCGCGGATATTTATCAGGCCGTCGTGTACTTCGGGCACTTCAAGCTCGAAGAGACGGCGCAGGAAGGTGTCGCTGATACGCGATACGGTGATTTTTGGATTGTTGTTCTTGTTGTCGACGCTCGAGATGACGGCGCGTACGGTCTCGCCCTTGCGGAAGAAGTCGCCGGGAATCGATTCGCTCTTGGGAAGGAGGAGTTCGTTTTTTTCGTCGTCAAGCAGAAGGGTCTCGCGGCTCCAGGTCTGATAGACCTCGCCGGTCACAAGTTCGCCTTCAAGCTCCTTGAATTTGTTGTAGATGGCCTCTTTCTGCAGATCGAGAATGCGGCTTTGCAGGGTCTGGCGCAGGTTGAGGATCGCGCGGCGGCCGAATTTCTCGAAAATAATCTCGCGGGTATGCTCCTCGCCGACTTCGGCTTCGGGATCGTCGTCGGCACGGGCATCACTGAGCGAAATCTGAAGATTGGGGTTCTCGACTTCGCCGTCGGGCACTACCTCGAGGTTCTGGAAGATCTGGACGTCGCCTTTGTCCGGATTGAGGATCACGTCAAGATTCTCGTCGGTTCCGAACATTTTAGCAAGCACGTTGCGGAACGACTCTTCCAGCACGCTGATCATTGTGGTCTTGTCGATGTTCTTGAGTTCTTTGAACTCGGCAAACTGCTCGACCATATTTGGAGTTTCCTCTTTCTTTGCCATTTTATATGTTGTGTTTTATTAATTATCAGAATTTCAGGTCGTAGCGTACATGCTTGCACTCCGACGCTTTCAGTGATATGCGTCGGGTGACAAGGACAGGGCGCTTGGCGCCTGGTTCTTTTTCTTTGGACTGCACATCGAGCCCGAAAGCTATATCGGCGCCGTCTTCGGTTGCTTCGGCAAGTATGCCGCGTAGTTTGCGGCCGTCCCGTGTGAGAACTTCCATGTCATTGCCGAGATTTTTGGTGTATTGGCGGAGCACTTTCAACGGTGCTGTAAGGCCCGCTGAACCGACTTCCAGTTCATAGTCCTCGATGTCGCGGTCGAAGACGCTCTCTACAAGACGTGTTATACGCGCGCAGGTATCGATATCGACATTCGAATCCGAATCGATTTCCACGTTGATGACGTCGGCGGGGCTTACTGTGACATCGACAATGTACATGTCGGTTCCCTCAAGAGCCTCCTCGACGGTTTTTATCAATAATTCTTTATCAATCATATCAGTCCGGGCAATCTTCAAATAAAGAGGAGGAAGCTTTTGGCCTCCTCCTCTGCGAAGATGATATGCAAAAGTAATAAAAAATGTCGACCCGGCCAAAAAAGCCCTCGAATCAGCTATTACAGACATTGGTTATTTAATCTTTTTTATAATTATTTAACTGACCAAATTGCCTTATTATTTGCCTTATCACGATGAATACTCATATTCTCAGAAATTTGTATATCTTTGTCGCCCATAGAAAAGCTCGTTTAAAAAACATACCGCATATGGCAATAGACAATAACGACAAACCGATGTTCGTCAACCGCAAACCATGCGATATAACGCCTGAATATAAAAAGTGGGTTTCTGACCTGAAAAAACGTTATCGGAAAGCTCAGGTAAGGGCTATCGTCAAAGTCAATGCCGAGATGCTCAACTTTTATTGGGAGTTAGGTCGCGGCATCTATATTCTTTCTGAAACAGCCAGATATGGCGACGGTCTTTTAAAAAACATAACTTTGGATCTACAGACGGAATTTCCCGGCGATACGGGCCTGTCTCTTTCTAATATCAAAGCTGCCCGAAGATGGTATAAAACTTATTATCTATGGGTTACAAAAAGTCAACAGCCTGTTGACTTTTTTGAAAGAGCCTCTCAAGACGGACATCTTGCAATGCCATATTTTTTTGCAAACGTTCCTTGGGGTCAACATATATTCATAGTCTCCAAATCAAAAACTTTGCAGGAGGCTCTTTTCTACATATCACAAGTAATCATACATGGCTGGAGCCGGTCTGAACTGGAATACTATTATTCCGAAAATTATTATATCCGACACGCCAATGCAATTACTAATTTCGACAAAAGCCTTCCGGCAGAAGAGTCTGCATTAGCTAAGGAGATGCTCAAAAGCCCGTATAATTTTGAGTTTCTACAAATGCCTCTGAATTATTCCGAAAGAGATTTTGAAAATGAATTAGTGAGACACATCACTGATTTTCTGCTGGAACTCGGCAAAGGATTCTCATTTGTCGGACGACAAATGCAGCTTGTCATGCCAAACGGTCAGACCTATTATCCAGACTTGATTTTTTACCATATCCCAAGCCATCGGTATGTGGTATGCGAATTGAAAATTGTTCCATTCATACCAGACCATGCCGGACAACTAAACTTTTACGTTTCCGCCGTAGATCATTTATTAAGAGGAAAAGATGACAATCAGACTATTGGACTGCTTATCTGCCGCTCTAAGGACGACACTGTTGTCGAATGGTCTTTTGAGGGAATGGAACGCCCAATCGGTGTGGCCGAATACGAAAAGGAAATCAAGAAACTGATAGAAGAACTACCGACACCAAAGCAGATAGAGGACATCATATAAAGGCCTTCGCAATGCGCCCGGTTTCAGCGGGCGAGAATGGTGGCGGTCGCCATGGCGGCTATGCCTTCGCCGCGGCCTGTGAAGCCGAGCCGTTCGGTGGTGGTGGCCTTGACACTGACGCGGCTTATGTCGAGTCCGAGGTCGTCCGCCACATTCTGTCTCATCCGGGGTACATGAGGCAACATTTTCGGAGCCTGGGCCATGATGGTGACGTCGACGTTATGCGGAGCAAAGCCGGCCCTGCCGAGAATCGCCACTACCTCGCGCAGAAGCATCCGCGAGTCGGCCCCTTTCCACTGCGGGTCTGTGTCGGGGAAGTATGCGCCGATATCGCCGAGGGCGGCGGCGCCGAGGAGTGCGTCGCTCAAGGCGTGGAGTGCGACGTCGGCATCACTGTGGCCGAGAAGGCCCTTCTCGTATGGAATGTCTACGCCGCAGACAATGCAGCGGCGACCTTCGACAAGGCGATGCACATCGAAGCCATTGCCGGTTCTGAAGTCGGGGAAAGTATTCATCTGCGTTTGCCGAGGAGGTCGCGGAGACCGTCCATATCGAATGTCAGGGAGAAACGGAGTGTCTGGTCGAGGGGCGATGTTTGCGCTGTAGCCATCATGTAGGAAGCGTCGAGCCGCACTACGTTGAGAGAGAATCCGGCTCCGAGACCGAAATACTTGCGGTTGCCCTTGTTGGCGTTCTCGTAGTAGTAACCGGCGCGGAGGAAAAACTGGTTGTTGTAGGAATACTCTGCTCCAAGGGAGAAGTTGATTTCCTTGAGTTCTTCGCCGACACCGCCGGGTGCATCGCTGAACGATTTGAATATACCGGTGATGGGCGACATGTTGCGCCAGTCTTCGAGCTTGTCGGCGTATTCGATCTCGCCTTCAAGACCGTCGGCGAAGTCGATTCGCCGTGGTTTGGCCGGAACAAGAAGCTTGTTGAGGTCAAGGCCGAGGGCAAGGTTGTGATAGTCGGCCAGAGGAAATGTAAAAGTCGTGCCTATCTTGAGGTTGGTGGGAAGGAATGCGGGATTCTCACCGCCGTCATACGACACTTTCGATCCGATGTTGGATATGTTCCAGCCCCATGACCACTGGCATTCGTTGCGTCCGATGATAGGGTAGGTAGTGTAGTAGCCTGCGATATCTGCGGCGAAAGCGGAGGCGCCCACACTCTGGTCGCCGGCATAAGACTCGGAGAAACCGAGGGCCGAATAGATATAGCGGAATACGACGCCCATCGAGAATTTCTCGGAGAGCTTGCGCGAATAGCCGATGTCGAACGACATTTCGTACGGATTGAGCGACTGGCCTACGATTCCCTCGCCTTCCGAAGTAGTCACTTCGCCGAGAGAGAAATAGCGCAGAGAGGCCGATATGGCCTGGTTGTCATCGCGTCCGATCTTATAGTAGCCTGAAAGATCGGCCAGGAAGATGTCGTTGACGAGTTTGCGCAGCCACGGCGTGTAGTTCAGCGACACGGCGGCCTGACTGTATGCGAAAGCATATTTCGAGGGGTTCCAGAACTGGGAGTTGGCATCCGGTTCTGTGGCGGCGCCGAGATCGCCCATGGAGGCACCGCGGGCGTCGGGAGCAATGCTCAGCGATGTCACGCCGGTCTCGATGGGGTTGAATTCGTTCTTTATGTTACCTTCCGCACTGACAGCCAGCACGGAAAGAACGGCAAGAAGTATGGATAAACAGAATGATTTCATTGGCGGTAGGCAGAACCGAACTTATCGGCTCTACAATATATAACTGACTGAGGCCTCATTTATTGCCCTCGCGCGGGCGGAGGACTGTTAAATGTACGGCTTCGGTGCTGCCGACGGCATTTCCGTCGTCGAGGAGCGCCCAGACTCGGTATTGGCCGTCCGACACCCTGATGCCGTCGGAATCCGTCAGATTCCATCGGTAGGGGAAGGCGCAGTCCGGTACTGATAGCACGGTCCGGCCGCTGCGGTCGACGATGATAAGCCGTGCGTTTGCCGCACCGGCCTCTTCGAGCGTGAACTCGACATCGTCTCTGGCGACTGCCGTCGCTCCCTTGTCGTGGGCGAGGACTGCTGTCAGTGTGCCTGTTCCGACTATGAAATCGATACTCATTGATGCTGTCGCTCCGATATTGTTTGCCACTTCAAGCGATATGGTGTGTTTGCCCGGTGCTGTTTCGGGGAAGGGAACGTCGAAATGCACAAGACCGTCGTCGGAACGTGCGTAGGCGGCCGCAGCCGGAATCGAGACTCTTCCGTCAAGAGAAAGCTTGACGGAACGTTCCAGTTCTGAAGATATGCGTAGTCCGGACGGAGATGGGTCTACCGTTGCATGGAATATGTAGCGGTTCCCGACGATGTCGCCCGGGCGGAATGTGTCGGAATCCACATAGGCCGAAAGTATTTCAGGCGCGGTCATGTCGATGTCTCCGTCCTGGGCCGGTTCGGCGGCTACGGTATACGACAGGTCTGTTCCGGCGGCGATGAGGCCCGATATGTCTGTGGCGGCCATACTGATGCGGTTGGAGGTGTTTCTGTCAGCCGATACCGGCACTGTCAGCGAGGCTCTGAAGCGGCCTGCCTTTACGTCGGCTACGGTCGTGCACAATATTGCGTGGCCGTCGGTCGCTGATTTTATTGTCTCTATATCGGTGAGGTTTACCCTCGTTACAGCGCTTTTGTGTATGTCTATCTCTACGGTACCGTCGAAGCCTTCCGCGACTGAGCCGTCGGCATTGCAGATATATCCGCTTATGGTTTTGGCCTTCAGGGGAGTGAAAACGGCGTCATCGTCGGGGTCGAGCCGGATGCTGTATTCCGGCACAGGCACCGGAAGTGCCGGGTCTCCGCCGAAATTGTAGCACATGGTGTTGCGGCATACGGATGCCGTCGTGTTTTCAGACAGAATACGTTGCCGGGCGAGACGCAGCAGGTCGCCGTAGGTGGCGCCGGGCTTCAGTTCCGAGTAGCAGCGTGCGATCTCGGTGCTCAGGCGTCTGTTGTAGTTCAGAATAACCGAACGCCCCGAGCCGAGCATGGCTATGACTCCGCCGTTCTCTTTCTCAAGCATATAGTCGCATATGCTGAAGCCTCCGCGGTCGAAGGCGAATGTCTCGCATGTGGCGAACATCCCGAACGGTGCCGGGTCGTAATTATATGTGTCTACAAAGCTCTTGTAGATTACCGAACCCATCATGCCCGGGCTGCCGTGGCCGCAGTATCCCAGATAACCGGCTCCTCGGGTCAGGGCGTTGCCGGCGATCTTCTCGAGACTCGGAAATGTGTTTGAGGGGGAGACGGATTCGTAGAAATACTTGTCGGTGCGCGCTACGGTTCTCAGTCCGTCGGCCTCAAGAGCGGCACAGGCCTCGTCGTTCTGGTCTAAATGCTGGTATTTGTCGCCGAGATCGCTGTACATAACAGCCCGGAGATAGGCTGTAGGTCGTGGGCCGGCCTCGAAGAAACGACGCACTTTGGCGTTGTAGGAGGCGCCTTCGGCAGGAGATGACGCTGTGATACGTCCCACATTTACCGACATCGGCATAAAGATGACGCGGGAATGGTCGTAGTCGTCGGAAAGCATCCCGAAATATTGGTCGGCGCAATAATTGTAGGAGGACCAGCGTGATTCTTCGGTGGTTTCGGCCTGAAAGGTTACAAGGCTTGAGCCCGAGTTGTCTATACGCTGATTGTCGAACGAGCCTGTGCCATAAAGTATGATATGTTTCAGTTTCGACGGATTTCTGTCGTATAGTTTCTTTGCAAGGCGTCGGAAGGCCATGGGAGTGCGCGAGCCTTCTGAAAATTCGTTGAATATTCTGTCCTGAGCCGCAATAAATACCTCGGCGCCCTGATACCGGCGGTGTATTTCGGCCAGTTCTTCAGCTTCGCTCAAGAGCGCGGGAGCGGCGATTATGAGGATATCGGGTGTCTGAACGGAAGAATAGTCCTGATTGTCTATCCGTTCGGCAGAACATATCCGCCGCTGCTCCTGCGAGGGGCTGAATGCCACGAGCCGGGTGGCATTTCCTGTCTCGAATCGCCTGGACGAGGTATCGGCAGTCCTGAGATTTGTTGCGGGAGAACCGGGCGTGACGTCCCAGACCACAAGATCGGCCGGTGTGCCGGAAAATTCGACTGCACCGGGCGCCTTGACATAATTCATCGTCAGACAGGAGGCTTTGCCGAGTGTGTTTGTGCGCGGATAGATGACATAGAGGAAGTCGACGGCCATGAATTTTCGCATCGAGCCTGTGTTGGCCTTGAATGTGAGTGTGCCATTTTCGGTGTCGTTGTCGGGTCGCAGACAGGCCGAGATGGTTCCGCGGCGGTATGCCTCGTTGGAATTGGTGCTCGCGCTGACCTGCGGCGCAATGAGATCCTCGATCTCAAAGCCTTCAGACACCGACATCGCCAGAGCGGAGCGCTGGTCCATTTTGATTCCGTATTCGCAGTAGATTCCTGCGGGTGTGCCGCACGACCGGTCGTAGCCTTCGATAGAAAACGGATAGTCCTCCGATTGTCCTGCCATCAGCTTTTGCGACAGCATGATGGCTCCCCCGTTGGCGGGCGAGAATGTTTGGCGGTCGTAGAACAGTATATGGTTGTGTGAATGTTCGGCAGGAGTGTTTGTCGCGGGTAGGACGGCAGTCGCAAGTTCAGGCGCTCCGTCTTTGTCCGACAGAAAATAGTATGATCGGGAATCGTAGTGGTTTTGTTTTATCGAAAGGCGTGTCGTACTGCTCATTTCGGCCCTGACGGGGCCTTCGGCGAAGAACAGCAGACGCTTGTCGGCGGTGTGCATGGCCGGTGCGGGGGCGAATCCGTCTCCGAAAGGCCCCGAAAAGGAATGGTCGGCGGCGATGACGCCGCCGGTGCCGTAGACAGCCACACGTTCCGGATCGGAGAATCCCAGTTCGCGCAGGCTCTCGTATGAGATTTCGAATATACCTGTGGTATCTACGCTTACCTTGGCCCACCGGCCCGTGGAGAGCGGGCCGGGCGCGGCGATACCCCGGCAGATTGAAAGTAGCAGTATAAGAGAGAGAAATATGCTTTTACGCATAATGTGAATGAGGTCTATTTGATTCGGATGTTCAGTATTGTTCTGTCGGCGATTCTGGCTTCCACGCAGGTGTCGAGCACCGGAGAACCGAGATCGACCGCGGCATCCGCGAACAGCAGTACGTCGCCTGTTCGGAATGTGGCCAGTCGCGACAGTCGTGATATGATGGCGTGGACTTCGAGTTTGTCCAGAGAAAATACGTTCTTGATACAGGAGTCGGGGGTGTTTCCTATTTTTGCACGTGATACCTCCCATTCGGCTTGCGCGAAATCGGCTGCGGGAAGCCATTCACCGGGTGAGAACGTGCGGTCTATCATGCCATAGGGTATCGTACCGTCATTGACAGCCGGCGTCATGACATGGAAAAGCGATATGGAGTCGAAATGGCGCGAGGCGTTGGCCTCGCTTATGTGCATGCCCAGACGCGATATGCGCACTGCCGGCATGACTCTTGAGTGCCAGTCATCAGGCGGTTCGGGTACGAAGACAGGTTCGCCCGGGCGGAGCACGGCTGAGTCGGCGCCGAGCTGCACCGAGAGGGTGCCGTCGACACCTGTTTCAATCACCAGTACTTTCATGCGGCAGATTTGCAAGTCTGTTGTACATCACGGCAAGGTGAGAGTATATCGATGTATTGGCCACGACAGTGCGTCCGCTTACACGGATGCGTGTGGGGGTGAAATTCCACAGCGCTTTCACACCGGCCGACACAAGAGAGTCGGCGACCTCCTGGGCGGCTTCGACGGGGACGGCGATAATGCCGATTTTGATGTCGAGGCGTTTCACAAGTCCGTCGAGCTCGGCAGGGGAATATACCGGCACACCGTTTATCGAGGTTCCGGCGATAGCCGGATTGCTGTCTATGCCGGCCACGATATTGAGTCCGTAGTGCTGGAGGCCGGAATCGGCCATAAGCGCGGCGCCGAGGCTGCCAGCTCCGGCCATGATGGCGTTGTGACATGTGCCGAAACCGAGAAATTCGCGCAGTGTGCTTTCAAGAGCGTTTACCTCATATCCGAGGCGTGTTTTACCGCGTATTCCGAGGAATGACAGGTCTTTGGCTATCTGAGACGGATCCACGGCAAGTGCCTCGGCCAGACGTGTGGTCGAGATATACGTCTCCTGCTGTGTCTTCAAAGTACTCAGATAAGCGAGGTACCATGGAAGGCGGCGCAGAGTGGGTTCCGGGAGTAAGTCGCCCCCCTTTGCAGCTATGCCTTTCTGAATCATAGTGCAAAGATACGAATTTTTTTTTAGTTGAGAGATGCGGTGGCTGTCCCCTCCTCGACTAAACTTTGATGACAAAGCGGGTGAGCCGGTCGGAGGGCGACGTCGAGAGGCTGAAGTCGAAGTGATGTGCGCGGAGTATCTCGGCCGAGAGGGTAAGGCCTATTCCCTGGCCCGATTTTTTTGTTGAGAAGAAAGGCGAGAAGAGTTTGCCTGCGGCTTCCGGACTGATTCCGGCTCCGTTGTCGACAATGGTGAGTGTCGGCGGCTGTGAGGTGGTCACTACTTCGACCGTCCCGCCGTTGCCTATGCTCTCGATGGAATTTTTCACCAGATTTACCACAACCTGCTCGAATTGTACTGTGTCGAGGGCTATCGCAGGCATATTTTCGTCGAGGGTAAAGCGGAGTTCTATGCCGTGCCCCGAGGCAAGACTTTCGAGAAACGGCCGCAGGGTGAGCAGGAAGTCGTTGAGATCGGTGTCTTTGCGCTCTGGAGCCCCGATTCGGACAACATCGGCGAAATTTCCTATGAATGTCGAAAGTGCGGTGCACCGCTCGGTACAGCTCTGGGCGGCCGCCTCCATGGCTTCGTCTCCCGAAATCATGGCGCAGGTGTCGATCAGCGGCAGAACACCCGCGAGGGTGTTGTTGACCTCATGGACTATAGTGCGTATGAGCTTTCCGTAGGCTGTGCGTTCGGCCTCGAGGAGCTCTTCGGTGAGCGATTCTATAAGAATGAAGGGTCGCTGGTGGCCGTTGTCGAGCAATGCCAGACGTGTGCAGCGGAACATACGTGTGTCGGCCAGACGCACAGTCTCGGCCTTGTTATGTCTGAGAGCGGCCAGGGCCGCCCCCAGTTCACCCGGAATGTCTGCGAGACGCATACCCTTGGGATCGCGGCATGCGAGCATTTGGGCGGCTGCCGGATTGGCGCTGCTGACGGTGCCGTCGAATCCGAGGACGACTATGCCCATCGGCGAGGCGTCGACAAGGAGGTCGAGAAACTGGTTCTGTTCGCGCACTCGCAGACGCTCGTTGCGCAGCTGGGTCATCATGGCGTTGAATGTGTCGACTATCCGGTCGGCCGGAGCGTAGTCTACGTGCGCGAGGCGGCTCGCGAAGTCCTGCTCTTTCAGAAGGTCGACTCCCCGGCGCAGGGCGCCCATCGGAGAGACCACTGAGCGGTAGAGGGCTATTAGAGCGAGAATGATGAGCGCCAGTATGCCCTCGGCGGCATAAAGCGGCCGGCCGGACATGAAAAACGGAAGCGCTGCCGTCAGCGATACCGTGAGGAGGGCTATGAAGGCGAAGAGCGCTTTCATGGCTCGAATCCGAATTTTTCCATGCGGCGGTAGAGCGACTGGCGGGTAATGCCCAGCGCCGCGGCCGCCGCCGATAGATTGCCGGGATTACGGCGCAGGGCGTCGGCCACGGCGTCGCGTTCCATCTCTTCGAGGGTGCGTTTTTCGGGCACGGGCGCCGCAGGTATCGCGGCGCCGGCGTGTATCGGCTCCGCTCCGGCGGCACGTCGCACGTCGTCGGCGCTCACGGCCGGCCCTGCCGAGATATATGACGCACGCGAGACTATGCTTTTAAGCTGGCGGATATTGCCCGGATACGGCAGCCGTCGGAGTACTTCTATGGCCTCGGGCGAGAAGTCGGTGCCGTGTCCGGCGGCGAAGTGGCGCACAAGGAGGGGTATATCGTCGCGTCGCTCGCCCAGCGAGGGCATGCGCATGGTGATGGTGTTTATGCGGTAGTAAAGGTCCTCGCGGAAAGTGCGCTCACGCATCATGGCGCCCAGATCGGCGTTTGTGGCGCATATCACACGGATATCGACACGCCGCGGACGGCTGTCGCCGAGAGCCTCGAACGTGTGTTCCTGAAGGACGCGGAGGAGCTTTACCTGACTGTTTACATCGAGTTCGCCGATCTCGTCGAGGAAAATGGTGCCTCCGTCGGCCATCTCAAAACGGCCTTTGCGTTCGCCGACAGCTCCGGTGAAAGCGCCACGGACATGGCCGAACATCTCGCTCTCGAAAAGCGACTGCGGTATGCCGCCGAGGTTCACGGCCACGAAAGGCCCGTTGCGCCGGGTGCTGTTGTCGTGGATGGCACGTGCGAGGAGCTCTTTTCCGGTGCCGTTTTCGCCCGTGATGAGTACGGAGGCATCGGTCGGGGCAATGCGTGCGGCCATATCGAGGAGATCGGTGAGTGCCGGGCTTTGTCCTATGATTCCGGGCCGGTCGAAGGCGCTTTTCTTTGTCGGCGATGCTATTTCGAGAGCCGTGGCCACACGCTGCACCAGCAGACGCCCGTTCCAGGGCTTGGTCATGAAGTCGAACGCGCCGAGTTTCACGCCCTCCACTGCAAGCGGTATGCTTCCCCACGCCGTGATGAGAATGACGGGAACGCCAGGACACAGCACCTTGACACGTTGCAGCAGGGCGAGACCGTCGGCCCCGTCGGTGCCGCCGCCGAAGTTCATATCCATAATCACGAGGTCGGGGCAACGCACACGCACAGCGGCCAAGGCCTCGTCGGGTCCTTCGACAGCCATGACTTCGTAGCCGCTATGGCGCAGCGACACGGAGAGTGAGAGCCTTACGGCCTTATCGTCGTCAACTATCAGAATCATACTGCAAAGTTAATGTTTTTTTAGGAACGAGGGGCGAGGAGCGAGGGGCGAAGGTAGTTTTGGGGAACGAGAGACGGGAATGAGGGGTGTTTTCTGACTGCTCCCTCGTTCCTCGCCCCTCGTCCCTATTGCCTCAATATTGAGGCAACATCGGTGTCGAGGCCGGTGTTGCCGGCGTAGTTCCAGAGGGTGATGCTGCGGATCTGGTAGTAATAGTACCAGAAAAGGTAGAGCTCGTTGACGAGGGCCTGGCGCGACATGTCCTTTTTCGTCTGCGAGTCGTTGAGATCGAGGGTCGATATCTTGCCTATCATGAATGTCTCCACGTTGGTGTGGTAGCGCTGTTGCGCTATGGTGTCGGCGCGGTTGGCGATGTTGAGCTGCAGCTGCTGGTTGTTGAAGCGCTCCACGAGGATGAAGAGGTCCTGGCTGAAGTTCTGCGTCTCCTGGCGGAGCTGACTTTCCATGAGCTCGCGGTTGCTCTGGGCCACCTTGACCTTGCCGCGCCGCTTGCCCCAGTCGAGAATGGGTATGGAGAAGCCGATTTCGACCACCTGATTGTCCTTGAGCGGGTCGTAGGCATTGCGGAAGCGCGAACCGGTGCCGGTGTAGCCCACCTGAGCGAAGAGATCGATCTGGCGGAGCTGTCCTTTGGCCTGGGCCACGGCATAGTCGGCCTCGAGCTGACGGCGACGCACGCTTTTGGCGAATTTATTGTTGGCAAGCGCTTTGTCGAGGGCGTCGGCGTAGTTTATGTCCACACCGGGTACATTGTCGGGAAGAATCGGTTCGATCTCGACATCGCTGTCGTAGTCGAGGAAGGAGCGCAGACGGAACATGCTGCTTTTGAGATCGCTTTCGCGGCTGGTAAGCGACGAACGCGAGTCGAGCACGTTGAGCTCCATCTGCAGCAGGTCGTTCTCGCTTATGCGGCCCATGGCGCGTTTCTCGCGCGCCACCTCATAGAGCTTCTCGGCGTTGCGGAGGTTCTGCGCGGCGATTTCCACGTTCTCGCGGGCGAGCAGGAGATTGAAAAAGTAGTTGATGGTGGTCATTGCCACTTCCTCGGTCTCGCTCATGAATTCGGCCACAGCCTCGGCATAGCGCTCGGGCTCTATGCGGCGATCCCACTTCACGGTGTTGACGCCGAAAATGGGCTGTTTCAGCGTCAGGGCTATGGGGATTGCCATGAAACGGTTGTCCTTGTTGTCGGAAAGCTGACGGATGAAGTCGAGCGATGTGTTGAGCGATAGTGTGCCGCCCGAGAACCAAAGCTTCTGGTTTACCGACAGTTCGCCGCTCATGTTGAGGTAGTTGTTGCGCACGAAGCTGTAGGTGCCGTCGGCGTTCTGATAGCTCGAATACTGCTTGTAGTAGCCGGGAAGTTTGGCGGTGAAACCGACCTCGGGCAGAAGCTCTGCGCGGTAGGTGCGGTACTGCCAGTATGCGCTGCGGAGCTTGTTGAGCGCCACGGCGGCGTCGACGCTGCGCCCCCGCGCTCTGGCAATGGCCTCGGGCAGCGATATGCGCACGGTGTCCTGAGCGGATGCCAAAAGGCATGCAAGGCTCAAGAGTGCTGATATGATCGTTTTTAACATCATTGAATTGCAAAAAGGATTTGTAAGGTCTTTAAGGACTTTAAAAACCTTAAAGACCTTAATTTTACTGACTGCTATTCTCCGCCGAGCACTACTGCGGGTTCGAGCTTGGTGGCGCGGAGGGCGGGGAAGAGGATGCCGCAGACTATCATCACGGCCATGCAGCCGAATACTATGGCGGCGGCTCCGAGCTGACGGGGTAAGGCGTCCGGACCCCAGTACTGGGTGGAGGCGTTGAAGTTGTTGTACGTGATAAGCCAGTCGACACCTATGGCGAAAGGCGTGACGATGACAAGGAGAAGCAGTCCCTCGCCGATGAGACGCACGAAGAGCTGACGGCGGGTGGCGCCTGCGGTGATGCGGATGGCGAGTTCCTTGGCGCGCTGCTGGGTGCGGAACCAGAATGTGCCGAGAATGCCGAGGAATACGGTGAGCAGCAGGAAGCCCATGCAGACATACATGTTGCGCACCTGGGCGTAGTCGTCGTGGTGCAGATTCTCGCGCATGGTGTCGAAAGAATATACATCGGCTATGTACAGATTGCCGTAGTTGAGCGATGTGCCGCATTCCTCGAGCAGGCGGCGGGCGAAGTCGTGGTCGGCATTGGGCTTCACGCGGAAATAGATGTTGCCATTGGGATCCTGTGTCGGTATCAGCATGGTAGCGTGCCATGCCGGCTCGAACTCGGCGCGTTTTATCGGCTCTACAACGGCACCTATGGTGTAGACAGTCGAACTGTCGCCGCTGAGGTAGACATGGAGGTTCATGAGGTCGCCCGGTGTCATGCCATTGCCGGCCATATTGTCGGTGGCTATTACTTTTCCCTCCTCAAGGATAGCCGAGAGCTGCTCGGGAGTTTCGCCGTTTATGCCGTGCATGTTGAATACTTGCGGATATTCTTTATTGACAAGGAATCTGTTGGTGCGTCCGCCGTTGATGGATGCCGAATCGGGCAGGGCGTCGGCGGGTGTGACGAACGCCCCCCAGAAGTTGTAGTTGTACACGGCATTTGAGCCTGTGGTGACGTATTCGATATCGGGCCGTTCGCGCAGGCGGTTCATCACATGCCCGAACTGTGCCCAGTAATCTTCGTCTTCGGTATAGGGCTCGAATGTTGGGCTGTCTTCGGGTTTGCTCTGTATACTGAGGCAATATACATGATCGGTATCGACACCCATCGGTTCGGAACTCAGTTTGGCGAATACGCCGACATAGTCTGCGATAAACCACAGCACAGAGCTGATAATGAGCAGCTCCACGGCGAGCCACAGATTAGACCGCCATTCATTAGATATCTGTTTCAGTAACTTGCGTTTCATCGTTTTAGGAGGTTAGGTGGGTAGGAGAGTAGGAGGATAGGAGGTTAGGAAAGGAGGAGGTTAGGAGGATATGAGAATAGGAGAATAGGAAGGTCGGAGGGTAGGAGGTTTAGACGATTAAAAATGCTGAGTATTAATTTCCTGATCTCCTAAACTCTTTAATTCCTAATATCCTAATATCTTAATCTCCTAATTTCATAATTTCCTTAAAAATTTAGGCTCTGCCTGATAGGGCGCGGACGGGATCGACGCGAGAGGCGCGCCATGCGGGTATGCCGCTGCTTAGGAGGTTGAGGATGAAGCAGAAGAGCAGGGCGGTACCGTAGAGCTTCCAGTCGAGGAGGAGCTGCAGGGGCACGTCCATGTCGCGGAGTATGTCGGTTGAGGTAAATATCATGTTGGAAAAGAAATATCCGAAGATAAAGCAGAATATGAGGCCGAGGAGACCGCCGGCGAGGGTTACGATGAAGTTCTCGGCGATTATGCTGCCGACAATTCCCATGCGGGTAGAGCCGAATGCGCGTTTCACGCCTATCTCGCTGATGCGGCGGAAGAGACGGCTCTGAGTCATGCTGCTGAGATTGATTGCGGGCACGATGAGAAGAATGGCGTAGATGATCAGGCGCATTGTTTCGCCGCTGCTGTCGGGGTCGCCGTTGCTGCCGCGCACGGTGTAGACCTCGCTCTGTGTGAATGGCGCGCCATGATCGGCGAGGTAGGTGCCGTTTTCGCTTATCTCGGTGTTGAGCGCCTGTTTGCGGCTCTGTACATCGGCGCGTATGCGGTCGAAAGCAGTCGGGCTTTCGGCGAGGATAATGCCGTAGAACGGGCCGAACTCGGGGCTGCCCCAGTTGGTATTCTCGAGACCGAAAGCACGGTAGCTGGTGTAGACTTCGGCATATGCTTCGGTGGCGAGGGGCGATACGTCGTTGACCACGCCGATTACGCGGAAGGGTTTCTGACCGATGAGTATAGTCTGGCCGATGGCGCTGTCGGAGCCGAAGAGATTTTCGGCGAGCGAGCGGCTTATGACGGCGACCTTGGCCGACGATTCGAAGTCGTTTTCATCGAATGGCTTGCCCTCGGTGAAGCTGAAGTCGTAGATACGCCAGAAGTTGTGGTCGGTCATGTTGACGTAGCGCAGCGATGCGGGCTTGCCCTGGGCTATCACGTCTTTCTGTTCGCGGCTATAGACCACGCTCATGCACTCGGCGCCGTCGAGATTATCGTAGAGGCGGCGTGTCATTTTCTCAGACATCCCGGCCGAGGAGTCTTCATTGCGGGCATCGTTGCGTATGTTGATGAATTTGCCGTAGAGTGTGCGGTCGCGGTTTGTTTCGGGAGCGAGGGGTGCGATGGTGACGCGGTTCATCATCACCACTACCATTATCAGGAATATGGCGAGGGCCGTGCCTATCATCGTAACGATGCCGATGACAGGCTGGTGCTTCATGTCATACAGCACCTGGCGCAAAGTTTTATTCATTTTTTTAGGAAATTATTGGGGGTAGGAAATTAGGAAGTTAAGAAATTAGGAAGTTAGGAGGTTGATAACTTGTAACTTCTGACTACTAACTTCTAACTTATAATTAGTGACTGTCACGAAATCTGCCGTCCGTCGAAGAAGCGCATGACGCGGTGGGTGAGTTCGGCCTGCGCCTCGTTGTGGGTTACCATGAGGATGGTACGGCCTTCCTGGTTGAGGCTGGTGAGTATATCCATGATTTCGGCGCTCATGCGGGAGTCGAGGTTGCCGGTGGGCTCGTCGGCGAGTATTATGTCGGGGTTGCCGATTATGGCGCGGGCGATGGCCACACGCTGGCACTGACCGCCCGAGAGCTGCGAGGGGAAGTGGTTGGTGCGGTGCGACAGACCCACGCGCTCGAGTACTTCGGCGACTTTGGTCTGTCGTTCGCGGCTGCCGATGCCCGAACGGTAGGTGAGGGGCAGCTCGACGTTGTCGGCCACGCTGAGAGAGGGAATGAGATGGAAATTCTGGAAGATGAAGCCGATGGAGGCGTTGCGGAAAGCGGCGAGTGCGCGGTCGCCCATTCCCTGGGCGGTCTTGCCTGCAATCTCTACACTACCGGAGGTGGGCCTGTCGAGAAGTCCGACGATGTTGAGGAGGGTCGACTTGCCGCAGCCCGACGGCCCCATGATGCTTACGAATTCGCCTTTTTCGATGCTGAAATTAACATTGTCGAGAGCCATGGTCTCGATTTTACTCGTGCGGTAGAGCTTGCTGACGCTATTAACTTTGATCAGTGACATGGTTGTGAAATTATGAATTATGAAATATGAATTATGAATTTAGAGTGTGGATTATGAATTAAGCGTTGAATAAGAGCTCATAATTCATAATCCATAATTCTTAATTCTTGATGCGGTATTTGCGTGATTTGTAGGCGCTCATGTCGCCGAGGACTACTTTGTCGCCGGGCTGCAGCCCGCTTTTCACTTCGACGTAATTATAGCCGGCATCACCGAGCAGCACCTTGCGTTTCTCGAGGTTGTCGGGCGAAGTCTCGACAAAGAGATCGTATTCGCCGGCGCCGCGGCTGTAGTAGGGCCCGATAGGGAGGCGGAGCACATCGTCCTTGACCTCGCGTACAACGAATACTTCGGCAGCAAGACCCGACCGGAGGTTGACGGCAGTACTGTCGTCGAACAACACCGAGAAGGTGACAGCACCGTGGTTCGCTACAGGCGATACATTGATCACCGTGCCCGGATATATATTCTTGGCCACACGGACGGAGGCTTTTCCTCCGGCCGACAGCAGGCGTGCGTTGGTCTCGGAGATCTCGGCGTCGATCTTGAAACTCGACATATCGGCTATCGTCGCCACTTTCTCGCCGGGTGCCACCTGCTGACCTATGGAGTTTATGATATATGTGAGTGTCGCGGCGCGGGGCGACTTGAGGCGCGCATCCTCGAGCGTGCGGAGCTGTGTGTTGAGGTTGCGGTCGGAAATGCTGAGGTCGAGGCGCTGGCCCTTGATGACCGACTCGCGCATGCGGCGTTCGTTGTCGAGACGGCGGCGGAGCTGCTCAAGCTCGACGCATCCGGTCTTGTAGGCCAGTTCGGCCTCGCGCACGCGGTCGCCGGTGCCGGAGCCGAGGGCATCGAGGCGTTTCTCATTTTCCACTTCGGCCCCGAGACGGTTTACGGCCATTTCCTTGACTTTTATCGCCATTTCTATGTTGGTCAGCTCCGTGGCGTTGTCAAGTTCCTGCTGCTCGATTGCGTAGACAAGTTTCTGGCGGGAATCGCGCTGTTTGCTTATTTCGGCTTCGGTGGCCTCGAGGTCGAGACGCAGCAGGGGTGTACCGGCCTCTACCTTGTCGCCGGCACGACCATATATTTCCACCACCCGCGATGCTATCGGCGAAGTGATGATTTCTTCGAATCCCGGCACCACTTTGCCTGATGCCTGGATTGTGCTCTCGATGGCGCCGCGGTCTACGATGCCGAGATTGAGTTCGCCGCGCTTGACACTTCCGCGTGCGAGCGACAGCACGAACGAGCCCCCGATTATAACGGCGGCTGCGGGGATGCCGATACGCATCCACATTTTGCGGCGTTCGCGGCGTATTTCTTCGTGTGTGAGTTCTCTGTCCATTTTCAGATAAAAAAACTGTTATGCCAATAATATGGCAATTAGCGTGCCAAAACAGGTAATAATCTGAAAATGTGATATATGCCAAAAACAACGCCCGTCCGATTTCGGACAGGCGTACGATTTTTTAGGAATTGAGGAAGCTGAGAATTTAGGAATTCAGGTCTTTAAAGACTTTAATGACCTTAAAGCCTTTATCGCACTTAAATGGCACCGGCGATTTTGATGACCTGTGGCATTTCGGCGACGGCGTCCTGCAGGGACTGCGGAAGGATAAGGCGCGATCCTGAGAGCTTGGCCGAGTGTTTGTCACCGAGCACGGTGACCTTGCCTGGTTTGCGCAGTCCCTTGAGTTTTACTGAGGCACAGGGCTTGGCGATGTGCACGTAGAGGTCGTTGCCGACTGTGGTAAAATATACGCCGTCGGCCTTGTTGTCGGCCGCGGCCGTCCATGGGTGTGAATTATAGATGGATTCGCCGTTTACGTCCATCCATCGGCCTATGCCGAGGAGACGGTCTTGCATTACCAGCGGAATGGTGCCGTCGGCCTTGGGGCCGATGTCGAGCAGCAGGTTGCCGCCACGCGACACGCGTTCGATGAGTGTCACCACAAGATCGCGGGTGCTCGAATAGTGGTCGAGCGTTTCGGCCCAGTTGTACCCGAACGAATTGCCAATGCCGCGGCATTCCTCCCACGGGTGGGCGTTTTTGGCCATATTTTCGGCCTGGGCGTCACTGAGGTCGTATTCAGTGGTGTAGAAGCCGCCATGACGTCCGCGGGTTTCCTTACCCCAGCGGTCGTTTACGACCACGCGGTCGCGTACGGGGCTTTCGTTGTAGAGCCATGCGAGGAATTCGGTGCTTCGCCATGTCTCGCTGGGGTGTTCCCACTCGCCGTCGGTCCATACCATGTCGGGTTCGTAGCGGGTGACAAGATCCTTGAGCTGCGGCAGCATGCGCTGGTCGACATAGCGGTCGACATCGTTGAGGAAGATAGGATTATACCATTCGTAGAGCGAATAGTAGAAGCCCATGTGCAGTCCGCGGTCTTTGACGGCCTCGCTGAGTTCGCCGCAGAGATCGCGGTGCGGGCCTATGTCGACGCTGTTCCAGTTCCACGACTCGGCGCTTGGCCAGAGTGTGAAGCCCTCGTGGTGCTTCGATGTGAGAACCACATATTTAGCTCCGGATGCCTTGATGAGGTCGGCCCATTCGCCCGGGTTGAAACGTTCGGCCTTGAAATCCTTGGCAAAATCCTGATATTTGAAATCGTCGCCGTAGACCTCGCTGTGATAGCGGCGCGTGGCGTCGCCCACGGGGCTGGTATCGGTGTTTTTCTGCCACCAGTACCACTCGGAGTAGACCGGATTTGTGGTAACGGATTTATCTACGGTAGCCCAGGCGGGTACCGAATAGACACCCCAGTGAATGAAGATGCCGAAGCGGGATTGTTCGAACCATTCTGGCACGGGACGGCTGTCGATCGACTCCCATGTCGGCTCGTATTTCTGTGCCGAAGCCATCAGGCCCAGGCCGCAAAGCGAAAGCAGGATCAGTTTTTTCATAATAAGTACGGTTAAATTTTCCGATGCAAAGTTATAGAGAAACATCAAACAGACATGATATAATATTTAACCATATCGGAAAATATTAAACAGATTGCACGGATAAAGACTATCTTTGCAGTATCAGATACAAAAAAAGATATGGCTGAAATAAATTCAGATAACTTGCAAATGCTCAACGCAGGCCATGCGCGGCTCGACCGCGACTGGAACTGGAGCGATATCGGCTCGCCCTTCACGCGCATATACTGCGTGACCGAAGGCAGGGCTTGGATTATAATAAACGGACACAGGCGCGAACTTACTCCCGGCCATCTTTATATCATACCGGCCTTTACGCGTCATTCTTATGAATGCGACGGACGGTTCAGCCATTATTATCTGCACATCTATGAAAGCTATCATAGCGGACGCACGATCTGTGACCGATATGAGCAGCTGCCGTTCGAGATTGTGCCGGCGGCCGGCGACCGCGAGATTTTCGAGTACATATGCCGTAGGCATCCCGAACTGGCTCTTACGGCATACAATCCGCAGATATACGACACCAAGAGCCGTCTGGCTGATTCCGCACGCCG
Organism: uncultured Porphyromonadaceae bacterium; assembly: GCA_905202215.1. Lineage (GTDB taxonomy): Bacteria > Bacteroidota > Bacteroidia > Bacteroidales > Muribaculaceae > CAG-873. The sequence continues at coordinate 26,204 of CAJKRG010000009.1, forward strand.
TTTCGACGCCCTCGCGGAAGCCGAAAAGATGTATATACGCGGAGCCGTTCTTATTCTGCTGTCGCGCTTCATAGAGCACGCCACACTGAAGGCGCCCGCTGTCGACCGCCGTCTCGAGCCGGTCCTGAAGTATATCGACAGTCATATCGACAGCGCCATATCGCTCGACCGTCTCGCCGACGAGGCTGCTGTCAGCAAACAGTATCTCATACGCCTTTTCAGGCACTGCTTCGGCACGACTCCGGTAGCATATATGAACAGAAGACGGATCGAGAAAGCTCAGCTGCTTCTTCTCACCACCGTCCTGCCGGTCAAGGAAATCGCCTATTCACTCGGTTTTTCCGACAGCTCCTATTTTGACCGTCTTTTCAAAAAAAGGACAGGTTGCACTCCGCAGAAGTATCGGGAAGAGAGAAATTAGTTGAAAGTTAGGAATTAGGAGTTAGTAGTCAGGAGTTGTGGCTGTGAAAGTTAATTACTAACTTGTAACTTCTAACTCCTAATTTTTAACTTTCTGACTTCCGATTGCCGCTATCGATTTTTTCACTTGAAAAAGGGCGATGCGAGGGCCGCTCGGTTTGTTTCTTTGCAGAAAAAATCGATATAGTTATGAGTTTGACAATTCCTTTTATTACCTGGGGTGCCGTTGTGGTATTGACACTACTGATTGCAGCGGCACATGTATTCCGCACGGGATACCGTAAACATATTTTTGAATCGGGAAGCGAGCGTGAGGAACTGTTCGTGCCCGGCGATCCACTTCCTGAAAATGCGGAAGATTATGACGACGACCTTGATTGAAGAATGTCCGTCTTCCTCGACAGAGGAGATATGCACGTTTCTCGCCCGCTACGGATCGGCGCTTCTCGGCAGCGGCGCCACGTGCATACGTCTGGAGAAAAATATGAACCGTATAGCGCAGGCCTTCGGCAAGCGGGTGGAAGTCGCCACTATGCCGCGGCATCTTCATATAAGCGTATGCGACCCTGACGGCGGCGCATGCAGCACCGCTATCAGTTCGCCGTCGGGATCCGGAATCAGCTTCGATATAAACACGCGTCTCAGTGCCTTGAGCTGGGAGATTGCCGACGCACGTCTGAGTCTCGGAGAGGCAAACGAACGCTTCAATGCCATAATCTGCAGTAGTTCGCGCCCGTCGAGGCTGCTTACCCCGGCCGTAGCCTTGGCCAATGCATCGTTCTGCCGTCTTTTCGGAGGCGATTTTATTGCCATGGGGGTGGTGTTCATAGCCACTCTCGTCGGATTTTATATGAAATCCGCCTTGCTCAGGCGCGGCGTGGACATACGTGTGACCGTCTTCGTATGTGCGTTCATATCTTCCGTCCTCGGGGCGACCGATGTCCTTTTCGGCATCGGCGGCACGCCTGCGATAGCGCTTGGCACAAGTGTTCTGTATCTTGTGCCGGGAATACCGTTCCTTAATTCGTTCAGCGACATGCTCTACCGGCATTATATCTGTTCGCTAAGCCGTTTTGCCGATGCGATGGTGCTCACAGCCTGTCTCTCGGCTGGTCTCTGCGCCGGCATGGCCCTGATGGGCGTCGGCATGTTCTAATCTTTTTTAGGTGAAAGGTGAAGATAGTAGTTCTTCTATAATTTGCTTTCACAGCTTAGTCCGCCGGGGTCGCCAATTTCACTTTTCACCTTTCACCCTTCACAAAAAATAAGATATGATTGGAGAAATATTGCAGGATGCATTGTTTGCGGCGATAGCTGCTATCGGCTTTGCCGCTATAAGTCGCCCTCCGCGCAGGGCCTATCTATGGTGCGCGCTTATAGCGGCCGTCGGCCATTCGGCACGGTTTGTGCTCATGAATTGCGCCGGGCTGCATATCACGGCCGCTACCACTCTGGCCTCATTCATTGTGGGCCTTTTGGCTGTCTTTCTGTCGCCTGTGGCAAAAATGCCCGCGGAGACATGTTTCTTTCCGGCGCTTTTGCCGATGATTCCGGGCATTTATGCCTACAAGGCTTTCGGCGGTCTCGCAATGTGTGTGCTCAACGACAGCGCCGGTGGCTTCGACCGTTATTTCAGCCTTTTTGCCCAGAATGCCATCGTCTGTCTGTGCATATTGCTCGGCATGGTGGTCGGAGCTACATTGCCTATTTTCATTTTTGCGAAGACTTCGTTCAGGGCGACCAGAAAGGACAGCGGCAGATAACGGCTGAAGCAGTCTTTCTTTTTTCACTAAAAAAATATACCTTTGTTGCAAAATGCGCTCTGTAATGGAACTACGACAGCTGAAATATTTTGTAAAAGTAGCCGAAACACTCAATTTTTCGGAAGCGGCCCGAATTCTGTGCGTCACCCAGAGTACGCTGTCCCAGCAGGTAAAACAGCTCGAGACAGAACTTGACACCCCGCTTCTGATACGGTCGAGCCATAGCGTGACGCTGACGGAGCAAGGCCGCGAGCTGCTGCCGTACGCGCGTCGTACTCTCGACGATGCCGACACTTGTATCGCACGAATCAACGATCTCAATTGTCTTGCCGCCGGCACACTCAATATCGGTGTGACATATTCATTCAGTCCTATCCTCACTGAAACACTGATATCGTTCATGAGGCTCTATCCTAAGATAAAACTCAATATCTTCTACAAGCCTATGGCCGAGCTGATGGATATGCTCAGGGCGCGTGATGTCGATTTCGTGCTGGCATTCAAGCCTACGAGGCCAATGGAAGGCGTCGAATCGCATATTCTTTTCCAGAATTGTCTGGCCGCCGTTGTGGGCGAATTTCATCCGCTCGCCGCCAAAAAGCGGGTGACGCTCGAAGAACTCGAGGGATACGACATGGCCCTTCCGTCGAAGGGGCTTCAGGCCCGGAATGCTTTCGAACATATCGTGTCGCCGGCCTATAAATTCCGTGTGCGCATTGAGCTTAACGAGGTAAACATACTGCTCAAACTCCTGCGCTCTACAAATCTGATATCGGTGCTTGCCGAGGCTTCCATTCACAACGAGACGGGTGTGAAGGCGATTCCGATCGATACTCCCGACAATGAGATGGCCGGCTGTGTGCATACCCTCCGCGACGGCTACCGCAAGCGGTCGATGCAGGAGTTCCTGCGGCTGCTCAGCGAGTCGCTTGCCGTGAAAGAACGCCAGAATGCCTGGATCTGACTGTTTTTTATACCAATCATATTCCCATGAAACGACTATTTCTGCTCTTTGCTCTTGCGTGTGCCGCCGTATGCCTTCGGGCGGCACAGCCTGATTCCACACGCGTGCTGTTTATCGGCAACAGCTATACCTACTACAACGATATGCCCGAAATGCTCAGAAAGCTGGCGGCCGGAGCTGCGAACATCGAGAAGCTGAACATATCCTACAAGGCCTTCACCCCCGGCGGCTGCACGCTCAGACGGCATGCCGCCAACGAAGAGCTCCGCAAGGCGATCGCAGCCGGCGGCTGGGACTATGTTGTGATTCAGGAACAGAGTTCGGCGCCCGCGCGCCACTCGGCTACCGTAGCTCGCGACACATATCCGTATGCACGCACTCTCGACAGCCTCGTGCATGCCGCCAGTCCCGATGCCGAGGTAATTTTCTATATGACCTGGGGCCATAAGGACGGCTGCCAGACCAGGCACGACGGCTACCCCCTGATCGATACCTACGAAGGCATGCAGCAGCGGCTCGCCGACAGTTATCTCGAAATGGCCTATGACAACGGTGGCCGCTGTGCGCCCGTCGGGCTTGCATGGAAGCGTGTCCGGACAGAGCGCCCATACGAAATCCTATATACGGCAGACCGTTCGCATCCCTCGCGACTCGGCAGCTATCTTGCCGCAAACGTCATATTGGCGACCATGCTTGCGCGCCCTTTCCAAAGCTCATTTACGGCTGATCTCGATCCGGCATTGTGCGAGTATATCCAGGCAACGGCGCAGCACACCGTGCTGAGCAATAAGAAAATGCTGAACATTGACGCTAAATAGTGTTAAATATTTGGCGTTGAAGATCGAATGTATTATTTTTGCATGAAATAGCTCCATCCGGACGCATTCTTACAACGGGGTTGACCGGTTTTGACAGCGTGTAGAAGTGGTGGGTAAGCGTGCAGAGCTATGAGGTCTATGCTCTATAATATCTGGCTTCGAGCAATTTAAATGGCGAAAATAACTACGCTCTTGCTGCTTGATTGAAGTACAGTAGATCAGCTTAATCGCCGCAACAGTTGCAGCGACAAGACATCGCCCGATTGTCCTTTTTCCGAGACTAATCGATCAGGCGGTGCAGGTAAATCGGAAATAGAAAGCCGCAAGCCTCGGGAAGCTTTCGAATTCTTTAGAGGATAAGGCCGCGGTTGGTGGTTTCAGGCCTGCCGCAGCTCGAAAATCAACTTGAAACTACGCACGTAGAAAGCTCATTAGTTCCGCGTTTGGACGGGGGTTCAAATCCCCCCAACTCCACAAATAAAAAAGTTCCAACCATCGGTTGGAACTTTTTTATTTAGAACGGACGAGTGTGGATCAGGCCGAAAACGGACCGGAATATCAAGATTTCTTTTTGACAAGTTTACTGATCCAAGCGGCCAATACGGGGCCGAAGATTCCTGCCATTGCACCGGCAAAACCTATGATGACATATTCTTGCCAACCATTAGTAAACCAGTTTTGGGCCAATATAAGGTTTAGCAAATAGCACATAAAAGCAGTGAACGCCCATATAACGACAAAAGCCAATAAAAGGGAAAGATTCTTTTTCATAAGAAATTAGTTCAATGAATTGAAAATTCGAGAGCAAAGCTACAATTTCTCAACATCATGAAGAGTTTGGCTTATTTTTTGAGGGTGAGGCCGTCGTGGAAGGCCGCGCCGACGCGTTGGCCGAGGGCTATGTATCCGTTGTGTATGGGGTCGAAGGTTATGAGGCCCATTTTTTCGACATCGGGTTTGCCGTCGGGGGCAAGATAGTTTTCATCGCATACGATGTTGACTATTTCGGCCACAAGATAAAAGCCTGAGTCGGATTCGTGTATTTTCTCCTTCACCCGACACTCCATCGTCATCGGAAAGCAGTCGAACAGCGGAGCGTCGACATTTTCCGCTTTTGATGATTTCCAGCCAGTACGGCTCATCTTGGCAGCGTCTTTTTTCGCGCTTACGAGGCCGACATAATCGGCTCCGACAAGGGTGTCTTTAGTGGCGAAGGCTACGGTAAATTCTCCGCAGCGGTTCAGGTTTTCTGTCGTGGCATGAGAACCAAGCGATATTGCTATTTCCTCATAATCCCACTGGCCGCCCCATGCGGCGTTCATTGCATTGGGTGTGCCGTCGGCGTTGTAGGTGCCGATAATAAGTACCGGCTGTGGCAGCAGCCACGCCTTAGGTTTGAAATTTTTCATGATCATTTCTTTAGATGTTATTAAACAACCTCTAAATTCAGACGCTCTCTTAATCTCCGCAGCTGTCGAGTCCGAGCTGCACTATTTCATCTTCTTCATTTATCGCTCCGCACGTCGGGAGTGGCTCTATCCGTCGTATGACCTTGGCCGGATTGCCGGCGACGATGGTGTCGGAAGCTACGTCGTGGGTGACGACACTGGCCGCCCCGACAACGGCGTTGTCGCCTATGGTCACGCCGGGTAGAATTGTGGCGCCTGCTCCTATCCATGCTTTTTTGCCTATGCATATCGGCTTGCAAGTGATGATCTGGCGCTCGTACAGGTCGTGATTGTTGGATATCAGCTGTACGTTGGCGGCTATCATGGCGCCGTCCTTTATCGTTATGCCTCCCGCCGCCATCATCAGGCAGCCGGGCATTATGATCACGTCGCGTCCTATGGCGACCTTGTGGAACCGTACTCCCGAGAGTGGGGCGCCGATCCGGCTGCCTTCTCCCATAGCCGGAAACAAGGCATGCATCAGTTCCTGATACCTGTCGCTGCCGGGCATAGTGTGGTTGAATTCGAAAAGAGTTCGGCTCTGGGCGTCGGCCAGGGCCAGTTCTTCGGCGGTCTGTTTTGTCACGTCTATTCTGATTTCTTCCATGTCAGTTATAACGGATAAGCATTTTCATAGTTTGTTTCTTTTTCTGATTTTCTCGATAAGAACCAGTGCAAGGTGGGCGAAAATTCCATATACGAGAGTGACCATCAGGGCAAAGCTCTCGTTGATGACCATGACGTATGCCAATGGCATGGACCACTCTTGTCTGGCCTGACATATCGCTGAGCATATCGCGCAGATGCTCAGTACGATGAAGAGTACCGCCGTAGAGAAAGGCGCGGCCCCTATTCTGTATTTCCCGATTTTCAGCATCGTTTATCTGATGGTGAATTCAACGTATGCCGTATCTCTCTTCAGGGTCGGATACGGCGGTAAGATGAAATCTTTCGCAAGGCGGTATGTCCCCGGCGCATAGTTTGTGTCGTAGAACCAGGGTCGGACTGTCATCTGAAGTGTCGTGTCGGATGGTATGATATAACCGACTGAGTTGAAGACGATGGAGACTGTGCCGTCGTCGTCGGCATATCGCCTGTCTGTCGGGATTTCGTGCCACGACCCGTCTGCATCCAGTTGTTCGATCCTGAACCATTCGCCCGTCATGCCCTCAGTGTTCAGGCTGTTTTTAAATTCGACAGTCAGGGAGTCGAGAGGAGCCTGTATGATGGTCGGCCCGACAATACTCATGATAATTCCCTCGGCTGTCGAATAGCTCTTCTGAACGGAAATATCGGTTATATCATGCTCCGGCGCGGTGTCCGTGTGACTGTCAACGGATTTTATGGTCTGCGCGATGATAAGAACGGCAGCCATAAAAATGATCAAGCCGAGACAGAAAACAATGCGTCTTTTGGGGTTCATGTTCATTTGCTATATGTCGTTTTGTCCTGACGATATCACAAAGATAAGCAAATTTTTCCCGATATGATGCAAAGACGCCTCCCTGTCTGAGGAAGGCGTCTTTGGCGGTACGTCTGTGTAAGATTTGATAGATAATCAGCAGTAGTATATGGCAGTAAGTATGTTGTTTTTACTTGAATCTTTGGCTTAGGCCTTTTTGAATTTCGGTATATCGGGAGGGAGGTGTCGTTTATATAAAAAACTTATCCTGTATTTTGTTCGAACCCTATGTTTTTTTCAGGAGAAACGTTCCTGAAGTTTCTTGCGGGCAAAGAAAATGCGGCTCTTTACAGTGCCCAGAGGCAGATTCATGTGCTCGGCGATTTCATTGTATTTATATCCGGCTACATGCATCGAGAACGGAATGCGGTATTCGTCGGCGAATTCGTTGATGGCGTCGGTGATCTCGTTTGCGCCGTAGGTCTCCTCAGGAGATTCGAAACCGCTGTCCTGGCTGAGGTTGAGATGATAGAGGTTGTCGGTTGTATCGACTATTGTGGCCGAACGCACGCTGCGGCGGTAGTTGTTGATGAAGATATTCCGCATGATGGTGAAAACCCAACCTTTGAAGTTTGTGTTTTCAGCATACTTGTCTTCATTGTCAAGCGCCTTGAGCGTTGTGTCCTGAAGAAGATCGTAAGCGTCGTCACGGTTCGAGGTGAGCATGAATGCGAAGTTCAGTAGATTTGACTGAAGGCTCATCAGGTTGCTTTGAAATTTTGCGCTTGCCATAGTGATAAAATTTAGTAGTTTTCGAGCAGGATTCTTTAGTTTTTTGCGTGTCATTTTTTGTTTGACGATTCAAAATTACGGATAATTCAACAAAGTCAAGAATTATAAAGTTAATAAATGTGAAATTGGTGACAATTTGATTACATTTGATTTAATACACTGAAAATCAGTGATAAAATATGAATTAAAATTGTTTCAAAGTTGTTACAATGGCTCGAATGTTACAAAATAACCCCTGTTTGTAACAAAAAAACGCGCCCGTGCAGGGGGCGCGTTCAAGAGGTGTTTTGCGAGCTTAGAAAAGACTCCAGCTCACCGTGAGACCGGCCATGACGATCGATACCATCGACATGAGCTTGATGAGGATATTGAGCGACGGCCCCGATGTGTCTTTGAAGGGATCGCCTACGGTGTCGCCGACAACCGTCGCCTTGTGTACGTCGCTGCCTTTGCCGCCGAAGTTGCCTTCCTCGACATATTTTTTGGCATTATCCCATGCGCCCCCCGAATTGGCCATGAATACAGCCAGGACAAAGCCGGCCGAAAGGCCGCCTACGAGAAGGCCGAGCACACCGGGCACGCCGAAGATAAGACCTGTGACGATGGGCGCTACGATGGCGAGCAGCGACGGGAAGATCATCTCGCGCTGTGCGCCTTTGGTCGAAATCTGTACGCAGCGTGCGTAGTCCGGTTCGGCTTTTCCTTCGAGAATACCTTTGATTTCACGGAACTGGCGGCGCACTTCGTCGACCATATGGGCGGCCGCACGTCCTACGGCGTTCATTGTCAGGCCGCAGAAGAGGAATGCCATCATGGCTCCGATAAACATGCCTGAAAGCACCTTGGGGCTCATGAGGTTGACTTCATAGAGGGTCATGAAATCGATGAATGTCATCTGATGGATTTCGACAACACGGTCGCCGAGCTGAATTGTCGTCTCGCCGAGACGTTCGAGTCCGATACGTATCTCTTCTATATAAGATGCGAGCAGGGCCAGACCTGTGAGCGCGGCCGAGCCGATTGCGAAGCCTTTGCCTGTGGCGGCCGTAGTATTGCCGAGGGAGTCGAGGGCATCGGTACGCTTGCGCACTTCCTTGCCGAGACCGCTCATTTCGGCGTTGCCGCCGGCATTGTCGGCGATAGGTCCGTAGGCGTCTGTGGCGAGGGTTATGCCGAGTGTCGACAGCATGCCTACGGCGGCGATTCCGATACCGTAGAGGCCCATGCCGACGTTGGCGAAGTCAAAGCCGGAAGCGAACCAGTAGCTTAATATTATACCGACCACAACAGCAAGCACAGGCACGGCTGTCGATACCATGCCGAGGCCCACACCCGAGATGATGACTGTAGCCGGTCCGGTAGTGCCGCTTTCGGCAAGACGCTTGGTCGGTTTATATGATTGCGAGGTATAGTATTCGGTCGAGCGGCCTATTACCACGCCGACAAGAAGGCCTACGATTACCGAGCAGCTGATCCACTGCCAGTTGTCGAGTCCGAGCAGCCATAGTATGAGGAATGTGGCGCCTACGATTAGAACGGAGCTGAGGTTGGTGCCGAAGGCGAGTGCTCCGAGAAGATTCTTCATCGAGGCGTCTTCCTTGGTGCGGACGCAGAATATGCCGAGAATAGACAGAAGAATGCCTACGGCGGCGATGAGCATCGGCGCTATGACGGCCTTGTACTGCATCACTTCGTCGCCTGTCAGAAGATATGCGGCCGCCCCGAGGGCCGAAGTGGCGAGGATCGAGCCGCAGTATGATTCGTAGAGGTCGGCGCCCATGCCGGCGACGTCGCCTACGTTGTCGCCTACATTGTCGGCTATTGTGGCCGGATTGCGGGGATCATCCTCGGGGATGCCGGCTTCGACTTTACCTACGAGGTCGGCACCGACATCGGCTGCCTTGGTGTATATGCCGCCGCCCACGCGGGCGAAGAGGGCCTGGGTCGAGGCGCCCATGCCGAACGTGAGCATGGTGGTGGTGATCATGGCGAGTTTGGCTGTACCGGGAAGATCAACGAGCCAGTCGAGCAGGAGATACCAGAACGAGATATCGATGAGGCCGAGACCGACAACTACAAGACCCATCACCGCACCCGAACGGAATGCTACGCGCAGACCGGCGTTGAGCGAGCCGCGGGCCGCGTTGGCCGTACGTGCCGAGGCATATGTGGCCGTCTTCATGCCGAGAAAGCCCGACAGGCCCGAAAAGAAGCCGCCGGTAAGGAATGCCACAGGCACCCAGGGATTCTGGAGCTGGAAGCCGTAAGCCATCACTGAGAAAAGAACGACAAGGCATAGAAAAACGATGCCTACGATCTTGTACTGTTGTTTGAGGTAGGACATTGCGCCTTTGCGCACGTGCGACGCTATACGCGCCATTGTCTCGGTGCCTTCGCTTTCTTTCATCATCTGACGGTAGAAATACCAAGCCAGAGCGAGAGCCACGACTGCCGAGACCGGAACGAGCCAAAATACAGGATTCATGGTAGATTAGAATTAGGATAAATTGATATTGATGATTGATTCAAGTCATGGAGTTGCCGTAAAAATAGTATCGACGGCTATCTCTACGTCGTAAGGTGTCGCTTTGCCGTTTTTGTGGCTTACGGCCGAGCGCGTGTAGTAGAAGGCCTGCTGTACGTCCCATGACCGTACTCCGATCATGCGTGTTTCGCCGGCCGGTATGTCTGTGCCGACATTATGGCTCGCACGGTGCAGCAGATGTCTGTCGAGATCGTAGTAACTTATGGTGAAGGACATGCGCCGTATCGGCATGTTGCCTGTGTTCGTGGCGAAAAAGGTTTCACGCCTGGAGCGGAGCGGTTTGTCATAACCCTTGACCTCGATCATTTCTGCGGTGGGAGCGGCTATTGTGTCGTATACGGGCCGCACTTCGGACGCCGGCACTTCTCTGGTGTCGGATTTGGCATGTAGTCCTCGGCGTGTGGTGCGCTGGGCCGTACATGTCAAGGCTATGGTTATGGCTATGAGAATCAGAACGGGAAGTCTTTTCATAGTATTACAGGTGTTGGATTGGCATCTATTCTCACGGCTCCGTCTATGCCTTCGGGCCTTTGGTCCCCTTCGGTAACGGCAATCCGGAAGAGGTAGGGCAGCAATCGCCGGAAACTGACTCTTTTGCCGCGGCGGTAGGCCTTGAATGTGCAGGAGCGCAGCCGAGTATCGAATTCCACGATGAAATGCAGTTTTTTGTTGCGTAGGCGGTTGGTGCCCAGCGCCGGATCGGCTGCGAATTCGGCGTCGTAGGTGCGTGGTGTCGCCGTCGCTTTCAGGGTGCCGACGACCGTGCCCGGTTCGAGACTGTAGTCGTCCGATTCGATTATAGTCACGTTGTAATCATCGCGTGTGCCGGGGATTCGCGAGAACCGAAGCACTGCGCCCGATGCCGTCGTCTCCCAGATACCGCAGGCGTCGATATGTTCGGCGTCATTGCCCAGTTCCACCACGCTAAGCGGAGGAACCGCCGCCGCCGAGAGAGCAAGGGCGGCACAGGCAATGACGGCCGTTATTTTCATATGCTGCTGAACTTATAGGAGAAGCCTATCGACAGGATTTCCTTGATCTGTAGTTTCTTCCAGTCGGGATGATCCTTGTAGTAGGGAGTCAGTGTATCGTATCGGGCATTGAAGTTGATCTGCGATGTGAGGAAGCGGTTGATGATGAAGGATAGCGTATTTTCCCAGTCGGCCTGGAAGCTGTCGTAGTTGGAGAAGGCGAATATGCGGGAGTTGAAGTTGATATTGTTGCATATCTTCCAGAAGAGGCGTATCTCGGCCGACGAACCGAAGTTATGCTTCGTTATGCGGCCTTCGTCTATGCCGTAGCTGGTAGGGCTGAGACGGTGGTTTATACATGTCTTCAGGCCGTACGACAGCGGCGCGAGCGACGCATCGAAGGTGAAGGTCTTTTTGGCGTTGGCATAGTTGTAGGTCATACCGATACCGACAGTGAGCTCGCCGGGCGACATAAAGGCCGAGCGTAGGTTGTGGCTGTTTGTATTGTATGAGTTCAGAAGCTGTGTCTTGAACTGGCCCGTGAACGAATAGTACCACCTTTTGGCTGCCTTGATACCGAATGTGGTGTTGACCTGGAAAAGATCGTCGGTAATATTGTAGTTGTGTATGGAGTCGTTGGGTGCGTTGTTTATGCCGAGCTTATATTGTGCTGTGGTCTCGAAGAGGAGATTGGGGTGATACTCGGAGTTGAGTTTCACATTATATATCACGTGAGCGAGCATATTGATATTGTTGTTGCCGCCCTGATACCAGTTTGGCGACACGTATGCCTGCGAGAACTGCAGCAGAGCGTTGAACGAACGGATCCAGTGGCGTTTCTGCACCGGAGCCGACGAGATTGTCGCGCCGACATTCTTGGCGTTGTCGAGTTCGCGGATCTCGATAGTGTGTTTCGAGGGGTCTACTACGGCATGATATTGTTTGGGCGCTTCGGGCAGGAGGTCGATGTTGTAATATACCTTTTCGGGGTGTTTCGAGAATAGGTCGTATTTCATTGCCTCCATCGCACGGTTGAGGGCGGCCTGCTCTTCAAGCCAGCGCATGGTCTCGTTTCCGCTCAGATCGGCTTTGAAGGGATCGTCCTGTGCCGGGAATTTGTGATGGTCGAAAACAGCCGGAAGGAAAAAATACGAAGGCAACGGTTCGCTGCCCATTGTTGTTTCGCGGGGTATATAGCGGATCGAGTCGAGATACTGGTCGATTTCCTCGATCGAGCGCACGCGGTAGAACGAGGTGTCGGGAACTTCGGCGATGGTGCTGTCGGGCATTATACGGGCCGCTGTCGGGGCAATGTTGTTTTCGATCGGTTTTTCGACGATAATGATGGTGTCGGGCTTTACGTCGCCTACTTTGGCGTTATCGAAATACATTGCCTGAGCGTTTGCGGCTGTGTATGCCGGCAAAAGGGCGGCTATGCCCAGGATATATGCTTTTAGAGTCATAGTCGTGGTTTGAATGCGATATACAAAGTGCATACTCCCAGAGTGAGTGCGCGGAAGGAAACGTTCTCCAGTCCGGCATCTTCCATGAGAGCTGTCATGCGTTGGCGTTGTGGTGCGGCGGCTATGCTTTCGGGCAGATATGCATAAGCGCTGCGGTCTCCGGCAATGAGGCTGCCGGCAAGAGGAATGAGAGTCCGGGTATACAGACGGTAGAAAGGCTTGGCCCATGCGGCTGTCGGCGTCGAAAGTTCGAGCACGGCGAGTTTGCCTCCGGGGCGCAGTATGCGGGCCATCTCGCGGTAGCCTGCGCCGATATCGGCGAAGTTACGCACGCCGTAGGCTATGGTCACAAGGTCGAAACTGTCGTCCGGGAGCCCGGTGGCGAGGCAGTCGGCCTGGCGGAAGTCGATATTGGCGCCCTGCGCCGCGGCTTTGGCGCGCGCTTTGTCGAGCATGCCTTCCGAGAGGTCGAGGCCGGTCACTTTCGCGCCGGGCAGGCGGCGTGCCATGGCAAGGGCCACGTCGCCGGTGCCTGTGGCAAGATCGGCTATGTCCTTGGGCGAGCTGGCGGCGGCTTCGGCCAGAAGGCGCCGCAGCCACAGACGGTCGAGTCCGAAAGTCATGGCGCGGTTCATGAAGTCGTAGGCCGGCGCTATGGCGTCGAACATGGCTTCGACCTGCTTTTCCTTCTGGCGCGGATCGTCGTGATATGGATTGATTTTTTCTACGTCTTCCAAAGCTCGGTGTGAAAAAATATTTCCCGGCATGGACATGCGCGGGCGTGTCCATGCCGGTGTAACTGTTTATGGCTTGTCAGAGATTGGCGAGGAAGTCGAGGACTCCGGTCTCGATACGCTTTTCTGCATCGGCCTCGGGTGCGGGCACGAACTTACGGCCGGTCACGTGCTCGTACAGCTCGATGTAGCGGTCTGAGATACTGCGGCAGATTTCGTCGGTCATTTCGGGCACGACCTGGCCGGGCTTGCCCATGAAGCCGTTGTCCATCAGCCACTGACGCACGAATTCTTTTGAGAGCTGGCGCTGGGCCTTACCCTGCTCGAAGAGTTCCTGATATGTGTCGGCATAGAAGTAACGCGACGAGTCGGGAGTGTGTATTTCGTCGATGAGCATGATTTTATCGGCGAGTTTGCCGAATTCATACTTGGTATCTACGAGGATAAGACCGCGGTCGGCCGCCATCTTTGTGCCGATCTCGAAAAGGCGCAGGGCATATTTCTCGATCACGGCATAGTCTCCGGCCGATACGAGTCCGCGGGCAATGATCTCTTCGCGGGATATGTTCTCGTCGTGGCCTTCGTCGGCTTTGGTGGTCGGGGTGACTATGGGGTGGGGAAGGCGCTGGTTCTCGCGCAGGCCTTCGGGTAGCTTGACACCGCAGATTTCGCGTGCGCCTGCCGCATATTCGCGCCATGCGCTGCCGGCGAGATAGCCGCGGACAATCATTTCCACGCGGAAGCCTTCGCAGCGCGAGCCGGCGGTTGCCATCGGATCGACTTCGGCGAGTTTCCAGTTGGGTACCTCGGCGGCGGTTGCGTCAAGGAAGTAATTGGCAATCTGGTTGAGCACCTGGCCTTTATAGGGAATGCCCTTGGGGAGCACGACATCGAATGCCGATATGCGGTCGGTTGCTACGAGCACGATGACATCGTTCGCCAGAGTATACACGTCGCGTACCTTGCCATGGTAGACGCCGGTCTGGCCGGGGAAATTGAAGTCGGTGTGTGTGAGGGTCATGATTGGCTTTTTTATGCTGTTGAGCGTTTATTCCGGCTGCTGCCGGCTTATTGGGTTATCGGGTTGTCGGACTGTTCCTGTGCAGCGGCTTTTGCTGCTTCTGCCGCCGCTTTCTCCTCGCGGTCGAAGCGTTCGTAGGCTTCTACAATACGCTGCACGAGCGAATGGCGCACTATGTCTTTCCGGCCGAATTCGACCAGTCCGACGCCGGGCACGCCGTCAAGTATCTTCAGTGCCTGCACCAGACCGCTCTGTGTGCTGCGCGGCAGGTCGATCTGGGTCACGTCGCCGGTCACTATCATCTTGGCGTTCATGCCAAGGCGCGTAAGGAACATCTTGATCTGGTGCACGGTTGTGTTCTGGGCTTCGTCGAGCACTATGATGGCATCGTTGAGGGTACGGCCGCGCATGAATGCGAGAGGAGCTATCTGGATCACCTTCGTTTCCATATATTCCTTGAGCTTCATGGCCGGAATCATGTCTTCGAGGGCGTCGTAGAGCGGCTGTAGATACGGATCGATCTTATCCTTCATGTCGCCGGGCAGGAAGCCGAGTTTCTCGCCGGCCTCGACAGCCGGACGCGAAAGTATGATCTTGCGGGCCTCGCGGTTCTTCAGGGCGCGCACCGCCAGGGCGATGGCGATATATGTCTTGCCTGTGCCTGCCGGGCCGAGGGCGAAGGTCAGATCCTTGGAGGCAAATGTGTCCACAAGAGTCTGCTGGTTGGGTGTCCGGGCCGTGATCGGTTTTCCGTTCACCCCGTAGATGATCACTCCGTCGCGCTGCTGTTCCTTGGGAGCCTCGCCTTTCACGATGTCGAGTATCACCTCTTCGCTAAGGCTGTTGTACTGCTCGGCATAGTTGGACAGCTCCTTGATTTTTGCTTCGAACTCAGCCGTTTCGTGCTCCTCGCCGATGACACGTATCACCGAGCCGCGTGCCGAAATACGCAGCTTGGGATAGAGGTTCTTTATGAGTTGCATGTTGGCGTTGTTGACGCCGTAGAAGCAAATTGGGTCGACATTGTCGACAATTACAATGCGTTCTATCATAATTGAAACGGGCCGAAAGCAAACCGGTATGCAAAAGTACAAAAAATGCGGCGTTTACTACCGGTTATCGTTAAACAAAATTTCAAATTTTCAGTGCAGACTGAAATGATGTCAGAGATCGACGGCGCGCAGGGTCGAGATCCAGCGTAGCGCATCCTTATGGCTTATATCGCCTATGATGAGCACCACAGGCATACGGTCCGGAGTCTGGCATACGCCGAAAACGCGGTTGCGGCTTCCGTCGAAGGCCGCATATACGTCGCGGCCGTCGATTTTTACGACCGATCCTGCCGTGGTGCCTGCGAGTACGGCAGCCAGCGAGATGGCGCTGACGCCTTCGGAGTTCTTCTGATGTCCGAGTGCGAAAATGAGACTGTTGTCATGGCTGCGGTAGACATCCATGTCCATTTTTGCCGACAGGGCGTTGTCAAATGTCATTCCGTCCGGTGCCTCGATTGTCGCACCATGGCCGCGAAGCACGTTGGCGGCTCCGGCCGGGGCTGCGGCAAGCATGATGGCGAATGCAAGCAGAAGGATTCGTGAAAGAAGTGAATGTGCGCGTGTCAATGTTATGTAATGTTAACGGATTGCTCTCTCTGTTGGTTCACTGGGCCGTCAGGCCGCCGTCGATGGGCATCAGGGAGCCGGTGATAAACGGTGCCTTCCCCGATGCGAGAAAATATACGAGTTCGGCCACTTCTTCGGGATAGCCCACGCGGCCGGCGGGAAACAATGCGCCTTCCTCGGCGAAGTATTCTTCGACCGGTTTGCCCGTGCGTGCCGACAGGCGTTCGAAAAGATTCTCGACAAGCGGGGTGCGCACGGTGCCCGGACATACGGCATTGACCTGCACTCCCTTGTCGGCGAGATCGAGGGCGAGGCTTTTGGTCATCTGGCCTATGGCGCCTTTGGTCAGTCCATAGGCAAAGCTCGCGGTCTTGCCGATGAAAGACTGGTCGGAAGCCATGAGGACAACCGAACCGCCGCCTCCCGCAATTATTTCGGGCACTGCGGCACGCAGAGTGTTGACGGTGCCGTAGAGGTTGGTCTGAATCACGAGGTCGAGTTCTTCGTCGGAGATGTCGAGCAGAGTGTTCTTGCGGTGTATGCCCGCGTTGGCAAAAACGCTGTCGAGGCCTCCGAAGCGGCTCCTGACAGTGGAAATTGCGGCTTCGATGTCGGAGCGCCGCCTGGTATCGCCCTTGACAAACACACTTCCGTGTACCTCTCTCTCAAGCGCGAGTCCACGGGGCTGGTCAAGATCCATGAATACGACATTCCACCCTTCGGAGGCAAATTTACGCACCGCGGCCGCTCCGATTCCGGCCGCTCCGCCGGTGATGAATACAGTTCTGATTTTTCCCTCTTTCATATTGCCGCAAAATTACACCTTTTCAGAGTAATTCACTCTAATTGTATCTCTAAAAAAATCTAATTGGAGCCGACAATGGTTGATGATGACTGTCTTTTTGTGAACGGGTCTGGGCTTTTTTTGTTAATTTTGTGTCTCTCAAATTAACCCCTCCAAAGACTGTATTACATGAGAAAGAAAGATATTCCGGTACTGCTTCTTACAGGTTATCTCGGAAGCGGCAAAACAACTCTCCTCAACCATATCCTTACCAACGAGAAAGGCATTAAATTCGCTGTTATAGTTAATGATATCGGCGAGGTGAATATAGACGCATCGCTGATCCAGAAAGGCGGTGTGGTCGGCGGCAAGGACAATGGCGACCTCGTCGCGCTTCAGAACGGTTGTATATGCTGCACGCTTAAGATGGATCTCGTGCAGCAGCTTGCCGATATTGCCGAGACCGGTAAATTCGACTATATTGTGGTGGAGGCAAGCGGTATCTGCGAGCCGGAGCCTATCGCCCGTACCATATGCTCGATTCCCAATATGGGCGAGGAATATACACGCGGAGGTGTCCCCCGGCTCGACTGCATTGCTACCGTGGTCGACGCCCTGCGTATGAAGACCGAATTCGAATGCGGCGATTCGCTCAAACGCAAGAATCTCGACGAAGACGACATAGAGAATCTCGTTATCCAGCAGATCGAGTTCTGTAATCTGATTTTACTCAACAAGATATCGGAAGTCACCCGCGAGGAGGCCGACCGTGTGCGTGCGATCATACGCGCTATCCAGCCGAAGGCGCGTATCATAGAGTGCGATTATGCCGATGTGCCTATCTACGAGCTGATCCATACCAATCTCTTCGATTTCGAGCGTACTGTCACTTCCGCGACATGGGTGCGCGAGCTCGAAGGAATACACGACGAGGATGATGACGACGACGAGCATGACCACCATCACCACCACGACCACGATGAGCATGAAGACCACCATCATAACCACCATCACCATGATCACGACCACGAGGAAGGCGAGGCTGAGGAATATGGAATCGGAACGTTCGTGTATTATCGCCGCAAGCCTTTCGACATCAATAAATTCGACTACTTCATACACTCGCAGTGGCCAAAATCGGTTATACGCGCAAAAGGTGTCATATATTTCAAGCACAATATGGATATGTCCTACCTTTTCGAACAGGCCGGTGTGCAGAAATCGCTCACAGAGTCGGGCATGTGGTTCGCTACCGCACCGAAAGAAGAGCTTGAGGCGATGGCCGAGCAGGATCCGTCGATCCTTGCCGACTGGGATCCTGTATATGGCGACCGTATGATAAAACTCGTCTTTATCGGCCGTAAAATGGACCGTGAGGCAATCGAGAAGGCTCTTGATGCCGCTCTCGCCTGAAAACAGCCTCTAACAGACGACACAGCCATTATGACCATGGTCATAATGGCTGTGTCGCATCCGGAGGGTGCGGATTGTCATGGCGCGGCCACGGCTATGCGGCGCGATGCTGTCTGGTAGCTCTGCCCGTCGGTGGTGATGGTGGCGCGGTAGAGATAGATGCCGCGGTTGACACGGCGACCCGATTCGTCGCAGAGGTTCCACGTCACGGGCGCGGTGAGGAACATGTCGCTGCGTCCCGTCACTGTATTGCTCCATAGCTTGCGTCCGAGAAGATTGTAGACGCTCACCTCTACTGTGGCCATGACTTCAGGCTGGTCGTGGCGGAGATAGAAATTGGCTTTATCGATGGCCGGATTGGCGTCGGAGTAGACTTCGTATATCTTCGGAGCGACAGATTCCCCGACGAAGAATTCGATTTCGGACGTCGCTGAGTTGCCTGCCGTATCCCATACACGGAGTGTAAGGGTGTGCGCCCCTGTGTCGAGGCCTTCGAAAGGATAGTTTATGACGCCTGAAGGCGAGCCGTCGGACGAAGGAGTATAGTAATACGATAGATCGGAGAAGGTCTTGTTGCCGTCGATGATGGCGGTCATCTGGCGCCCTACGCCGGCTGTCGATACGTTTATGCCGGTGTCGTCGCTTACGGAGGCTATGAGCATGGGCGAGTCGTTGACCGTATCGCCGCTTTTGAATGTGCTGTGATTGAGTACCATCGAGTCGATTTTGGGCGCTGTCTCGTCAGGGGCGGCGGTATCGTCGTAGCCGTAGACATAGAAGTCGCGGCTAAGACCGATGGCTTCGTCGTTGCTTTCGGTGGAATACGCGAACAGCGACATTGTGGCCGGCCGGAAATTCTGCGACAGTTCGCCCGGCATGGCTACATCAATGGTGAAATGGCCGTCGGTGACCTTTGTCGAGCCGCAGTACACACGTTCGCCGTAGTCCTCGAAGGTTTCTTCCTTGCCCTGGTCGCCACGCCCTATGGTAGTGAACGAGCGTTCGGCGTCGAAGATTTCTATGAGCATGATGCCGTTGAAACCGGAGAGGACATTGCCCTCGGGATCGGTCACGCTGCCTTCTATTCTTGCTTTCTCGAAGGCGGAAAGAATGATCTGATCGGGACCCTGCGGCGACAGTCCCTTTATGTTGTCGATACGTACTATATTCGACGGTGTGGCGAGTTTCAGTGCCGGATCTCCGATGAAGACATACCGCAGGCGGTTGTCGTCGGCGCGCGGCGTCGGCACTTTCTCGTCGTCATTGCGGATATCGTTTTTGGCCCGCATGTATATGTCGCCCGGTGCAAGAAGCTGCCCGTTCGCGTCGCGGACAGTCAGTGCGCGTCCTACCGCATTGGAAAAATATTTGCTGAGGGCGATATATACCGGGCGTATGGCGCTGATGACGCCTATGGCGCCTCCGTAGCGCTCTTTGAAAAGCAATTCGGCGCCGCTGACAAGTTCTGCGTCGAAGCGCAGGAAATCGCATGTGGCCGCGTAGATAAACGGCCAGTGGCGCAGATACATGTTGTTTATATCCGTATAGGTGAGGAGGCCTTCGCCGGTCCAGCTTGTTTCGTTGGCGTGGCCTATGTAGTTCCACCATACGACGCCTTCCTCGAGATGACGGTACATGGTTTCGCGGGCCATGACGGCGACGTTGCCCTGAAGTTCGTAGTTGTCTACATATACCTTGCGCACAAGGTGCTGCTGCCGGTCGGAATGCTCGAACTCCGAAATCATCTTTTCCGACTGCCTCAGGTGCTCGCCGGCATCTCCGTCGTCGGCTATGAATAGGAAGCGCTGTTTCCAGGCGGTCTTATGTGCTCCGGCGGCATACTGGATTATTTTGTCTACGATGGAAGAGGCCTCGTCGGAACTTGTCACGGGTATGCGGCCGAGAGCGACCGAAAGCTTGTCGCGTCTCATGTCGGCCCCGCTTCCGTCGCCGAGCATTGCCACAAAATCGTCGGAACAGAATCCGTCGTTGTCGGACAGCGACGCCGCGCTCGACGAGGGCATCCACGCCGGCAGTGTGGGATAGGAAGGAGCCGAGGCCGACAGGCGTCGGTTGTCGAGAGTCGTGCGGGCCATAAGGATGACATATCGCAGCGACGGGCCGGTTCCGGCAACACCGCGGTCATACAGCATTTTGAGGTATTTGCGCAGGCCTGAGACATCAGGCGCCCCGGACGAGAATTCATTGTATATCGTCTGCGGATCCACGATCCGGACAGACAGCGGATCTGAGGCAGTACGGTGAAAGTCGGCCAGACGCGATGCCTCCGTACTGAATTCCGAAGGACATATTATAATCATTTCGGCGCCTTCGCCGGCATGCAGATTCTGGTTCGACACGGTTCCGACGGTCTTTGGAGCGGGCAGAGCGGCTTCGGGCAGCCATGCCACAAAGGTGCGGTCGCTGCGGTTCTCCATGCTCCAGAAAGCTTCCCCGCCGGATATCGTGTATTTGATTTCTGACGCTTTCCCGGGACGGGTGATCTCCCATATTCTCATGTCGTCGCGGGCATTCGCGAGGGCGAATTCTGACGAAAGGCTGCTGAAGCAGAACCAGCCGGAGGCCGGCATGCGGAGCATACGCTCATAGGCGACTGAAATATAGTTGAGGCTGGCCATACTCACGGTTCCGCCGGGAGTGAAAGTAAGTTCAATCGAGTGTCGTCCGTCTTTGCATTCGAAGGTATGACGCCCGATTGTCTCGACCCCGTGTACATATCCGTCGGACGGTTTGGCGCTGATGGTGGCGGAACCGATGTTTACCTCATCGAAATTGGCGGTAAGACGTCCCGACGAACTGAGATTTGATATGAATGAATATTCGATACGGGCGCTGCCGCCGTTTGCGGCATCTGTAAAATCCATTGGAAATGAGCGGGTACGCGTATAGCGGAAGTCTTCGCCCGTCATCAGCGGACCGGCTTCTGCTGCCAGTGCCAGTTCGCGCTCATGATGGAGGAGGGCGTCGGCCGTGCGTGCGGGATTTTCGCTGACGCCTGCTGTGCCCGAGGAGGGCAGCGTGCCGCTGCTGTCTGCATCGGGTAGTTCTCCCACGAAGTAATAGCCGTATGAGCTGTATGGATTCTGGTCGTAATGGCGGTAACCCTGCACGGTCTGCCAGTCGCCTCCGGCTACGCCATAGAAAACGAGGCCGCGGTCGGTGAGCTCACATGGTGCGAGGGGCAGATCGTCGATATACTCCTCTGCGGATAGTACATTCGATATTCTCGCGCCTCCGTAGCCGAATACGCGCACACGCGAGAGATCCCTGAATCCCCATGAGCGGAGAGTTGGGGTCGGTATGCGGTAGAGACCGTCGGTATCGACGCGGATTTTCATCCAGTTGCCCTGAGAGAGGGCCGAGTTGTCGGCATAGTGTGTCAGAGGGAGTGCCGCCGCGCCTGCAGGAAGCAGCATGGCAAGTATCAGGATCAGATATGGAAGCGGAGAGTATATATGTCGGTTGGTCATATTGCGGTTGATTGGTCGGTGGGCCCGAAAAGGCCATAATGCCTGAAAATACCCTCTTAAACAACGGAGACAGAGGCTGTTTATTGCGTCCGGCGGCATGAATCAAGCCATGCTGACCATTGGCGGCGGTTACCGTTGAATGTGTTGAGGTCTACATTGCCGCGGATACCCGGTAGACGTCCCAGATGGCTATGCTGCCATAACCGCCATTTTTCGTGGCCGAGCGGCGGATTGGTAAATGAACAGATCCATATTTCAGGTACGTCATGAGCCTTGAATCCGTCGCGTACAAAGCGGGCATGGCCTTGTTTGTTGGTGTAGATCATTACCTGATATCCCTGTGCTCTCAGAAGAGCCACGAGTACTTCGAGGCGTTCGCGTACGATGGATGTGGTTTCGCCCGGAGCGTTGCGCCATTCCTCGACATCGATGGCAAGAGGCAGATCAGGCTTCAGATCGCCTATGGCTTTCAGGAAATTGACGCTTTGCATGGCGCCGTCGCAGTCGAAACGGAAGAAATGGTAGGCGCCGATGGCAAGACCTGCTTTCCGGGCCGCCTCGAAATTGCGGATAAAACTCTGGTCGCGGAATGATACGCCCTCGCTTGCCTTGAGATATACGAAATCTATGCCGGCGGCGGCGAGCGAGTCGAAGCATACCACACCGTTGTGGGCCGAGATATCGATTCCCTCAATCGGGTATCGT
The DNA here is from genome assembly GCA_905202215.1 of uncultured Porphyromonadaceae bacterium. GTDB lineage: Bacteria > Bacteroidota > Bacteroidia > Bacteroidales > Muribaculaceae > CAG-873. The sequence goes on from CAJKRG010000009.1 coordinate 48,557, forward strand.
CCACGGTCTACGTCGGCATGAGGCTCTCTGACGCGCAACGCACGCCAGGAGGCAAGACCGATGACCAGCAAACCTGTCACCGCTATGATTACTACAGCTATCTTCCGGGCATTCTTGTCGCTCATACTGCAAAAATACGAATAAGTAGCGGGCGAAACCAAATTTTATGATCTATGCGACGTAAAAAATGCAACGACCCTCGCGGGCAATTGCATCCTAACCTATGATTCACTTATTGTGGCATGTAATTGGTTAATCTAACCAATTTTTCCGTTGTTGTATTTGCAAAGGCAAAGGTAAGGATATTTTTGGTAAATGTTATTCAGCCCAATGGGTTTAAGTTATTTTAACAATATTACATGGGCGCGCCCAGGGTCAATGCTCCGATCGATGACGGACGTGCGCCTGCATGGCCGATGGCGAGCACACACTCCGAAAGGGTTGCGCCTGTCGTGACTATGTCGTCGACGAGACATATGTCCAGATCCTTGAGTTCGGCAGGGTAGCGGCATTCGACGGTGCCCTGCACGTTGACAAGGCGCCCGCGGCGCGAACGGTGTGTCTGCGATGTGTGCGGTCGCGCCGAAATGAGATTGTCGCCGACCGGGATTCCTGTTATGTCTGATATTCCGGCGGCTATTTCACGGCTTTGGTTATATCCGCGTCGAATTTGTTTGAACCAGTGCATCGGTACCGGCAGAAGTAGGTCTATGCTATCTATCGCGCTTTTGTAGTCGGCTGTAAGCTCGCGGGCGAAAGCCCGTCCCAGCAAGCGCGCCTGTCGGGGTCTGTTGCCGTATTTGGCGCTTCTGACGAGATCGGCAAACGGACTGTGCCGGTCGTAGCGGAACCATACAGCCGAGAGACCCGCCGGTGCCACTCCGTTGGAAAGTGCCTCGGCTATTCCCGTGTCGCCGGTGTGGCCGACGAGCCGGGGCAGCGAAAGAAGGCAGTCGGTACACATGGCTTCCTCGCCATGAAGCATTGCACGCCCGCATGCCGGGCATAGCCGCGGCAGGCAGACGTGCAACAGTTCGTCGGTCAAATATCGGAGGGATATCAATATTGTTCGGAGGCGTTAGGGAAATCTGAGGTCTTTACGTCGTCGATATATCTGCCGACAGCCTGATTGATGATAGTGGAAAGATCGGCGTAGCGGCGCAGGAATTTGGGTGAGAAGCCCTGGTTGATGCCGAGCATGTCGTGCATTACGAGAACCTGACCGTCGACACCACCGCCCGCACCTATACCGATAACCGGAATGGTGAGTTCGGAAGCGACGCGTTCGGCAAGTTTTGCCGGTATTTTTTCGAGTACGAGGGCGAAACATCCTATTTCCTCGAGCAGATGTGCGTCGGAGAGCAGTTTTTCGGCTTCGCGTTCTTCTTTCGCACGAACGGCGTATGTGCCGAATTTATTGATGGACTGCGGCGTGAGGCCGAGATGACCCATCACGGGAATGCCGGCGCAGAGTATTCGCTCTATGGATTCGCGGATTTCGGAGCCGCCCTCCATCTTTACGGCTTCTGCATGGCTCTCCTTCATTATGCGTATGGCGGAGGCAAGGGCTTCTTTCGAATTGCCCTGATAGGTGCCGAACGGCATGTCGCATACAACGAGGGCGCGTTTAGTGCCTTTGATCACGCTTTTGGCGTGATATATCATCTGGTCGAGGGTGATCGGGAGAGTGGTGATGTTGCCGGCCATGACGTTAGAGGCCGAGTCGCCTACCAGAATCACGTCCATTCCGGCTTCGTCGATGAGTTTTGCCATCGAGTAGTCGTAGGCCGTGAGCATGGCGATTTTCTCGCCGCGCTGTTTCATTTCGATAAGGCGCGAAGTGGTGACTTTGCGCTTATCGTCTACAGTATTGGTTGACATTATATGTAATTAATAATTGAGATTTTATAATTAATAATTAAATTCCAATGATTGGTGAGGCTCGACAGAAAGATGCTATTATCTTCACCTTCCACCATTCACTTTCCAACATTAATTTATGAGAGGCCGAGGGAACTGAGGATTTCTATGGCTTCGGCGCCCGATAGGGTACGCCGTCGCCCTATGTGATCGGCGAAACTGTGGGCAACCTCCTGAACGCCCGGATGACGGAAGACGCGCTGCACATAGCTGAGGCAGCCGTCGAAAAGACGGTCGGATTCGTCATTGTCGAGTCCGCAATGATCGTATGCATCGGCTCGCACTGCCTCGCGCACGGGGTTGATATCGTCGTCGGCCACTCCCCGGTGCCCGAGAACGTAGCGGCGGCATACGATGTTGCCCAGGGTCATGGAGGCGGTCATGCGGAGGTCGGCGAGAGTCTGTTCCCATACGATTCGGGCCGACATGCGCGGATTGCCTTTGAATCCGTAGTCGTGACTCATGACTATGCTCTCGCCGGCTGGAGCGTCGAGGCTGATTTCACAAAGATATTTTTCGCCGTCGAGAGCCACCAGGGTGATGGCCATGCCGGCAAGTCCGTATATTTTGTCGCGCTCGTCTGTATAGCGCAGATTTGAGTGATCCATATATTCAGCTGAGTTTCCCGGAGATGGGAAACCTATAGTATATAGTTGTTAGAATCAATTGACTACCATTATTTTGGCGACAGCGCCAGAAGAGTTTCCGTCGTTGTTTTCAGACGCAAATACAAAGTAGACGCCGGTGCGGACACGCTCGCCCGCGCTGTTGCATCCGTCCCACGTGATCATGCCGCCTTCAGAGCGGCCTTGGAAGAATACATTTCCGGCGATATCGGCAATCTTGACAAGAGAGTTGTCCTTAAGGCCGGCAATGGTGATCCACCCTGTATAGTCGGGCCGCACCGGATTCGGATAGGCGTATACATCCGAGTAGTCTTCGGCGGCCGGTGACGAGTCGCTTTCGAAAGAGCAGAGACCGTCGGCTGTGCCGAAAAATACTTTGTTGCTGTGCGGATGGCATGTGGCGAAGTAGACCGTATTGGAGGTGAGAGGCGAATTTTCGCTTGTGAAGTGACGTATGATCTCGGTGCCGTCCTCACTCACGAGATAGACGCCGTCGTCGGCGGTCGCCAGCCATTTGCGGTTGGACGGGTCAACGGCGATCGACAGTACTCTGACTCCGTCAAGAAGATAGTCGCCGAACTGGGTGCCGTCATTACGTGGTACGATTGGACGCCTGAAAGCCATGTCCGGGCTCATTGCCGTTGCCGGACGTGTGAGTACGAGCGGCCCTATATCGGAGCAGAACCATATGTGGCCGTTATGGTCTTCGACCGGAAACGGCAGGCGTTGCACTTCGAGGACATGGCCGTCGGTATCCCTGAACATATGGTGTACCATATACGTGTCGTCGCTGAAGTCGGAGGGTGTGCCTTTGGTGTCGATGACAGCCAGATTGCTGGTGCTCTCGCCCACAGTGAAGAATATATGGTTGGAGCGTCGGCAGAACAGGGCCGACATTTCTCTGGTACCGCTGAAGTTAGGCAGTACGACCGGTATGAAGTCCGATTTACTGATTTTGTCGAGGTCGCCGCGGCGTTTTGCAGCCGGAAGAACCAGATATGATGGCTGCGGGGCTGTCTGGTGGCCTTTGCCGAGCCAGAGGTTGCCGGACGGATCTATATCCACATCGTAGCCTCGGGCGTTCGCTCCTCCGTCATAGCAGTTGGAGTTGTTGAATATTCCGATTACCTCGTTGCCGCGGAATGCGAAGAACGGACCGGCATTGAATCCCTGATACCATACTTCGGGATCGTCGGGATCCTCGACCACTCTGCTTGCACCGCCGACGAGACCGGGCCAGCCGGCTGTTTTCTGCTGCGATACCATCGACGGAACTTTTGATGCTGCATCAAAACGCGGAACCGTTATATCTCTTATCTCTCCCGTGGCCGGATAAAAAATATTGACCGACTGGATTCCGTTGAAGTCATCGACACTCAGATTATCGAAATACTGTGAAGGTGTTCGTTTGACAATATACAGCCGTTCGCCGTCCTTGCTCCATGTGGCGCCCCATGCTTCGCTTACTGTAAGCTCTTCGGGGCGGAAAGGCTGGATAAGGGCCGACGGAGTGTCGCCGGATATGTCATATTGTCCTATTCCGTCGATGTCGGAAGCCCATATGGATCCAAGTCCCCGTGTGGTGTAGAGGTCGGTCTCCTTTAAACCCTGAGGAATGGCTTTTTTCTCGCATATTCCGTTTTCGTCGATGATGTATATGTCGTCTTCTGAATATGCCATGACGGAACCGTCCGCATTTTGCTGGAGCATATATTGAAGAGTGCTGAATCCGTAGGGTATGCGTTCTCCGATGGAATTGCCTGCAAAGTCGAAGGTCGTGTGGTATAGACCTCTGCTATGGCAGTATACAACGCTGTTGTCTGACAGCGGACGCATGTAGTGGCTCCACATATATCCGAGATTGATGAAACTGTCGAACGAATGGTGCCGCATGTTTTTGGGAGATGCGTAGGCTTCTTCACCTATGATCATCAGCAGGTGATCTCCCATCGGGAAAAGATGGTCTGCGCTGATGTTGTATATGCCTGAATCGGTTATTTCTCTTTTCTTTTCGTCGTATACGGCGATTCCGAAATCAGTGGCGAGATATATGTGTCCGTCGGCAAAATAGACGTCATTGATGCCGTGGCCGGCGGAGATGACTGCATCTTTGATTTCAGGCAGGTTGGCTACCTTGCCGTCGTCAAAAAGCATATCGATATTGCCGTTTTCGTAGCATACGAGCAGGTATTTGCCGGTATGATTGTAGAATATGTCGGATACGGTGTTGTCCGACAGTTTGTTGGCCGTGGAGTAAACATATATTTCGTCGGTTTCGGTATCGCGGGAGTAGAGTTTATTGTTGCTTATCGCAAACATACGGCCGTTTCCTTCCACAACCTTGGTTACATTGTAACCTAAAGTGGGGTAGATCGACCATCTGCCGCTCATGTCGGTCGCACCGTGCAGGCACATCGGCGATAGCATGATTGCGAATGCCGCGACGATAAGGAGAAATACTTTTTTTATCATTTAGAGCAGTGGGTTAGATCGGTTGGGAGAGAGTGTCGAGGTAAGCGGCGAGCAGACGGACTGCACGCCCGCGGTGACTCACGGCGTTTTTCTCGGCGGCAGTGGCCTGGGCAAACGTTTTGTCCCATCCTTCGGGGCGGAAAAGGGGGTCGTAGCCGAAGCCTCCCTCACCGTGTGGCTCGGTCAGGATCTCGCCTTCCACCGTGCCGTTGAAGTACCGTGGCGCCTCGCCGTCCATGAGAAGCGCGATGGCGGTGCGGAAACGGGCATGCCGGTCGTCGCGGCCCTTCAGCTCGCGCAGCAGGCGCGCGTTGTTGGCGGCGCTGTCGTGGCCCGGGCCGGCATAGCGGGCGCTGTATATGCCCGGGGCGCCTCCGAGAGCATCGACTTCAAGACCCGAATCGTCGGCTATACAGTCATAGCCGTAGTGCTCTTTCACATATCGGGCCTTGAGCAGTGCGTTGCCTTCGAATGAGTCGGCCGTTTCGGGTATGTCGTCATGACAGCCTATGTCGGAAAGCCCGAGCACCTCGAAACTCTCGCCGAGGATTTCGCGGAGCTCGCGCAGTTTATGGGCATTGTTGCTTGCAAAAACGATTTGTCGCATAGTAAAATAACGAATCGTCCCGTGGCTTTATTGTCCTTTCAGGATACCACTATGTTCACGATCTTGCCCGGCACAACGATGATTTTGCGCACGGTCTTGCCGTCGAGCCATTTGGCGGCGCCTTCGGCTTCGAGAGCGGTCTTTTCGACGTCCTCGCGGGCCATGTCGGCCGGGACGGTGATGTTGAAGCGCGCCTTTCCGTTGAAAGACACGGCCATAGTCACGGAGTCTTCCTTAAGATAGCTTTCGTCGTATTCGGGCCAGCGGGCATCGCACACGCTGCTGTCGTGTCCGAGGGCTCCCTGCCAGAGCGCTTCGGCAGAGAAGGGCGCGAAGGGCGCGAGAACCACAGCCAGTGGCTCGAGAATCTCGCGTGAGCGGCATTTCTGCTGGGCGAGCTCATTGATGCATATCATGAATGCGGCTACCGAGGTATTGAACGAGAATCCTTCGATGTCGGCGCTTACTTTCTTGATGAGCTTGTGAAGGCTCTTCAGATTGTCGCGGGTCGGCGCGGAGGCATCGACCAGACAGTCGTCGCCTTTCCAGTACAGGCCCCAGAATTTCTTGATGAAGCGGAATACGCCGTCGATGCCGTTGGTGTCCCACGGCTTGCTTGCCTCCAGAGGCCCGAGGAACATCTCGTAGAGGCGCAGGGTGTCGGCGCCGTAGCGATCTACCATATCGTCGGGATTGACGACATTGTGCATCGATTTCGACATCTTTTCGACCGCATGACCGCAGATATAGCGGCCGTCCTCAAGCACGAATTCGGCGTCGGCGAATTCGGGACGCCAGGCGCGGAAGGCATCGAGGTCGAGCACGTCGTTGCTTACCATGTTGATGTCGACGCGGATGGGAGTGGTGTCGTATTGCTCTTTCAGACCGGCGCTGACGAAGGTGTTCGTGTCCTTTATGCGGTATACGAAGCTCGTGCGGCCCTGGATCATGCCCTGATTGATCAGCTTGTGGAACGGCTCGTCATCGACCACTTCGCCGTAGTCGTAGAGGAATTTGTTCCAGAAACGGCTGTAGATGAGATGGCCGGTGGCGTGTTCGCTGCCGCCTATGTAGAGGTCTACGGAGCGCCAGTATTCGTCGGCCTCGCGGCTTACAAGAGCCTTTTCATTGCGGGGATCCATGTAGCGGAGATAGTAGGCCGATGAGCCTGCGAAGCCGGGCATGGTGTTCAGTTCGAGGGGATAGCCCTCGGGGGTCTGCCAGTTTTTGGCGCGGCCCAGAGGCGGCTCGCCGGTCTCTGTCGGCAGATATTTGTCTACTTCCGGAAGCTCGAGGGGCAATTTGTCGAATGCCGTGGGAATTCCGTTGACATAACAGATAGGAATAGGCTCGCCCCAGTAGCGCTGGCGGCTGAAGATTGCATCGCGCAGGCGGTAGTTGGTCTTTACTCGGCCGATTCCTTTTTCTTCTATAAATCGTTTTGTGGCGGCTATGGCTTCTTTCACGGTGAGGCCGTTCAGTTTCAGTTCGGGGCCGTCGCTGTTTATCATGGTGCCTTCCTTGGCGTCGAAGCTTTCCTCGCTGACGTCGGCACCTTCGATGAGCGGTATTATCGGCAGGTCGAAATGGCGCGCGAAGGCATAGTCGCGGCTGTCATGGGCCGGAACGGCCATGATGGCGCCTGTGCCGTATCCGGCAAGCACGTAGTCGCTTATGTAGACAGGTATCTTTTTGCCCGAAAGAGGATTGACGGCATAGCTTCCGCTGAATACACCGGTCACTTTCTTGTCGATCATTCGCTCGCGTTCGGTGCGATGCTTTATTGTCTCGAGATAAGCGTCGACAGCCTCTTTCTGCTCCGGTGCGGTGAGTTCTTTCACATATTTGCTTTCGGGAGCGAGCACCATGAAGGTGACGCCGAATACGGTATCGGCACGGGTGGTGAAGATCTCAAGATCGATATCGTCGCGGCCGTCGATCCTGAAGTGCATTTCGGCGCCTTCGGAGCGGCCGATCCAGTTGCGCTGTGTTTCCTTGATGGATTCGGACCAGTCGATGCGGTTGAGACCTTCGAGGAGACGTTCGGCATAGGCCGACACTCGCAGACACCACTGCCACATTTCTTTCTGCTCGACGGGGTAGCCGCCGCGCACCGACACACCTTCGCTGACTTCGTCGTTGGCCAGCACGGTGCCGAGTTTCGGACACCAGTTGACCATTGTGTTGGCCTGATAAGCGAGGCGGTAGTTCATCAGGGTATCGCTCTTTTCCTTGTCCGACATGGCCTTCCATTCGGCGGCGGTGAAGTGCAGTTCCTTATTGCATGCGGCGTTTACACCGTCGGCGCCCTCTGTCTCGAAGCGTGCCACGAGGTTTTCGATCGGCATGGCGCGGTCGGCGGTCTTGTCGTAGTATGAAGCGAACATTTTCAGGAACGCCCACTGCGTCCAGCGGTAGAATTCGGGGTCGCAGGTGCGGATCTCGCGATCCCAGTCGAAGCTGAAGCCGATCTTGTCGAGCTGGCTGCGGTAGCGGGCGGTGTTGATGCGGGTGGTCACTTCGGGGTGCTGTCCTGTCTGGATGGCATACTGTTCGGCGGGAAGGCCGTATGCGTCATAGCCCATCGGGTGAAGCACGTTGAAGCCCTGCAGGCGTTTATAGCGCGATACTATGTCGCTGGCGATATAACCGAGCGGATGTCCTACATGAAGGCCTGCTCCCGAAGGATAGGGGAACATGTCGAGGACATAATACTTGGGTCTGGAGTGGTCGATTTCAACATGGTAGATGTTGCGGTCTTTCCAGTACTGAGCCACACGGCTTTCTATTTCTTTATGATTGTATTCCATTGTGGGGTGTTATTTCGAGAGTTCGAGCATGCGGTTGATGGGGCGCAGGGCCTTGACACGGAGTTCTTCGTCGATGGTTATCTCGGGAGTCTCGTGCAGGAGACAGTCGCGGAGTTTCCCGAGGGTGTTGAGCTTCATGTACGCGCATTCGTTGCAGCCGCAGGTGCTGTCTGATGGCGGAACGGCAATGAAGGTCTTGTCGGGCGCGCTTTTGCGCATTTGGTGGAGAATACCGCTTTCGGTCGCCACGATAAACTCGCGGGCGTCGCTTGCGAGAGCGTACGAGAGCAGGGCGGCAGTGGAGCCGAGTTTGTCGGCCATGAGACGCACGGGGCGTGAGCATTCGGGATGCACCAGTACCGGAGCCTCCGGATGCGCTTCCTTGAGGCGGGCTATGGCTTCGGCCGAGAAGCGCTCGTGGACGTGGCATGCGCCGTCCCACAGAACCATCTCGCGGCCTGTCTCGGCGTTGATGTGACCGCCGAGATTCCGGTCGGGCCCGAATATTATTTTTTCGTCTGCGGGAAGAGAGTCGATGACCTTGCGGGCGTTGCCGCTTGTGACGAGTATGTCGGTAAGGGCCTTCACTCCGATCGACGTGTTTACGTAGGAGACTACGGTATGTCCCGGATGTGCCTTGATAAACTCCTCGAAGTCAGCGGCAGGGCAGCTGTCGGCCAGCGAGCAGCCGGCTTCGGCGTCGGGCACGAGCACTTTCTTGTCGGGGCAGAGCACCTTTACGGTCTCGCCCATGAAATGGACTCCGCACATCACCACGATGTCGGCATCGGAGCAGCTTTCGGCTGCCTTCTGGGCGAGCGCGAGGGAATCGCCTACGTAGTCGGCGATATCCTGTATCGCTCCGTCGACATAATAGTGCGCAAGGATAACGGCGTTCTTATCCTTTTTCAATTGCAATATTTCACGGCGGAGAGCCTCGTCGGCGCCTGCGCCTAAAACACATTGATTCATAGCAAATGGTTTATCAGCCGCAAAATTACATAAAATCCCCGACTTAATCGAATGATACCACCAATGAAATAGCCCCCGACCGGCCGATGGCCCTTTTTTCTGTCTCTGAAGACTGGTGTTCCGACATGGGTCCGGGGCGGCCGTGATGATGGAAAATTGCGATGATTTGTGTATCTTTGTCTCGGATTGAACAGAACCTGTAGTTACCGATGAATTTGAAAAGATATATTGTGTTTGCCGTCGCACTCGGTTGTGCGGTGGTGTCAAGGGCTATTACTCTCGAGCCTGGAAATTTCCGTATCGTAATGCCTGCAAACAGTCCGGAGCCCGAAATGCTTGCCGCCAGAAGTGTTGCACGCGATTTTGGAAAAGTGATGCACTGGATTCCCGACATCGACAGCGTTGCCTCTGCCGGCATGACAAATATCAGGGTGGTGGACGCCGCTGTTGCCGGAGAGCGGGGCATACGCAGTCTCGACGGTTTCGAAAGCCATCGCATCTATGTCGATGGCGACGATATTGTGCTTGCCGGCAAGGATATGCGAGGTGCTATCTACGCTCTGTATTCGTTTTCGGAGAAATTTCTCGGAGTGCCTCCGCTGTGGTATTTCAGCAGTTGGGTGCCCGAATACAAGAACAGGATTGAGTTTCCGGATAATTACGACTGCCTCGAAAAATCGCCGGAAGTGAGATTCCGAGCCTGGTTTCCTAATGACGAAGACCTTCTGAATCCATGGCGCGAGAAGAGTCAGCAGAACGATGAGCTGTGGCTGGAGACAATGCTGCGGCTTAAGCTGAATACGGTCGAATTCGGCCCGACGGTGACTTATCCCGATTATAAAATGAGCCATAATGCCGATTTACTGCGGAAATACGGCCTTGTGCTGACTTCGCATCATATGGTGGGTCTCAACAACAGTTTCGCCAATTGGGAGAAGTACTGGGAGCAGGTGCGAGGCATGAAGGCGCCGGAGCTTAAACTCGCCAATCTCGACGCCATGAAGGAGTTCTGGGCCTACAACATAGAGACCATCATGCGCAACGACCAGGAAAACCTATGGCAGATAGCATTCCGCGGCCGCACCGACGAGCCTTTCTGGAATATTTTCCCCGATTCGCCCGAGGGCGAAAAGGAGCGTGCCGAGGTCATCAACAAAATGGTGCGTATCCAGTATGATATGATACGTGAGGCCACCGGCGAGGACGACCCCTTCGTGAGAATGACTTTCTACGACGAGCTGTCCGACCTTCTCGCCAAAGGTTATCTCGAGCCTCCGGCCGCGAGCAATATGCTGTGGACTTTTGTGGCCGGCCGACGCGACCACTACCCCTACGACGACCTGGTGAACTACGATTTTTCCAAGCCGATGCAGCTGGGCTATTACATGAATCTTCAGTTCACCTCCACCGGCGCACATCTCGCTCCGGCAGAAAGTCCGTGGAAGATGGAACAGAACTATCGCTATGTGGCATCGCGAGGTCCGCTGCGTTTCAGCGTTGTCAATGCCGGCAATATACGCGAGTTTGTGATGGAAATGTCGGCCAATGCGGCCATGATGTGGGATATGGAGACATACGACACCGATTCTTTCCTGAAATCTTTCTGTGCCCGGTATTACGGCGAGGAATTTGCCGGCGATATAGCGGAGTTATACCGCGATTATTATAATGCCTACTGGCTTCAGCGCCCTTCGGAATTTCCGGGAATGGACCGCCAGTTCATATTCCAGGACCTCAGGCATGCCCAGGTTCTTAACCAGGTGTTGCGGCGGTTCGACGACTTTAATCCGAATCCGCTGTCTGATATAGGATTCGAGCGTGTCAAAGGCCGTTCGTTCCGTCTTGTCACCGACAATCAGGTCGATGAAATCATATCAGGCATGGAGCAGAGTTCGCCCCGTTTCCGGGCTGTGGCGCAGCGTTGCGATGAAATGAACCGACGTCTGCCTGTTTCCAGACAGCGGTTCTTCTACGATAATCTGTCATGCTATGCCCACTATATGGCGTCGCTCTCTGAAGGTGTCGGCCATTTCCTTAAGGCCTACAGAGGCGACGATGACCCCGGACAGCATCTCGTCGCGGCGCATGGCTGTCTCAAAGATGCCCGCAGAGCTCTGCTGAGCTCGCAGCACGGCGTTTTCGACACATGGTACGAAACCGACCGTCTTTTCAATCTCAATGAAAAAATAGAGGCTCTCGGCCGCCTCGTGAGCCGCCCTTAGGCGAGCATGGCGGCGGCGCGGCGGAGGGCGGCGGCGAAGGCATCTACTTCGGCCTCGGTGTTGTAGAGGGCAAATGAGGCGCGGACTGTGCCTTCGATGCCGAAGCGTTCCATCAGCGGCTGGGCGCAGTGGTGGCCTGTGCGTACCTCAATGCCCATCTGGTCGAGGAGTACGCCTGTGTCGTAGTGGTGGGCGTCGCCGACCAGAAACGACAGTATGGCGGATTTGCCGGGCGCTGTCCCGTATATGCGCAGGCCGGGAATTGTGGAGATAGCTTCGGTAGCGCGTGCGAGGAGCATTTCCTCGTGAGCCGCGATACGGCTTATGCCGACATTCTCGATGTAGTCTATCGCCTTGGTGAGAGCTGCAGCGTCGATGAAGTCGGGTGTCCCGGCCTCGAATTTGTAGGGAAGGTCGGCCCAGGTGGTGCCTGAGAAGCTGACATGGCCTATCATCTCGCCTCCACCCTGATATGGAGGCATGGCTTCCAGAAGGTCGCGGCGCCCGTAGAGTATGCCTACTCCTGTGGGGCCGTACATTTTGTGAGATGAAAACGCATAGAAGTCGGCGCCGAGTGCTTTTACGTCGATTTTTTCGTGGGCTACAGCCTGAGCGCCGTCTACACAGACCACGGCACCGTGTCCATGGGCGTATGCGGCCATTTCGGCTACTGGATTGACCGTGCCGAGTACATTCGATATGTGACAGAATGATACTAAGCGGGTGCGCGGTGTGAAGAGAGAGCGGTATGCGTCGAGATCGAGGACACCGCGATCGTCGCAAGGCACAACTTTTATTACCACTCCGCGGCGCCCTGCGAGCAGCTGCCATGGCACGATATTGGAGTGATGTTCCATGACTGTGAGAATGATCTCGTCGCCTTCGTTCAGAAGCTCGCCATACGAGGATGCCACGAGATTGATACTCTCTGTGGTTCCCCGCGTGAAGATGATCTCCTCGGTCGAATCCGCGCCGATGAATGCTCTGACACGCTCGCGGGCGCCCTCCATTGCCGCTGTGGCTTTCTGCGAGAGGCAGTGCACGCCACGGTGTACGTTGGCTTTTGAGTGCGTGTACAGTCGTTCTATCTCCTCGACCACCTGACGCGGTGTCTGCGATGTTGCGGTATTGTCGAGATAGATAAGCGGTTTGCCGTAAACAGTGTCGGCGAGTATCGGAAAGTCGTGGCGCAGTGCCTCGACGTCGTGGATTTCTTTCATTCTGCAGTAGATTGATTGTGGCATGCGGTGGCGCATGTGTTGCAGTCGGCCGAAGCGCCTGAAAGGCGTTTCTCGACAAGGATATGGAGGCGCTGACGCAATACCTCGAACGATATGTTGTCGATCACATCGACCATAAAGGCCTGTGTGAGCATGCGTTTTGCTTCGTCGCGTGGTATGCCGCGGGTTTCCATGTAGAAGAGGGCGCGCTCATCGAGCTGTCCTGTAGTGGCACCGTGGCTGCACTTCACCTCGTCGCAGTAGATCTCGAGCTGGGGCGAGGCCTCCATGCGAGCCGCAGGCGATTCGAGGATATTGCGGTTTGTCTGTGCCGCATCGGTGAAACGGGCTGATTCCTCGACAATGATGCGTCCTCCGAAGGCTCCGCGGGCATTGTCGAAAAGTGCGTTTTTGAATACCTGACGGCTGGTGCAGTGCGTGCCGGTATGGCGCAGCACCACACTGTCGGAGCAGATCTGATCGCCCGACATGATCGCCAGGCCGCTGAGCGATGTATGGGCGTGGTCGCCGGGAACGTCGATCTCGAATTCGTTGCGGCTGACGCCTCCGCTGAGAAAATCGGTGTTGACTGTCAGGCGCGAATCCCTTTCCTGTATCGCGCGGAGACGGAAGAGACGACGTGTTGCCGCCGACGACTCCTCGATGTCGTAGAACTCAACTTCGGCGCCGGCGTCGGCCTGTATGTGTACTCTCTGAAGATTGAGATGATGCACATCTGGTGTCTGGCTGTGGTCACACAGGAGTATCTTCACTTTCGACCCCTCGCAGGCATGCACGAGGAGGCGCCGCGGTGTGAGCATGGGTACCGGCGAATTGAAGATGTTGACAATCTGCACGGCTTTGTCGACTTCGGTATGCGGTGCCACGCGGACGTAGATGCCGTCGTGGGTCAGGGCGTCGGAAATCGCGTCGGCGATATCTCCGTTTTCTCCGCTTTCGGCAAGCATGGCTGCGGCATCATCGGTGAATTCGGCCGGAACCTGCCGCAGGCTGCATACGGTGAGACCTTGCGGGAGATTGCGCTGCAGAATGTCGGTGGGCCTGAATATATCGTTGGCGACGACAGCGAGGAGGCTGTTGAGCTGTGGCACACCGCAGCGGAAAGATGCGGCGACGTCGGCTGTCATCGGCACACGGGCTATGTTGACGCCATAGTCGGGAGCGAAGAGTGTGTCGAGGCGGCATTCCGGAATCTCGCCCGGAGCGGCCTTGTATGCCTCCATGGCCTCCGGCATGGCCGTCTCTCCCTTGAGATTGATCTGCGCCAGATGTGCCGGCCGGTCGTTGGCCAGTACGGCGCCGTGATCCCGCACGAGGGCGAGGTATTGGGCGAATGCTTTGTCAGGCTTGCTCATTGTCAACCTCCTGTTTAATCCAGTCATAGCCCTTTTCTTCGAGTTCGAGAGCCAGTTCGGGGCCGCCGGTGTGGACTATTCGGCCCTTGTAGAGAATATGTACGTAGTCGGGCTTGATGTAGTCGAGAAGACGCTGGTAGTGTGTGATGACTATAGTGGCGTTTTTGTCGGTCTTCAGTTTGTTGACGCCGCCGGCCACAATGCGGAGCGCGTCGATGTCGAGACCGCTGTCGGTCTCGTCGAGAATAGCGACGCGGGGTTCGAGCATTGCCATCTGGAAGATCTCGTTACGCTTTTTCTCGCCTCCTGAGAAGCCTTCGTTGACCGAGCGGGATGCGAGTTTGTTGTCAAGCTCGACAACGGCGCGTTTCTGGCGCATGGTCTTCAGGAATTCGGCGGCGCTCATCGGTTCGAGACCGAGATACTTGCGTTTGGCGTTGATAGCCGCGCGCATGAAGTTGACCATGGTCACTCCAGGAATCTCCACCGGATACTGGAAGGACAGAAACAGACCCTCGTGCGAACGGTCTTCGGGGCTGAGGGCCAGCAGATCGGTTCCCGCGAGCGTGGCCGATCCGCCGAGGACGGTAAAACGCGGGTCGCCGGCAAGAACCCCCGACAGGGTACTCTTGCCCGAACCGTTCGGACCCATTATGGCGTGAACTTCGCCCGGGCGCACGGTGAGATTGATGCCGCGCAGTATTTCCTTGCCGTCGATTCCGGCACGCAGATTTTCAACTTTCAGTAAATCTTCCATATATAGTGTTCAATTCATTTCGATGTTTGTAAAGGCAGAAGCCTCCGCAGGAGGCTGTTGGATTGATAAACCTCTGCTTATCAGCCGACGGAGCCTTCGAGGGTTATGGCCAGCAGTTTCTGGGCTTCGACGGCGAACTCCATGGGGAGTTTGTTCATCACCTCTTTGGCGTATCCGTTCACAATCAGCGCTATGGCCTCTTCAGTGGGTATGCCGCGCTGGTTGCAATAAAATATCTGATCTTCCGATATTTTGGAGGTTGTGGCTTCGTGCTCTACCACGGCGGAACTGTTGGCGACATCGATTACCGGGAAGGTATGTGCTCCGCAGGTGCCGCTGAGCAGCAGCGAGTCGCACTGGGTATAGTTGCGCACGCCTTCGGCCTTGGGCGCTACTTTGACCAGGCCACGGTAGCTGTTCTGGCTGTGACCGGCCGAAATGCCTTTGCTGACTATGGTCGAGGTCGTGTTCGAACCGATGTGTATCATCTTTGTGCCTGTATCGGCCTGCTGACGGTTGTTGGTCACGGCCACGGAGTAGAACTCGCCGACGGAGCCTTCGCCTGCCAGTATGCACGACGGATACTTCCATGTGATGGCCGATCCGGTCTCTACCTGAGTCCACGAAAGTTTGGAATAGTCGCCGCGGCAGAGTCCGCGTTTGGTCACGAAGTTGTAGACGCCTCCTCGGCCCTCGGCGTCACCGGCATACCAGTTCTGTACGGTTGAATATTTGACTTCGGCACGCTCCTCGACGATGATTTCGACGATGGCGGCGTGTAGCTGGTTCTCGTCGCGCATGGGGGCCGTGCAGCCTTCGAGATAGCTCACGTAGGCTTCGTCGTCGGCTACGATGAGGGTACGCTCGAACTGGCCTGTGCCTGCGGAGTTGATACGGAAATAGGTCGACAGTTCCATCGGGCAGCGCACACCCTTGGGAATGTAGACAAACGAGCCGTCGGAGAATACTGCCGAATTAAGCGCGGCATAGAAATTGTCGCGGTAGCTCACCACCTTGCCGAGATATTTGCGCACAAGGTCGGGATATTCGCGCACGGCTTCGCTGAAGGAACAGAACACTATGCCGAGTTCGGCAAGGCGTTCGCGATGGGTGGTGCGCACCGACACGGAGTCGAGCACGGCATCTACGGCCATTCCCGACAATGCTTTCTGCTCTTCGAGGGGAATGCCGAGGCGGTTGAAGGTGTCGAGCAGCTGCGGGTCTACCTCGTCGAGATTTTTCGGCCCTTCCTTCTTTTTAGGCGCGGCATAGTAGCTGATGGCCTGGAAGTCGATTGGCGGAATGTCGAGGTGTGCCCATGTGGGCGGCTCGAGTGTGAGCCAGTAGCGGTAGGCCTGCAGGCGGAAGTCGAGCAGCCATTCAGGCTCTCCCTTTAGCTGCGATATGCGGCGGATCACATCCTCGTTTAGGCCGGCGGGTATGATGTCGGTATCGATGTCGGATGTGAAACCATATTTATATTCTCCCGATGTGGCGCGGGCTATGACCTTGCTGTCGTCTTCGGGTATGTGTTGAGTCTCGTTCATATCAAAGGATAAACGGCACGGGGGCCTCGAGGGTTTAGTCGCTTATATATCCGGCCAGGGCCGGGGCTATTTTTACCGTCGCCGCGCGCCATGGCTTGGCCGGATTGCAGAATGTGCCTCTGTCAGAAGGGCACACGGCGAAATATACGTTGAGCAGTATGCTCGTTATGATGAGCCATTCGGCAATGCGGAACGCGGCTCCGGCAATGCGGTCGAATGGCCGCAGGTGCATTGCCGATACGGCGGCTCCGAAAAGACGCGCGAGCAGCCAGACACCGAAATAGGTGGCTACGAATACCAGCGCATAGCATAGCACACGGAGTGTGGTCTCATGCTCCGATCCGTGGCTCACCAGCGCATCGGCTATGGTGCCGCCGAAAAAGCGGCATACTATGATAGCCGCGAGCAATGCCGCGATAGCGCCTATCTGGGCCACGATGCCGCGCATGGCGCCCGTGACGGCCGCTATGATTACGATTGCAAGCAGAATGATGTCGGTTAAAGCCATATACAACAGTTTTCAAACCGCAAAATTACAAAATTCCCCCAATATCTATATCAGTATTTCTGTGTCATCTCCGTATTTCTGGATGGAAACGTTTCGGCGGGAGGATTACGTGTTGGTTTATGGCGTCCGGTGGGGATTTTGGCAAGATGTATGATTCAATATTGTGAAAAGAAGTTATATGGTGCAATTTTGTTGATTATCTTTATATTTTGTGTTGAATATTGTTCTGTGCTTCCTTTTGTTTGTGTATTTTCTTTTTTAGTTTTACTGATAGTCAGTGGTGTATGTATGGGATATTTGTCGCCGATCTTTGTAGGTTAGTTGAAAAACAAGAAACACAACGCTTAAATTATGGTGTATTGTGTTGCAGAAGTCAATTATTATTTGTTATTTTGCGGCAAAGTGCTAAATAGATTGATTGTTTTATTATCTAAAAATTTCAAGCCAAATGTCACGAATCAAAATCATATCTCTTGCAGTCTGTGTCATTTTCGGTACTTCAGCTGCCATGGGCGCAATAACATTGAAGCCAAAAGCCATTCAGGCAGCTCCGAAAGTACTTGATGTCTATTATCACACACCCGAAGGTGTGACATTCGCCGGCATGGACAGTAATGGTGATTTCAAGGGCGATTATGCGTTCGCGCCTACAGGAAAGTGGCTTAATACGGTTGCAGAGACAAGTCCGGTATCGGCCGAATACAGCTGGTCATATCCGGTGTCTAAAAATGAATATGGAGTCGAGAAGATACTGACTTCCACAGCGGAGAAGTTCCAGTTCCGCATTAATGAAAAAGGCCTTTATTCAGCGCCGGTTCTCACTGTGGAATCGGGGGGAGCCAATGCTTCGTATTCGCTGGCTGCCGATGGTATAAAGTATGGTGAATATGGAACATGGGATAATTATGCGGTAAACTATCAGCCGGGACTCACAACAATTGTCGGTCAGGCCAACGAGATTCTGTCTACAAACGATCCGAACGCTACCGCATATCTGAATATGGTGATGGCAGGAGGTTTGTTTACAGATATATCCGTATATGGTTTCGGTGAGTCGTTCTATGACTGCGGCGATTTTTATCTTGAAGCTGTCAATGCCTTAGTTTACAGTGAAGAAAATATTACAGCCGATGATATTGCTGTAAAGGTGTTTCATCGTGAGAAGACAAGCGTGGATTACAATGTCGAGCTCGCTAAGCTTGAAACCGACGAGGTGAAGCCTATCGGCGACAACCGCTACTATGTTTCCTTCAAGTGTGCCGATCCGGTGTTTGTCACTTCGGCAATGCAGGTGGTGGTGCTTCCGGCTGAAGGCCGAGCTACGCGCTTCTCACCGATGATGCCCTTACAGAAAAACTATCGGTCATCCAATATGGGCACGGCATCGCTTTATGCCACATTCAAATTCACGGGAAAGAAAGCAAGCCTGCAGTGCATGGATTTCTTCGGTACTGAAGTGACCAATGACGATGACAGTTCAGCCGGCTTTCTCAATCACTGGGCAATCGGCATCAAGGGATCATATGAAAAACCATTGTCAGGGGTCGAAAGTGTCGCTGTCGGTTTTCCCGAGGATGCCGATGTGCCGGTCTATAATATAGGCGGTGTCTGTGTCGGTTCAATAGACGATATGGATCGTCTGCCTGCCGGTATTTACATATCCAACGGTAAAAAAATAATCAAACGCTAATCCATAACACGTATAGTATGAAAAAAGTCGTTACTCTTTCTGCGGCCGTATGCCTCGCCTTTTCGGCCGGTGCGTCCGCTCCGCTGATTCCCGTCGGCTCGACAGCAGTGAAAACTTATGCTTCCGAGAAGCATGCCCCAGGGGTCGTTTCCAGAGCGTCTTCAGACTATGAAGTTTTCTATCCGGCGCCTGCCGGAGTGTTCTATCTCGGTCTTCCGATGAACAACAGCCATTATGATGTGCCTGAGTACGGTGTGGCGCCCTGCAATACCGATATTAAATTCAGTACCGATATAGACCTCGACTATAACGACTACGAATGGACCTATGTCAACTCCGCCGGCAAGACGGTAGAAGCGGATAATACGGATATCGTCATGAATGTGGCAAGTCTCAGTGTCGTAGACGCTCCCTTCCTCTGGGCGCAGGGATATGGAGGCAGTGGCACTTATACCATGGCCCGTGGCGGAATCCTTTTCGGTCAGGGCTATTATGAGAATTTCTATGCCACAAATCTCAATATCGCCAATCTCAACAGCGAATTTTTCAATGTCGCCGCGCTTGCTGTAAATTACGAGGAAGCCGGTAAAAATTTTGCTGCCGAATATCCTCTCAAGATATCCGATGTCGCCATCAGGGCTGGGGCGAACTCTTCCGCTACGGTGGCGCCACATACAAATTCGACGCTCTCCGTATGGCGCTGATTTATACCGGTGCAGAGGCCGAGGCCGATCAGGTTGAAGCCGATATTTACGAGTTTGGCGCCGACGGCCGGCTCGGCAAAAAACTTGCCACATATGTGAATACCGCTATTCAGAAATACGACACATATCAGGGCAGCTACTGGTACACCATCGAATTTGCACCCGCAAAGGGTGAGGAGGCTCCTGTTATAGACACCGATGTCATGGTCGTATTCCGTCCTAATGCGGGTGTGAGCACAATTATTTCGCCAACTATGGCCGGCACCCCCGGCCTCCCGGAATCGGAACCGGTCACAAGCTATGTTATTGCCGACTATACACGCGGGGACACTGCCGTTGAAGACGGTTGTCTTTCCTATGTGGGCGAATACGAGTCGCGCTACACCGAGTCTTGCAAACACTGGACTGCCAGCGGTAAAATCGTATATGTGGAAAAAAGCTCGGGTATCGACGGAATTTCCGCACAGCCTGCTGAACCAGCCGATAAAGCTGTCTACAACATTTTGGGTGTCAAGGTTTCCGATAATGGCATCGAAAACCTCCCTGCCGGTCTCTACATTACAAACGGTAAAAAAATCCTTGTGAAATAACAGCCATAGACTGTCGACATATTACAGGCGCCGCTTGAGTACTTCCGGATAAAGCTCAGGCGGCGTCAGTTTATTAGATGAATATCTTTAAAAGTGTATGTTTGCTGGCGCAAAATATGGTCGCACAGGCGGCTGTTACAAAAAAAGTTATAACTTTGCATTTATGATTAAGAAGTACCTGATTTCCTTGATAATGGCTGTGTGTGCACTATCTATGTCTGCGCAGATTAAATCAATCACAGACTGTCAGCAGCTTGCGTTGGCGAAAGACGCTGAGGGCAATAATGTTATGTTTTATTTTATTCCTACTCGGGGCAAACTGGAGCCTGAAACATTCATAACGATGCCGCAAGTGCTGCTGATTAAAGATGAGAAAGGAACTCGAATCTTTAATACTGAGACGTTTGAGCTCATGGCAGATGTCAAGCCTGAAGTGAACGTTTTTAAAGTGTCGAATGATGGCTATCTTGCCTATACGGATAACGTGGCTTTCAGTGCTAACGGTCAAGTAAACTTTTATGGTTTCGATGGTAAGAAGATCTGGAAAGTGAAGGACCGTACTTGTTTGAATGACCCAGAATGCAATGTTTTGGTTTGTAAAAAGAAAAATGTTTTTACAGCCTTTGAAATGTCTACTGGAAAATCGCTGTGGGAAAATACAATATCACATAAGTTTCACAATCCACTTTGCAATTGTTTCGTAAGTGAAATTGATAAGAGCAATATCTATATGATCGCCGACTCTTTGATAAAATTGAATTTTCGGACGGGCGAGATGATTGTGCGTCCTTTTCGCGCAGGCATGGAGTCTTCGGGAATGTGGGGTTTTGGTGATAGCAGAATAAGACCGGCGGACAGAGCCTTGATGGAAGAATCGTACAATTCGATTGGACGTGCCTACTCTATGACGGGTCTGCATAGCAACTGGATTGAGCGTGGCGACAGTCTGTTTGTTGCAGACGCCGACAGCATATATTGTCTTGATCACAATTTGCGTGATTTATGGAAAACTCCGCTACCTGCCGAGATGGGTGCGAAGTCTGTCATTAAATATTCAGACGGTAAGATATATCTGCAGAACTTTGGAATCGCTTTTCATAACGGTTATGTCGAAAAAACGGGAAAGCCTTTTGGTGCTGTATATGCAGCCTCAGATGGGCGTCGGCTGTCTTTGACCGTACCTGGAATTGACAAGAAGCTTATCGGCGGCTGTTATACCCACGACGGTAGAGTATATTGGCAGACGAACAAAAAGTTTTTCTACAGCGATGAAGGAGATAGTACTGCCACTGAAATCAAATGGAAGCCTAAGACAAGTTACAGGCATGACAACAAATGCCCCGATTTTGTGATACGCGATACAGTTTATGTCGTAAAAGATGGTTTCCTTCAGCCCGTTGTGACGGATAAGAGCCAGATGGTCGTTGAAATATATGGTAAAGATGTAAATATAGTAGAGCCCGACGGACAGATACAACTCATGCCGGCCGACGAAGTTTATTTTCACGATTGGCGTAATGTATATTCGACAAACAGGGATAAGTCTCTGCCGTCTCAGTTTGTAATAATCGACCCGGCAACGAGGAAAATAGAATATTCGTTCTATATAAAAGGAGTAGTGTATCAAGATAGGAATGAGAATATCATAGTGAGGACGCCACAGGGAGTCGGTTTTCTCAAAAAATGGTAATCGTGGCAAAAGTGCATGTTTGCCTGATAAAAAAGGTTAAGGGGTAGGTTTGTTGGGAGAAAATAGATAATTTTGCAGTTTGTTAGGGCTGGGCGTGTGCCTGCCGCTAAAGTGCAAAGAATCATGCAGCTTAAAAAATATAACCTTGTCAACAATGTCATGGGGTGGTTCGCCTTCGTGGTGGCTGCCGTGACATATCTCCTGACGGTCGAACCGACCGCAAGTTTCTGGGATTGTCCCGAGTTCATATCGCAGGGCGCCAAGCTCGAAGTCGGTCATCCGCCGGGCAACCCTATCTTCATGCTTGCGGCCCGTTTCTTCGTTACGCTTTTCGGCGGCGGCATGGATACCGCGGCACTGGCCGTCAACTCTATGTCGGCATTGCTCAGCGCAGCCACCATTCTGCTCCTTTTCTGGTCGGTGACACATCTTACCCGCCGTCTGCTTGTGCGCGACGACGCCGATAGCATCACTCCCTGGCAGCTTGCCGTGATCATGGGTGCAGGTCTCTGTGGCGCCCTGGCTTATACCTGGAGCGACACTTTCTGGTTTTCGGCTGTCGAGGGCGAGGTATATGCATTCTCGTCGTTCTGCACGGCACTGGTGTTCTGGCTCATGCTGAAATGGGAAAACCGTGCCGACGAGCCCTTCAGCGACCGCTATCTCATTCTGATAGCATATGTCATAGGTGTTTCTATCGCAGTCCATCTGCTTAATCTTCTCTGCATTCCGGCTCTGGGGCTTATCTTCTACTACCGCAAGTGGAAGCAGGTCAATGCCGTAGGCTCGCTCATCGCTCTGGGCGTGTCGTGCGTCATCGTGGGCGCTATCCTCTACGGGCTTGTGCCGGGCTTCGTGCAGGTCGCCCAATGGTTCGAGCTGATGTTCGTCAACGGCTTCGGCATGAGCTATAACATGGGTGTGCTCATCTATGCCGTTATCCTTGTCGCGGTCTTCATCCTCACTATCCGTGCTCTTTACCGCAGCAGCAATCCGGGTTATATCCGTCTGATGGTGCTCCTGTCAGTAGCCCTTTCGGGCATGCCTTTCATCGGTCATTCGGTATGGGTCGGTGTTCTTGTCATCGCCGCACTCGCCGTATATCTCTTCGGGTTTTGTCGTCCGTTGCCTGTGCGCGTGCTCAGTATTGCGGTAATCAGCATATTCGTGATATTCACCGGATATTCAAGCTATGCGCTCCTTCTTATCCGTGCTTCGGCCAACACTCCGATGAATCAGAATGCTCCCGACAATGTTTTCGCCCTCGCATCCTATCTCAACCGCGAGCAGTACGGCGACCGTCCTCTGTTCAAGGGCCCGGTTTTTGCCGAGACGATAGAAGAGATGGAGTATCCCGAAGGTTCAGGCGAATTCTATGTGCCTGTCGACGAGTATGGCCGTCCCCGCACACGCATTGTCGACGGCTACCTGCGCGATGAGCGCGGTGCGGCCTTCAACACTCCTGAAAACAGCTATACCAAGGTGGTGAAGACATCGGCCGAACAGCCCGACCAATACGTGAAGGAAATCGAGCGTCCGTCCTACCGCACCATGCCCGATCTCGACATGATTTTCACCCGAATATACGGTAATGACCCCGAGGGCCGTACCGTGGCAGGCTATAAATCATGGGCCGGATATAATACTCCCGACATCTACTCCATACCGCAGGAGATACGCGCCAAATGGGCGCAGCAGGGTTATGTGCCTAAATATGAACTTCTGCCCTATCTCAACAGCATGGAGACCGTTGTGACCAACATAGACTCGGCTACCGGCGAGCCCATACTCGAGACCGCGGTATGGAAGCCTGGATTCGACGTCAATCTGCGCTATTTTCTCAACTATCAGCTCAATCACATGTACTGGCGATATTTCATGTGGAATTTCGCCGGCCGTCAGAACGATCTCCAGGGCAACGGCGAGCCTCATCTGGGCAACTGGATTTCCGGTATTCCTGCAATCGACAACGCCCGTCTGGGAGATCAGTCGCTCCTTCCGGCCGAGTTCGGCAAGGGCAACAAGGGGCACAACGTGTTCTACATGCTTCCCCTCATACTCGGTATCATCGGTCTGCTCTATCAGGCCCTGTATCGTCACCGCAACAACCCCGAACGCGGCATCCAGCAGTTCTGGGTTGTGTTCTTCCTCTTCTTCATGACCGGTATCGCCATCGTGCTCTATCTAAACCAGACTCCCGGCCAGCCCCGTGAGCGCGACTATGCTTTCGCCGGCTCGTTCTACGCCTTCGCCATATGGATCGGCATGGGTGTGCCTGCCATAGCCGTCTTCCTGCGCAATCTGCTTCAGGGCAAGAAAACCGAGGAAAAAGCCGGCCGCACGCCGGCTGTCGTGTCGGCTGCCGTGGCATGTGCCGTCGGTCTGGCTGTGCCCGTACAGATGGTATCGCAGACCTGGGACGACCACGACCGTTCGGGACGCTATACCACACGCGATTTCGGCTTCAACTATCTGAGCTCGCTCGCTCCTGACGCCGTGATTTTCACCAACGGCGACAACGATACATTCCCCTTATGGTATGCACAGGAAGTAGAGAATTACCGTACGGATGTGCGCGTTGTCAACCTCTCCTATCTCACTACCGACTGGTATGCAAACCAGCTGCGTCACCCGACCTATGATGCCGCCGCTGTCGAGATGTATGCCAAGCCCGAGGATTATGCCTATGAGCGTCTGGGCTACAGTTTTGTCGTGCCGCGCGACCGCAATCTCACCGATGCCCGCACGGCCCTCGAAGAGCTTTATGCCTCCGACGCCGATGTCTACGGCGCGCCTGTGATGACGCGTCCCAATGTGTTCATGCCTGTCGACAGCGCGGCCGCCATGGCAGTGTTCGGCACCGGTACGGCAGCCGTCGATTCGGCATATCTGGCACCCTATCTCACCGATGTGAAGACCGATATGTCGGCAATGGGAAGCGGCATGAACCAGGGCCGCACCCTGTCGCTCGATATCGTCGCCAACAGTGTCGCGGGCAACTGGCGTCGGCCGACATATTTCGCCACCACCGTACCCTCGTCATATTATCTTGGTCTCACTCCCTTCCTGTCGGCTACCGGCCTGGCATATCAGGTGACTCCGTTCGCCAATCCGGCTGTCAGTCCTACCGCCGAGACCGGTTACCGCAACGTAGTAGGCCAATACCGCTGGGGCGGTCTTGACGGAGAAAACCCGTCGGCGCTGTATCTCGACGAGACCGTGCGCCGTATGGTTGCCTCGGTCCGCTCGGCTATCCTCACCATCGCCGAAGACCTCATGGCCGCCGGCAATCTTCCGGCTTCCGAGCAGAGCCGCGAGGTGGCCGTAAAGGCCGGTATGGAAGCCCCCGCCACCTACGACGACATGGCCCGTCAGCTTCTCGATATAATACGCACCAAGCTGCCTGCCGCTGCCTCGCCGCTCGACGGCATGCTCGGACTCTATATGAGCCGCGACTATCTTGACCTCTATCTCGCCCACGGCAATCCCGAAGATCTCGACAAGGCCGAGGCTCTGGCCGAAGCCGAAGCTGAGCGATATGCCGAATTCGTACGTTACGGCGCCGCGCTCTCTCCGTCGGACTTCGCCGCTCTTGGCCGTTCCGAGACGTATGCCATGCAGTATCTCGGCGAGGCTGTGGCTCTTAAGAACCGTATCGATATCCTGCGCGCCAAGCCGGAGATCGCTACCGATCCGGCCTATGCCGACACACGCGACGCTCTTGCGGCCGGTCTTGAGACTGATCTCCGCATAGCTCCTCTCATTTATGTGGAAGGATATGGCGCCGAAGATCTCGAACGCGAGCTCGGATCATTCGCCGACTCTCAGAAACCTGTTCTGCGTGCCGCGATCGCTATGCTGCGGGCGAATGAGACCGCCGGAGTCGACCCGATGGCATACAGCAACGACATCATGCAGCGTTACGGCTTCAATGCCGCCCAGTGGCAGCACGTACTGCGATGAAACGCACTCTTACCAGGCTGGTTACACGGCCTCCTCTTCTGTATCGTCTTCTTTTTCCGGAGGCTTTCTGGCGTATGAAGATGACCGGCGCCGCGCCGAAGGTGTTTCTCACTTTCGACGACGGCCCTATTCCGGAGGAAACACCGTGGGTGCTCGATGTCCTCGACCGCTACGGCATAAAGGCTACTTTCTTCATGGTCGGCGACAATGTGCGGCGGCATCCCGAACTTCTCGAAGAGGTGAAGCGCCGGGGTCACAGCTGGGGCAATCATACCATGCATCATCTTCAGGGCATGAAAGTGACTGCCCGTCGCTATCTGCGCGATGTCGCCGAGGCGCACGATCTTATAGGAAGCACACTTTTCAGGCCGCCCCACGGCCTCATCCGCTGGGCGCAGGCGAAGGTGCTCAAGGAGCACTTCAATATCGTGATGTACGATCTTGTGACACGCGATTACGCCCGTAAGGTAGATGCCGACGAGGTGTTCGATAATGTGCGTCGGTTTGCCCGCAACGGGTCAATCATTGTCTTCCATGATTCTCTGAAAGCCTCGGCCAACATGCGTGCGGCCCTTCCCCGTGCCATAGAGTGGCTTCTTGAGCAAGGATATGAATTCCATCGGCTCCCTATGTGAGCGCATACTCCGTCTGGCCAAAGAGGCAGGTGCCTGTGCGGCCGGATTTGCTGTGGCAGAACCGCTTTCGGAGACCGACACCGCGCTCTTCAGCCGTTGGATTGCCGACGGGCGCCACGGTGGCATGGACTATATGGCGAAATACGCCGATCTGCGCGCCGATCCGCGTACATTGCTTGAGGGCGCACGCTCTGTGCTGTGTGTGGCCTTTGCCTATGGCCCGGCGCCGCGGCATCATGCTCTTTTTTCAGACTATGCCCTTGGCGAGGACTATCATACCGTGCTCAGGTCTGTGCTGACGCCTGTTGCGCAGGCTATGGAGGCGGCTGTAGCCGGCTCGGCCACGCGTATCTGCATTGATACGGCTCCCCTGCGCGAGCGGGTCCTGGCCGTGCGTGCCGGCCTTGGATTTATAGGGCTGAACAATCTTCTGATCGTCCCTGGTGTGGGGTCCAAGGTATTTCTTGCCGAAATTCTCTGGACCGCGGAGGCTGAGCCGTCATTGCCGCTTCGGCAGACGGTATGCGAAGGATGCGGCGCATGCGTGGCCGCTTGCCCGGGCCGTGCGCTCGACGGCTGCGGCGGTCTTGACGCGCGCCGGTGCCTGTCGTATCTCACCATCGAGCACCGCGGCGAGCTGCCGCCCGGCCTGTCGCTTGCCGGCAGGCGCATATATGGCTGCGATGTCTGCCAGGACGTCTGTCCGCACAATAAAAACGTGGCCAATGTCGTGTTGCCGCAGTTCTGTCCTTCCGGCGATCTGATGTCCCTTACGCTTGCCGATGTGGCTGAGGTCGCCGACAGCGAGTTCAGACGTATATTCCGCCGGAGTGCGGTGAAGAGGGTCAAATGCGATGGCCTGCGTCGGAATGCATTGCTGGCTCTGAACGAATTGTTGTCTAAAAAGCACTAAAATTAGTCGGTCACAGCACCACATTTTGCTGTCGGTTGTTATTAGAGTAAATTTGAATTGCTAAATCTATTCTAATCTACAATCCGATGCGTTCTATCTTAAAAATCATACTTTCGGTAATATCGCTTGCCACCTGCGCTCTGGCCGAAGCTTCTCCGGCCGACCGCATCGAGGCTCTTTATATCGAGGAGAGCGAAATTTGTGTTACGACATCTCTTTCGCGGCCCGACCAGGCGATGATCGATACCTCTTATGTCGACGCCCTGCGGCCGTTCATGTCGAAAGGTACTGTTCCGTCCATGTATCAGCTCCCGTACTCCATGCGCGGCAGCGCCAGGGACTGGCACCGCCTCTGGATAAATACCGCCGTATTTGCCGGAGCATTCGTCGGCACACTTCTTGTCCTTGAATGTCTGCCCGAGGATGCCACGTCGTGGAACCGGGCCGCGCTTCAGAAGGATCCGCCTCAGAAGCGCTGGTTCATGAATGTATTCAAACGTGGCCCTGAGTGGGACCACGACAATCCGATATTCAATTATGTGTTGCATCCATATGCCGGAGCCGTATATTTCATGTCGGCACGTTCATGCGGTTTCAATTTTTATCAGAGTCTGCTTTATTCGGCATGCATTTCGACCATCGGGTGGGAATTCGGTATCGAGGCCTGCATGGAGCGGCCCTCCATTCAGGATATTTTCGTGACACCGCTGGTCGGAAGTGCGATCGGTGAGCTTTTCTATAAGCTCAAACGGCATATTGTGGCACATGACTATCGTCTCTGGGGTTCGCCGGTAGTGGGAAATATTGTCGCATTCCTTGTCGATCCGGTCAATGAGGTTGTCGGTCTTTTTTCGGGCAATCCGGCCAGAAAGCTTCATCTGCGCGAGCGTCCCGGAGCCGTTTCATCTCTCATGCCCGCGGTAGGGCGGGGCACTGTCGGATTTTCGTTCACATGCACATTCTGACCGTTACAAATTCGTAACGAAATATATAATAATTTATGAAATCGCGCCGAAAGAGATTATCGGCGCGATATTTATTTTATTTTTGCAGAGCAATGGAAAAAAAACTGAGCATCGTCATTCCCGTGTATAACCGCGCCGGAATCGTCGGCCGCACCCTGCGGTCGGTCGAGGCTCAGACGTATCGCCCCCTGAAAGTCATCCTCGTCGACAATGGTTCGACCGACGGAACTTACGGAGTGCTTCAGTCGTGGCGACGCGCTGTGTCGGCTCCGGATTTCGAAGTGGTGATTTTGACCGAGCCGACGCCCGGTGCCGCCGCTGCCCGTAATACGGGTCTTCGTCAGGTAGATACTCCGTGGGTGATGTTTTTCGATTCCGACGATACGATGCGTCCCGGGCATTGCCTCCGTGCGATGACCGCGGCGACCGGCGACGTTGATGTTGTCGGATGGGATGTGGAGCTGTTTCTGCCTGCAGGTAGGCGGACCGGCTCTTTTCTGCATGGACATTATCATTTCGACAATGTGTTCCATGGCGGAATGGCAACTCAGCGATGGTGTGCTCGTGCCGATACGGTGCGTAAGGCCGGAGGGTGGAATCCGTCGGCTCTCATCTGGGATGATATCGAGCTGGGATCGCGCATGATCGAGAGCGGCGCACGGATAAAGCGCCTCGAAGGAGAGCGTACGGTCGATGTCGAGTTCAGTGATGTTTCAATAAGCAACGAACCATGGATATCGCGCATGGACCGTATGGCGTCTGTATTGGAGTTGATTAGACGAACGTTGCCGGTTGAGAAGAAAAAATATGCATCATTCAAGCTTGTTCTCGGAGCAGGCGAAGCGAGGCGTCTGAGTCCGGATCCGCAGGTGCGGGCAAAGGCCGACGATATGTACCGCCGAGCCATGTCGGAGGCGGATACGATGAAAGATCGCCTGCTTATGCGGTTTGTCTACAATTATATATGTCATTTCTCCCATGGAGCCGTGGCATTTCTGTCCTTATTTCTGCGATGAAAGAAAATATTCTGTCAGTTTTAGTCTTTGCCTTGATTCTGTCGGCTGCAGTTTCATGCAGGCTGCATTCCGGCGACAGTTCGGCCGATAGTTGTGAGATTGCAGCTCCGATGGACTCGTTGTTCGGCGCAATGTTTCCCTCAGACGAGCCGGGTGCTATTGTCGGCGTTTCGGTCGACGGGAAACCGGTGTATCTGAAAGGCTTCGGCAAAGCCCGTCTCGATACCGGCAAACCATATACCGACAGCACTTCCACGAATATCTGCTCGGCGACACGATCGTTTGTCACGGCGGCTATTCTGAAACTTGCTGAAGACGGCAGACTTTCGCTGAATCAGACAATAGCCGATTATTTCCCGAATTTCACATCGCCTGTGTTCCATAAGGTCACTCTGCGTCATATCCTTTCGAACAGCACGGGGCTTCCCGACAAAAGGCCGCGTAATCCCGATCAATGGACAAGCTATATCAAACGCCATGACTCTACATTCGGTATCAGCGAGGACTATATGCTCTATGGACGTGAGCCGGAGATGATCAGATTTTTTGAATCCGTAGACCGTCTTGAAGCCGAACCGGGGACGACTTATCGTTATCAGGATCCGCCTTTCATGCTTCTGAGCACGGTAATCGAAAAAGCATCGGGCATGTCTTTCGAACAATATATGACCGACAGTATCTTCACTCCGGCCGGACTTACGGAGACTCATTTCTTCGAGCCCGATCAGGTCATACCCAACGAGGCCCACGGCTACGCCCCGGCCGCCGGCAACAGCGAGGAAGATCAGTTTGTCAGTGCCGACGGAAAGTGGGAGGAATACGACTACGGAGAGGCATCTTTTTTCCCGACACGTGCCGACCGCGGCATATACACCACCGCCCGCGACTATTTCAAATGGATAGCGGCATTATATGGCGGACGTATCATCGATCCTGTGTCTGTCGCTGCCAGCTACAACTGGCAGATATCGACCCGGCTCCCGAATATAGGCTATGGCCTGGGCGTTTTTCTTGAATCGACTCCCGGAATGCCCTTCAAAGCGTTTCACATGAGCTATAACGGCGGTTTCTCGATATACCAATGCTATTTCCAGGATCAGAACATATTTGTATTCGTGTTTTCGAACCGTCCCGACTGGGACCGTCTCGCGACCGGCAAGAAGATTTCGGCTGTCCTGCGCAATGCCGGATGGATATAGAGGTTATTAACCAACCTCTAATTACCTGAAAATAGGTATTGCAGACTTTTATGGCAATTCCTAATTTTGCATTGGAAAATTTACGGAATTGTTTGCCATACTCCCGCTGGCGTCGCGAGGCGCTGCGGGATTTTTGGTGTCCTGCGAGGGATTTTAAGAGGTTGTTTAATAACATATGTGAAACCACAGGTTGGTGTATTTTTGCTTAAATTGCACATTATGAAGAGGGAACATAGCGG
>CAJKRG010000010.1 GCA_905202215.1 uncultured Porphyromonadaceae bacterium
CGTCAGTTCATTTTCCGTATGCGTGAGTTCGAGCAGATGGAAATGCAGTTCTTCGTGCGCCCGGGCGAAGAACTCAAATGGTTCGCGCAATGGAAAGAATGGCGTCTGAAATGGCACAAGGCCCTCGGCCTCGGCGACCAGAAATACCGTTACCACGACCACGACAAACTGGCACACTACGCCAATGCCGCCACCGACATCGAATTCCTCATGCCCTTCGGTTTCAAAGAAGTGGAAGGTATCCACAGCCGCACCAACTTCGACCTCTCGCAGCATCAGAAATTCTCCGGCAAGAAAATCGAATACTTCGATCCCGAACTCAACGAGCACTACACCCCCTATGTCATCGAGACCTCGATCGGCGTTGACCGCATGTTCCTGAGCGTACTCTGCTCAAGCTATGAGGAAGAACAGCTCCCCGGCGGCGATACCCGCACCGTGCTTCACCTTCCGGCCGCCCTCGCCCCAGTGAAATGCGCCGTGCTTCCTCTCGTTCGCAAAGACGGACTGCCAGAAAAGGCACGCGAAATCGTAGACGATCTCAAATTCGATTTCGCCACACACTATGAGGAAAAAGACGCCATCGGCAAACGCTACCGCCGTCAGGATGCCATAGGCACACCGTTCTGTATCACCGTCGATCACCAGACACTCGAGGACAACACCGTCACCCTGCGCGAACGCGACTCTATGGAGCAGACCCGCGTGTCGGTCGATGATCTTCACAAACTGATCCATGACCGCGTAAGCCTTGCTTCGCTGCTGCGCAAACTTAAATAAAAGTGAAGGGTGAAAGGTGAATAGTGAATGGCAACAAAACTATTATCTCCACCGTTAACCTTTCACATTCAACTTTTAAATTTATCTCCACCGTTATGAAAAAATCGTATATAATAATCGGCATCATAGTTGTACTGGTACTCGTCGCCTTCTTCTCCGGAAAGTCGACATACAACTCCATGATGACTCTCGATCAGGACGTCGAACAGTCGTGGGCACAGGTGCAGGTGCAGTATCAGCGCCGGCTCGACCTTATCCCCAATCTTGTGGAGACCGTCAAGGGCTATGCCAAGCACGAAAGCGAGACATTCGAGAACGTTACCCGCGCGCGTGCCGGACTGACCGAGGCAATGACCAATGCCGAAGCGGCCGAAACCGAGGCCAACCCGACCGACGAACAGACTTTCGCCCGCAACCAGCAGACCCAGGATGCACTCAACAAAGCTCTGAGCATCTATGTCAACGCCGTGCGCGAAGCCTATCCCGACCTCAAGGCCGACACTCAGTTCATCAACCTGCAGACACAGCTCGAAGGCACCGAAAACCGCATAGCCACCGAGCGTGGCCGCTACACCGATGCCGTGCGTACCTACAACGTGGCCGTAAAACGATTCCCTGCCAATATCTGGGCGTCGATATTCGGCTTCAAGGCCAAACCTCAGTTCCAGGCTGATGCCGAAGCTGCCAAAGCTCCTACCGTAACATTCTGATATGAAAAAACTGTTTTATCTGCCCCTCGCTCTTCTCGCCCTTGCCGGCACAGCCTGCGATGACGATATGAAGACCACATGGGACGAATATACCGACTGGCGCGAAGCCAATGCCGAATGGCTCTCCGAGCAACAGTTGCGCACCAACCCCGACGGCACTCCATATTTCACAAAAATCGTGCCCGACTGGAATCCGGGTGCTTTCGTCCTGATTCATTATTTCAATGATCGGGCCGAAACAGAAGGCAACCTCAGCCCGCTATATACGAGCACAATCGACACACGCTACGAACTTCATCTCTACGACGGAACTCCCGCCGACTCAAGTAAGCTCAGCACGTCGCCTGCTCCGGGAATATTCCGTACCCGTCTCAACAATACCGTACAGGGCTGGGCGATGGCACTCTCCGACATGCGCTGCGGTGATACCGCCGAAGTCATACTGCCTTACGGTGTAGCGTACGGCTCTCAGAATCTCGGTACGATTCCACCATACTCCAATCTTCGCTTCAATATCCGTCTTGTGGATATACCCTACTATGAGGCTCCGCCATACGAAAAGTAAAATCCATATATAACTAAAACGGCCGCGCACCCCTGCGTGGCCGTTTTTCATAAACAATCAATCTAATTATATAATGATAATAGCATTTACATCGAAGCGGCGACTACCGATACGGCTATAGCAAGGGAGATGAGCAATATTTCCATGATCAATGCGGTGATTTTTGTAGTTCGGGAAGCTCCTTTGGTATTGAAGAGGACGCAGGCAGAAGCCCAGGCGAGCGCCCATCCGGCTATAGCGGCAACCATAGACCACAGTAGTATTATTGCGACATATATACCCTCTCCACGCCACGGAAGATTCCACATAAGATCAGGCACATTTCCGAAGTAATACCAGAGCTGACACAGGCCTATCGAAATAAAAGTGATAGTACCTCCGATGAGAGCCACACTGCCGACAATGCCGAGAAAGCCCATCACAACCTTACCTACGACGGAGAGGATCAATGAAAAAAAATTGCGGGGCTCCTCCTCTTGCCCGTTGGCTGCCGCAGTCGGACTATTTTCCATAAATGTCTGCCCGACCGTGTCTACATTTACAGGCTCTCCTTTCATCTCGAGTATCTGCCGCGGTGTCTGGGCCGGCGGTATAATCATCCAGCCGAGAAGATAAAGCACCACCAGAGGCACGAACATCGGAGCCCAGAAATTACCGAAGCAGGCAATCACGGCATAAAGCAGACGGAGGATATTGGCGTTCCAGCCCAGATATGTGGCCACACCACCGAGAACACCACCGAAGATCTTATTCTTCATGTTGCGGTAGAGACGCTTCTTTGTCGGGAAGTTGAATTCCACAAAAGGCTTCGACTCCTCTTCGGCTTCTTTACATGAATCCGTCTCACCGTCGGATGCCTCTGACTCGATATCGGCTTCGCCTGTAATCTGCTCGGGTCGTCCCATTGTCTCTATTACCGAGGCAACATCTGCCTTAACTATCACATTTGCGCCAGAAGCTATGCGCTCCTCGAACAGCTCGCGTATACGGCTTTCGATATCTCCGACTATTTCGGCTCCTTCGGTGCCTTTAAATGTAAGTCTGAGCTGCTGCAGGTAATCCTGAAGCATAAGATAGGCGTCTTCGTCTATATAGAAAATCTGGCCGTCGATATTGGCCGGGTAAGTACGTTTCATTCTTCGTCGATATTAATTGGTGGAGGCGTTTGAGAAGGGAGGAGAATGTGATTTACTGTGTGGCAGATTTCATCCCATGATGATTTCAGCTGATCAAGGAACTGAAGGCCAAGGGGAGTGATTGAGTAATACTTGCGCGGCGGTCCCGATGGCGATTCTTCCCAGCGGTAAGCAAGGAGTCCGTCATTTTTCAGACGGGTAAGGAGCGGATAGAGCGTGCCTTCCATCACTATCAGATGGGCTTCTTTCATGCTGGCTATAATTTCGGAGGCATAAGCGTCGCGATTCCGCAGCAACAGCAACACGCAAAATTCCAGCATCCCCTTGCGCATTTGCGATTTCAGATTGTCGATGTTCATTGAGTTCTTTCTTTGATTGTAGATTTTAGAGGGGTGCTCTCTTTTATTGACACTGCAAAGTTAAGCACTCAAAAGGTACTATGCAATACATAGTACTAAATTTCTCTGAAATTTTACATCTTTTAACACTCGCCACTCTAAAAAGAGGTTTCTCGGCTTATCTTGTCGAAATTTTTGCTATATTTGTCATTATGAACGACAAATATATATATGAACTGTCATTGAAAGTACGCGACTACGAGGTTGATGCCGAAGGTATAGTGAACAACGCCAATTATCTTCACTATCTCGAGCATACACGCCATGAATTCTGCGAACAAGCCGGATTCTCGTTTCGCGACATGCGGGAACGGGGGCTTACCCCGGTTGTAGCCCGTGTGGAAATCAAGTATCTGCACTCACTCGGTCTTGGCGACAGCATGATAAGCAAACTTGCCCTCAGCCGCCGCGGCCCCGTATTCGTATTCCACCAGGACATATACACTCCATCCGGAGATCCCGTGATAAAGGCCATTGTCGACATAGCATGCTACGAAAACGGCCGTCTGTCGCGCGGACAAGCTCTTGCCGAGGCATTTGCAAAGTATCTGAACGAAGAATGAGCCGACACGACGAACTCATATACCGCATAGCGTTCGCCACCTACCGCAACGTGAACTACACCAGCGCCACACGCCTTGAAGCCAGGCATGTGACGCCAGAGGCGTTTTTTACGTTCCCGGCATCCACTCTTTCAAGCATGACAGGCCTGAAACCGGCCTTTTTCGCCGACGACCGGCGCCGCGAGGCTCTCGAGGCAGCCCGGCGCGAGGCCGATTTCATTAGCTCGAACCATATCCGGGCCATATATTATACCGACAAGGACTATCCGGCGAGGCTTGCCGAATGCAACGACGCACCGGCAATGCTTTTTGTCCTCGGCGATACGAAACTCGATTTCCGTCACGTCGTATCGGTGGTCGGCACACGTCATTGTACGGCCTACGGACTTGATTTCACACGGACGCTTATCGAGGATCTGGCCAAGAGTCTCGACGACGTGCTGATTGTAAGCGGTCTGGCATACGGTATCGATATAGCGGCACATAAAGCGGCCATGAGTGCCGGAATCCATACAGGAGCTGTTTTTGCCCACGGACTTAACACCATCTATCCGGCCGATCACCGCGACGCTGCCAGACGCATAATCGCCGACGGCGGTTTTCTCGCAACGGAATACCGTACGTGCGAGACCATACACCGTGGCAACTTCCTCGCCCGCAACCGCATTGTGGCCGGTATGGCCGATGCGACAGTAGTTGTTGAAAGCGACGAACGCGGAGGCGCAATGTCTACAGCCTCGATAGCATCAGCCTACAACCGCGAAGTATTCGCTGTCCCGGGTCGTATCTATGATCCTGCAAGCCGTGGCTGCAACGCCCTTATCGCCCGTCGCCAGGCCTCGATAATAAGAAGCGCCGACGATCTTATCGACATAATGGGCTGGACACCAAAACCGCACTCGGGCGAACAACAGGAGTTCTCCTTCGATCTCGATCCTACACAGCAGACCGTTGTCGATTTTATCCGCAAAAATCCCACAGCGACCGTCAACGATATGTGTGTGGCTCTCGCACTCCCCTACTCACAGATGGGAAACATACTGTTCGAGATGGAGATGGCGGATATTCTGGTGTCGCTTCCGGGCGGCAGATACGGCGTGATACTCAAAAGTTAAATAATCACTAATTACAAGTTATTGACCGCGGGACAATGTTATATATAAAAACCCCCGATTCATAACTATTCACTGACAACTATACGACATGGAACACAAAATCATTCCGGCTTCCGAACTCATCATCAACCCCGACGGAACCATATTTCACCTCCATCTCCATCCCTCGCAGCTCACTGACCGCATAATCCTTGTCGGCGATCCGGGCCGCGTCGACATGGTGGCATCATTCTTCGACACAAAGACATTCGAAGTATCAGCCCGCGAATTTCATACCATAGGCGGTACATACAAGGGTAAACCCATCATGTGCCTCAGCCATGGTATCGGTCCTGACAACATAGATATAGTAATCAACGAACTTGATGCTCTGGCTAACATCGACTTTGAAACACGTGAGGTCCGCGCCGAGAAACGCCGCCTCACAATGGTAAGAATCGGTACATCGGGCGCGCTCCAGCCCGAATTATCCCTCGGCACTCCCGTCATAGCCGAAAAGTCACTCGGATTCGACGGTGTTCTGAACTACTATGCCGGACGTAACGAAGTTGCAGATCTTGACTTCGAAAAGAAATTCTGCGAACACACCGGCTGGAATCCTCTCTGGGCAAAGCCTTATATCGTTAGTGCCGACGAAGAACTTGTCGACAGAATAGGACGCGATGACATGGTGCGCGGCAACACGATCTCGGCTGTAGGCTTTTACGGGCCTCAGGGACGCGAACTGCGTCTGCCGCTCGCCAATCCCGACCTCAACCGCAGAATTGAGGAATTCGAATACAACGGCCGCAAAATCACAAACTACGAAATGGAAAGCGCGCCTCTCGCCGGTCTGGGCCGCCTGATGGGTCACCGTTGTATGACCGTATGTTCCATCATCGCGAACCGCTACAAGACCGAAGCCAACCCCAACTACAAGCAGGGCATACGCGACCTCATCGCCGTAGTCCTCGACCGCATCTAAATAATAATGGCCATAATGCCGGAACACGACATTATGGCCATTGTTATATCCTTTTGTCTTTATTGCTCGCAGTCAACACAGGCGCGAGCAGCCACAAGAGGCTTGATGATAGCCACACAAGCCAGATGGGCAGGATGGCCGGCATAAGCCTTGAGGTCATCGAAATTATTACAGATAGCCGTGAGGGTGACAGTCCAGTTACCTTCGATACCACTGTTGTCTATGGCCACTTCCATTGATTTAAGCTCCGCAATCTGTGCGGGAAGAGCTTCAAGACCGGCTTTGAAATCGGCGGCAGCCCCGGCAACGGCCTCGGTGTCTCCTTCAAGCCTGAACATTACTACATGCTTTACCATATTTTAAGCTTTTAAGCTAACGAGCTGACAGGCCGACAGGCAGCCTTTGAATCCAAGCCCGATTATTATTAATTATTTATTAAAATGCCTATTAACCCGATGATCTATTTGGAGTAGAGCCGCTCGCGGGCTTCGGCTACACGGGGGTCGGTGATATAGTCGTCGTACTCTGTGAGTTTGTCGATTATACCGCCTGGAGTAAGCTCGATTATTCGGTTGCAGACAGTCTGAATGAACTCATGGTCGTGCGAGGCCATGAGTATGTTGCCCTTGAATGCCTGAAGAGTATTGTTGAACGCCTGTATCGATTCGAGGTCAAGGTGGTTGGTGGGCGAATCGAGCACGAGGGTATTCGCATCACGCATCATCATACGTGCTATCATGCAACGCATTTTCTCACCGCCGGAAAGAACAGAAGCCTTTTTGAGCACATCTTCGCCCGAAAAAAGCATTTTGCCAAGGAAACCCTTGAGATAGATCTCGCTCGAATCATCGCTGAACTGGGCAAGCCAATCCACAAGATTATAGTCGGTATTGAAGAATTCCGAATTGTCAAGAGGAAGGTAAGCCGTCGTGATCGTCTGGCCCCATTCGAAAGTTCCTTCATCGGGTTTACGCTTGCCGTTGATGATCTCGAAGAGAGCCGTCATGGCGCGCGGGTCGTGGCTGAGGAATGCCACCTTGTCGCCTTTTTCAATCTGGAAATTCACGTCGCGGAAGAGCACTTCGCCGTCCACGCTCGCCGTAAGGCCTTTGACTTCAAGAATCTTGTTGCCTGGTTCACGCGAAGGAGTGAATATAATACCGGGATATCGGCGTGAAGACGCCTGTATTTCCTCGATATTGAGCTTTTCAAGCATTTTCTTGCGTGAGGTCGTCTGTTTGCTCTTGGCCACATTGGCGCTGAACCGACGGATAAATTCGAGAAGTTCGGCCCGCTTTTCCTCGGCCTTCTTGTTGGCTTGCTGCTGTTGACGCAAGGCCAGCTGCGAACTCTGATACCAGAACGAATAGTTGCCGGCGAAGAGCTGCAGACGATTATAATCGATGTCGAGAGTATGGGTGCACACACTGTCGAGGAAGTGACGGTCGTGGCTAACAACAAGAACCGTATTCTCGAAATTGCTCAGATATTGCTCCAGCCATGCCACAGTATCAAGGTCAAGGTCATTGGTAGGCTCGTCGAGAAGCAGGTTGTCGGGATTGCCGAAAAGCGCTTTGGCAAGAAGCACGCGCACTTTCTCGTTGGCGCTCACATCGCGCATCAGCATGTAGTGGCGGTCTTCCTTTATACCGAGACCGCTTAGAAGAGCAGCGGCATCGCTCTCGGCATTCCAGCCCTCGAGCTCGGCGAATTTCTCCTCAAGCTCTGCCGCACGCACACCGTCTTCATCATTGAAATCGGGTTTGGCATAAAGAGCGTCTTTCTCCTGCATTATATCCCATAATACCGTATGGCCGCGGAGCACGGTTTCGAGCACGGTACAGTCATCGAACTTGAAGTGATCCTGTTCCAGCACACTCATACGCTCGCCCGGACCCTGCGACACAGAGCCTGTAGTCGGAGTAAGCTGACCGCTCAGCATACGCATTAGAGTCGATTTGCCGGCACCGTTGGCACCGATTATACCATAGCAGTTACCGGGTGTGAATTTGAGATTCACATCCTGAAATAGCGGCTTCTTGCCGAACTGGATTCCTAAATTTGTTACCGTTATCATTGTACCTTACTCGAATAAATGTTTGCTGAGGCGTCGCAAAGCCTCCACTTTGTCTTCGGCGCGCACAAGCACCGAAATATTATAGTTGCTGCCGCCATAGGAAATCATGCGCACGGGAATATCGCCGAGCGCAGCGAGCACACGGCCTTCAAAGCCGGTATTGTGCCACTCCAGATCGCCCACAATACAGATTATGACCATATTGCTGTCTACACTGACGGTGCCGAAAGCCTTTAATTCATCGACAATAGCGGCAAGGCGCGAATCATCGTCAATGCTCAGGGTCACTCCGACCTCGGATGTTGCCATCATGTCGATACTGGTGCGGTATTTTTCAAATGTTTCGAAAACCTTGTGAAGGAAACCATAGGCAAGCAGCATACGGCCGCTCTTTATCTTGATCGCAGTGATACCATCTTTGGCCGCCACTGCCTTTATGGTGCCGTCGGGACGTGTATTGTAGATCAACGTTCCGGGGGCTTCCGGCTCCATCGTATTGAGCAGGCGCACGGGTATGTCGTGGAGCTTTGCAGGAAGTACACACGCCGGATGAAGGATCTTGGCTCCGAAATATGCCAGTTCGGCGGCTTCTTCAAAATGAAGCTCGCTTACAGGGCGCGTATTCTCGACATAACGCGGATCATTATTGTGCATGCCGTCGATATCGGTCCATATCTGTATTTCCTCCACATCAAGCACGGCTCCCACGATAGATGCGGTATAATCGCTGCCGCCGCGACGCAGATTGTCGGTCTTGCCGGAGCTGTTGCGGCATATGTATCCCTGCGTTATATATACGTCAGCGCCCGGATTGATTTCGAGCAGACGCCGCACTCCTGAGGATATATAGGCCATATCAGGCTCACCGCCCTCGCCGGTACGCATATAGTCGAGTGCCGGAAGCATGACCGAACGCACACCTCGCTCGGTGAACAAAGCCTGCATCATGGCCGTAGACATCAGTTCGCCCTGGGCAAGAATCTCTTTTTCGGCATCAGTACCGAATTCCTTGTCGAAATAATAGCGTATTGTCGAAAAACAACGCTCCACGGCATCGGCTGCATGAAGACGGGCCTCATCAGATTCAAGAAGTTCATGTAATACCGCGTCATACTTGGCCGAAAGTGCGTTGAGAGTCTCCTGTGCACCCGGAACATTGCCTTTGTAAAGATATTCCGATATTTCGACTAAAGTATTGGTAGTTCCGGACATAGCCGACAGAACTACGATATCACCCTTTGACCTGCACACCAGGTCTGCGACATGTTTTATGCGTTCGGCACTTCCGACCGAAGTGCCGCCGAATTTAAGTACTTTCAATTCTCGATTATATTTAAAAAATCCCGCCTCAGAAAGCAGAAGCGGGATTGAAGAGGTACCAAGCAGAATCGAACTGCTGTACACGGTTTTGCAGACCGTTGCCTAACCACTCGGCCATGGTACCATCGGTGGGTTTGCGGGTGCAAAGATACGACCTTTTTCCCGTTTCCGCAAATTTTCCTCAAAAAAAATTTTATAAAGCAAAAAAATCAGCCGAAAAGGGCGCGGAAAGCGTCGGCAACCTTGGCCACAGGGTGAAGGCGGATCGCAAGTTTTGAAGAGTCGAAACCTTTGAGAGGAGCGGCGGGAATAAGGATATCGGTCATACCGAGTTTTTCAGCCTCGAGTATGCGCTGCTCTATGCGGGTAACAGGGCGTATCTCACCGGTGAGACCGACTTCACCGGCCATGCACCAGCCGCGTGGTATATTCATGTCTACATTACTCGACAGGATCGCCGATATGATGGCAAGGTCGAGTGCAGGATCATTGACCTTAAGACCGCCTGCGATATTCAGGAACACGTCTTTTTGTCCGAGTTTGAAGCCGACACGCTTCTCGAGCACGGCAAGGAGCATGTTCATTCGCTTGGCGTCGAATCCGGTGACAGATCGCTGAGGAGTGCCGTATGCAGCTGTGCTGACGAGGGCCTGAACCTCGATAAGAAACGGCCGTATGCCCTCGAGAGTCACACCGACCGCCACGCCAGAGAGCTCGCTGTCGGCATTGCTCATAAGCATTTCCGACGGATTCGACACCTCCCGGAGACCACCCCGGCACATTTCGTAGATGCCGAGTTCCGAAGTGCTTCCGAAGCGGTTTTTTGTGGCGCGTAGCAGGCGGTAGAGATATTGCCTGTCACCCTCGAACTGCAGGACGGCATCTACGATATGCTCAAGCACTTTCGGACCTGCGAGCGAGCCTTCCTTGGTGATATGGCCTATCAGAATGACAGGCACGCCACTGTCCTTGGCATATCGGAGAAGAGCTGCGGCACATTCACGCACCTGCCCCACACTGCCGGCGGATGATTCCAGAGCCTCAGAGGCTATTGTCTGTATAGAGTCGATGACGAGAATCTGCGGTGCGATCTCCTCTATATGGCTGAATATATTTTCGAGCGAGGTCTCGCCCACAATAAAGAGATTGTCGCTGCCGCGACCTATTCGGTCGGCCCTCAGCTTGATCTGAGTCGGACTTTCTTCGCCGGAAACATACAGAATGGTCCTGGATCGTATAGAGAGCAGATTCTGAAGCACCAAAGTGGACTTTCCGACTCCTGGTTCTCCTCCGATAAGTACTATCGACCCTTTGACAAGACCTCCGCCGAGCACACGGTTCAGTTCCTGACTGGGCATTGCAATGCGAGGCTCATCGACAGCCTCGATATCGTTGACCGCACGGGCCTGCGATTTACGGCGTCCGCCGCCTGTGACAGCCGAGACACCCGGTGAGGACGACACTTTCTCCTCGACCATAGTATTCCATTCGCCGCACGCGGGACAACGGCCTGCCCATTTCGGAGAATCGGCTCCGCAGGCAGTGCAGAACCACATGGTTTTCTGTTTCGTTTTAGCCATTTGACTGTCGTTGACGGAATTGGGAAAGAACAATGGCCGTAGCCACACTTACATTGAGACTTTCACTGACACAGCCCTCGCCATAAGGCGGTATGAAAAGTTTTCGGCTGATATGCGCGGCGACAGCCGGCGACACACCGCTACCCTCATTACCCATAATCACTATGCTACAAGGCTGCAGGGGCGCGGTGTAGATATTGATACCGTCGAGAAATGTGCCATATACCGGTACGTTCCGCAGACCCGCGAGGTATTCGGCAAGATCGGTATAGACCACACGCACACTGGCGACAGCACCCATCGAAGCCTGGACAGTCTTCGGATTGTAGATATCGACCGTATCGCGCGAGGCTATGACAGTGCGCACACCCATCCAGTCGGCAGTGCGAAGTATGGTGCCCATGTTTCCCGGATCCTGAACCCGGTCGAGAGCGAGCACCAGACCGGTTGCGAAAATTTCGGCTGACGGCAGACTTTCGTCCTTGACCGGCAGCTCGAAAAAGGCGATGACAGGGGGCGTGGCGCTAAGACGCGTTATCTCGCGAAGGAATCCACGCTTCACACGGATTGCGCCGGCGAAATCAATATCCGATTCAGCCTCTACAAAAATGTATCGGGGCCTGTAGCCGCCTTCAATGAGAGTCTCGACACATTTGCGTCCTTCGGCAACGAACATGCCGCTGCGACGACGACCTTTGGCGTCGTCAAGCGAGGCAAATTCCTTGGCAAGGGCTTTAGTCAGGACAAACTCACCATTCATATCCGGCCTCATCTACAAGTTTACGGTCTTCCGCAATAGTCGAGCCAAGAGTGGTCAGCAAATCGCCTACAATGGCGCCGTTGATACCGATTTTCATGGCCCGGAGCATAGCTTCGCGGCTGAGACGAGCGCGCCCTCCGGCAAAACGCAACTGAACGTGAGGATGCGCGAAACGGAAAAGTGCCACAGTGAGCAGAATCTCGTCCTCTTCTATCAATGGCGTGTTCTCAAGCGGTGTACCCGGAATAGGCGAAAGAATATTGATGGGAATTGACACCGGACGAGCCTTACGAAGCGTTATAGCCAGCTCCATGCGCTGACTGCGTGTTTCGCCCATGCCTATAATACCGCCGGAGCATACCTCGAAGCCAAGGCGATGCGCGGCTTCGATGGTCGCCAGTTTATCGTCTATCGTATGAGTGGTACACAGCGTGGCGAAATACGACGGCGCAGTCTCGAGGTTGCAGTGATAGCGGTGTGTCCCGGAATCCCAGAGCTGCTTTAACTCCTCCTCATTGAGCAAGCCTAACGAGGCACATGTATTTATGCCATCTTCAGTGCGTATTTCCTTAAGGAGTTTGCAAATACTCTCGAGGGCCTTCCCTCGCACGGCACGCCCGCTTGCCACGAGAGAAAAGCGGCCTATGCCTCGCTCGGCATTGTAGCGCGCCACCTCGAACGCCTCGTCGCGGTCAACGAGAGCATAACTCTCACATCCGGTATTGAAATGCGCCGACTGGGCGCACCATTTGCAGTTTTCCGAACAACTGCCCGAGCGGGCGTTGACAATAGAACACGTATCGAACTTATCAGGACAGAAACGGCGGGTGATCTCGCCGGCTCTCTCTTCGATAAGAGCTATGGCTTCCGGAGTTTTGACATCTGCAAGCCTATATAATGTTTCTTCATCGAGGTTCTCGCCCGCAAAAATGCGGGAAGCACAGGCCTCGACAAACTCGATTTCGCTTTTTCCCATTTTGCAAGAATAATTTAGGCACCTACTTATTATACAGATAGCGTTTTATGGAGCGCTTTGGAGTTTTCTCAAATTCTTCTTTCATTATGCGAAAATCACGCACCTGACTAAACGCCGGAATCTGGGAATTGAGCACAGCCACATTCTTTTTCATAGCAGCCTCGATGGCAGCCTCGTCAAGACCGTCCTTGCGGGCCGTATCGTAATCAGGATGGATCAGGGCTGTGAGTTTGCCATGGTCATCTATAATAAGCGATTCGGCGACCAAAGGCAGATTATTGAGTTTCTGCTCCAGTTCCTCGGGATAGATATTCTGGCCCGACGGACCAAGAATCATATTCTTGTCGCGGCCCCGGATATAGATAA
The DNA here is from genome assembly GCA_905202215.1 of uncultured Porphyromonadaceae bacterium. Classification (GTDB taxonomy): domain Bacteria; phylum Bacteroidota; class Bacteroidia; order Bacteroidales; family Muribaculaceae; genus CAG-873. The sequence continues at coordinate 13,311 of CAJKRG010000010.1, forward strand.
AGCCATCGGGATCGACGGTACATATATCACCTGTGTTCATCCAGCCGTCGGAATCAATGACGGCACGCGATGCCTCTTCATTGTGATAATATCCTTTCATCACATTCTGTCCACGCACAAAAAGGACACCCGGCCGGTTTGCCGGATCATCGCTCGCCACCCGGGCCTCCATGCGGTCAACAATACGACCGCACGCTCCGGGGCGCTGCTCGTTCCACGGCGCATAACCGATCAGCGGGCCGCATTCGGTCATACCGTAACCGACGGTAAAGGGAAACTGTATCCGGCGCAGAAATTTCTCAACATCGGCACTCACAGCAGCTCCACCTATGATCAACTGCTGAAGCCGGCCTCCGAAAGCATTGATAAGCTGGGTCTTGACTTTTGCCAGCACTTTATCGTCAATAAAGGGTGTATGGAGCAAGACCTTCATCATCGGCTTGTTGAGCACCGGAAATACTTTTGTCTTGACAATCTTCTCTATGATAAGCGGTACAGCCACTATAAGTTTGGGGCGTACTTCGGCAAAAGCGTCAAGGAGTATCTTCGGAGACGGCGTACGAGAGAGAAAATATACATGACAACCCTTGACGAACGGATGAAAGCATTCGATCATAAGACCGAACATATGTGCCTGCGGCAGAATCGACACCATTCCGTCGCCCGGTTTCAGGAAGGTAAGACCGTCGATAGAATACTGGAGATTGCTCCACACATTGCGGTGTGTGAGCATTACACCTTTTGAAAATCCGGTCGACCCCGCTGTATAGTTGATAATTGCCACGGAATCAGGATCTATATCGGGATAAACGACCATATCGGGGGTAAATCGCTCCGGATAGCGTTCTCCGAAAAGAAGATTGAGATGCTCGCGGGCTTTTGACAGTTTTTTAGAGCGGCTGAACAATATGGAATAATCATCCACAAGAACCGCCCCCTCAAGCTTAGGCAGAGTATCGGCTTCGAGCTTATCCCACACACCGGCATCTGCAAAAAGCATATGACTGTCGCTGTCGTCGACGAGATGCGACACTGTATCGGGCTTGAAATCATGAAGTATAGGCACAGCCACAGCTCCGTATGTGATCGTTGCCAGGACGGCCATAGCCCATTGCGAGCAGTTGCGGCCGCAGAACGCGATCTTGTCGCCGGGCTTTATGCCGGCCTCGTCGAAAAGTATGTGCAGTTTGGCAATTTTACGTGCCACATCGCAATAGCGGTATGTGTCGCCGTGAAAGTCGGAGAATGCGGGCGTACCCCAGTTTTCGCGTATCGCCTGCGTAAAATATCTGATGGCTGTATCTTGTGATGTCATAATCAATCTTGCTTCAATAATACTTAATTGAAACTATCGCAGAGTCATAAAAGTTCTGTCAGGGCTTTTTGAAACGCTTCTGAAGATACTGACGTAACGTACTGAAGGACCCTACAGTACTCTTTGGCGGAGTAATGGCGGCAAGAAGAATGTCGCGTAGTTTCGACGGTCGGCGACGGTCGTTGATCCGCGAAGGATCCTCGATTTCATCGCTGTGATATACCTTGACTTCACGTTCGCCCGAAACGGCTGCCAGAGCATTCTCAACCAGCGTCATGAGTTCATCCTCGCCAGGATAAACATATATCGGGGCGATAAAATCGGTATATTCGGCAATAAAATCGGTGATACGCTGGCTGTGCGCAATTCCCCCGGTGAGAAGGATCGCATCCACATCTCCCTTGAGGGCTATCGACATCGCGCCGATCTCCTTCGACACCGTATAGACCATGGCTCGCAGTATGAGCATGGCATGAAGATCTCCGGCGTCTATTCGTTCGAGGACTTCCGGCACGGATGTAGTGCCGAGATGAGCCATAAGACCGCCGGCGCCATGAACGAGACGCATCAGTTCCTCTTCCGTATATTTACCGGAAAAACAGAGTTTGACAAGCGGACCGGGAGGAAGCGAACCCGAACGCTCGGGCGAGAAGGGGCCGCATCCGTCGAGGGCATTCGTAGTATCGATAACGCGTCCTTTACGATGTGCGCTCACGGTGATGCCACCACCCATATGACAGACGATCAGATTAAGATCGTCATACTTCTTTTCCGATTCACGGGCAAAGCGACGTGCAATAGCTTTCTGGTTGAGAGCGTGAAAGATCGATTCGCGGGGAAGTTCCGGAACACCGCTGATACGGGCATAGGGAATCATTTCGTCGACTACGACAGGATCGGCAATGTATGCTTTCACCCCGATTTCATCAGCGATATCCCGTGCTATAAGACCGCCGAGATTTGAGGCATGCTGCATATGGGCATTTTCGAGATCATGGCGCAACTCGTCGTTGACCTCATAGACACCGCTTTCGACAGGTTTTATGATGCCTCCGCGGCCGATAACGGCCGATAGACTGTGCAGATCAATGCCTTCGCGTCTGAGGGCTTTTTCAATCAGAGCCTTACGCCATGAGAACTGGTCGAGAAGATGAGGAAACCGGCTCAACTCTTCACGCGAATGGTCGATGGTAAGCTTAAAGCGTGGAGAAAGATCGTCGTAAACAGCAATTTTTGTCGACGTCGATCCGGGATTTATGGCAAGTATTCGATGCATGATTTTCATTTTTTAGCCAGACATGCCAGTGCGATAGAGAAGAGTTTTGTCCGCGGAGTGTCTCCACGCGATGTGAGCACGCATGGAGCTGTCGTACCGACAACCATAGCGGCTATATCAGCTCCGGCAAGATGTGTGGCTGATTTAAAGAAAACATTTCCTGATTCTATATTCGGGAAAAGGAGACAGTCGGCATCGCCGGCCACCGACGAACCTTTGACCGTCTTGACTTCCGCGGCCTCTTTCCACAAAGCCACATCAAGCGAGAGAGGACCGTCGACAATCACGTCGCCGAGCTGGCCGCGATCAGCCATTTTGGCTATTATTGCGGCTTCTGTAGAAGACGGCACTGTCGGAAGCACCTGTTCAGATGGTGCTATACAGGCGATTTTCGGACGCTCTACACCTAACAAACGCGCCGCAGAAGCAAGGTAGCCGATCAAGGTACATTTCTGTTTGAAATCGGGTGCGGGAATCACGGCTACATCGGCGACTGTAAGAAGCCTGTCGCGACCGGGCAGTTCGATGACAGACACGTGGCTTAATGTGCCTTTAGGCGGCAGAAGACCATGATCTTTGTCGAGAATTCCACGCATATACACATCGGTCGAGACAAGACCCTTCATCAGAACGTCGGCGCGGCCTTCGGCCACGGCTCTTACAGCCTCTGCGACTGCTTTTCGGGTATCCTTGACATCTACTACTGTCCAAGCTGAGGCATCGATACCGACTGATGCACATATATCGGCAATAAGCCGGCCGTCGCCAAAAAGAACGGGCTCCACTATGCTTTCGGCAGCGGCGGCAGCCACGGCTTCGAGGGTGTGTGCATCGGCGGCACAGGCTACAGCCAAACGGGTGGCACCGCGACGGCGTGCTTCAATCACTAAATCTTCAAGTCGTGTGATCATGGCGATAAAATATTAATAGCGTTTTAAAATTTCCGGACATAACGCCCTGTTTAACCTGAATGTTTTTTATTTCAGGCGGAATGAATAGCCGAGGGTGATTTCAAGGCTCATATTTCGCGAAGCGCTGAAATGGTCGGCTTTACGTGAAGGGAATATATTGCCCAGGCCATAGTAATAACGGCCTTCGAGAAGGATCGAGTGCCTGGGCTGTACGAAAAACTCGAAGCCGATCGAGGCACATATACCATAGTCGAATTTATTTTTAATATCGAGTTTAAGCTGCTCTGTCTGCCGGTTGGCAGGAAAGCCTGATACCGAAGCCGGATTCATGTAGTCGAAATCCGATTTTATCGAACTGCCTATCATATAGGCGAACTGCGGCCCAAGATTTATAAAAGTCTTGAACCGTCGCGATCCAAAACGTATCTGAGTCATCACAGGCAGATTTATATATGTCAGCGAACGCGAATAGCTAAGCGGTGCCTCCTCGAAATTTTCCTTCCAGCCACGCGTCACCCATCCGAGTTCAGCAACTATACCGAAAAGTTTCTCCTCGGTATAACGTACACTGACAGCGCCGGTGCTTCCCATATTCCACGACTGCTTTACAGATGGAGAAAACGACATCATACCCATCGACACACCTCCACGGGCACCGACAAAAATCTGTGATTTATAGTGTGTATCGGCATACGCGGCCAGGCCTGCCGTCAATGCAAGCAAAAATAAAAGCACTTTTCTCATAGCACGGTAGCATTCTGAGTGCCGGAAGAGGCGAATCTGATGATATAAAGCGAGGAATTTACAAAGCCACCATCGCCCTCACGCTCGAAACGGAAAGCAGACTGCACGCCATTGTACTCCGAAGGATATACAGGATCGAATGCGCCGTCATTTGCCCGCAGATTTTTAATGATACAGCAAGCCGCATCAAATCCGAGCAACGCCTGAGTCGGGACGCTTTCTATCATTGCCTCGCCATACCAACGCTTAAAAGCCTGCGCGACTCCCATTGCCTGGAAACCGGTGAAATTGTCGAGGAAACGGGAATAGACGGTAGCGTCAAGACGATGAAGCATGTCGAGAGCGTCGCCACGGAATGCGGTCCAGTCGGGATATCCGAAAATTTCAACTCCGGGAACAGTCTCGAGTTCGGGATGTTCGGCAGACAAGGCCCGCACTCGATCGCGCCAGTTCTGAACGACATAAGCCATCTTATTGAACTCCGCCAACGTACCCGACGACGGAATCACAACATATTTCTGCCCCATGTCGACAGGAAGCGCATTAAGTTCCGAAGCGCGCAAAGTGCCGTCATATTCCAGAAATACGGGTTCTATGCCGCGTTCACGGTAGCATGTGGTTACATAGGCGGTAAAGGCTTCTTTCTCGTTGCGGCCACTCGTATTTCGCAGTATCACCGGCACGTATCCTTCGAACCGTGTGGCAAGAGCTCGCTCTGCAAGGGTATACATGGCCTGCTGGGGAATATTCGCCTGAATCAGATAAGGATTGACAGACTGAAGAGTATCGCGTATATTGAAAAGATTAAGCACATAGTTGCCGCGGCCGGCAGCGGTGGAAGCAATAGCGGCAAGAGCTTCGGGTGCGTCGGGAGCGATTATGACGGAGGCCCGCGCTATGAAGCTGTCAGTGTCGAGGAGAGTTCTGACACGGTCGTCAGAGCCCTCGGTGTCGAATGCTCTGATTTCAATAAGCTTTCCGCCACGGTTGCACAGAGTGTCGGCGCCGATAAGGAAACCCTTGTAAAAATCGAGACACAGATTGTTGAGCCGCGAGGGTTCGCTCTTCTCAAGACCGAATGGAAGCATTACAGCCACCGATGCACTGGCGGCGGGAACAACAGGTGCAGGTTCCTCAGGCGCGACAGTATCGGCCGGTACAGGTTCGGGCTCACACGTCGGGCCGAAATCTTCCAGCGGGAAATAAAGCATCATGTTTTTCTTCAGACCATCCGATGCCTGAGGATTATACCGCACGATCACATCGCGGCTTAAGCCAAGATGTTTGGAGACTCCGTAAACCGATTCCCCTTTCTTGACCTTGTAGACATAGTATTCTTTGCCTTTTACTCTTTTGACCGGCAGATCAAGAGCTAAAGCCGAAGACACCGCCATCATCAAAGCGAGAGCGACGGCCGCGGCCTTACGTATAATATTCATCACAATAATCATAAACAGTATTCTTAAGAATACAAAGTTAGGCTATTTTGCCCAAAGCCCCAAATATAATTTCATAGGCAACGCTGCGATTGAATAAACTCTATAATGTGGCATAATTTATTTTGAAAAATGACGTTAATATAATGGTAATTGTTTATTCGACACGATATGGCTTCTATCAAGGGGAACATTATTCTGAATGGAATAAATACTGTAACAAGTATTTTGTTCCCGATAATCACATTTCCATATGTATCGAGAATATTAATGCCGGAGGGCATCGGAATAATTAATTTTCAATATTCAATCATCAATATCATAACCTTTCTGACCACACTCGGCATCCCGACCTATGCAATAAAGGAAATCGCAAAAAACAGAGATGACAAGGCTCTCCGCGACCATATCGTATTTGAAATAATTTCGCTCAATGCGCTAATGTGCTTATTGGGTTATGTTGCGGTATTTATAATAGCAAGCTTCGTTCCGGAAATACAAGGCAACGCAGTGCTTTTTTATGTTTTAAGCCTGTCGATTCTTTTTACAGCCATAGGTGTAGAATGGTTTTATAAAGGAATTGAAGACTTCAAATACATCACAGTCCGTGCTATAGCGGTGAGAGTGCTATCCACTATCTTTTTATTCGTTTTTGTAAGAGAGTCTACTGATTTAATAGCTTATGGCTTTGTGCTTGTAGGTTCTACAGTAGGCAATAATTTTATAAATTTCATACACCTCAGGTCTTTTGTCAGTTTCAAGTCGGTAAGATTCAGAAAATTAAAGCTACTCCGCCATATAAAACCGGCATTGCAAATGTTTGTCATAGGTCTTATCATCAACTTTTACGGCCAACTCAATCCTGTCATGCTTGGATTTCTATCCGATGATTCCGCTGTCGGATTTTATACCGCCGGTACCAAAATTACCTATATCGGTGTAATGCTCATCACTTCCATTAGTCCGGTACTTCTGCCTCGGTGTTCACATCTGCTTCAAAAAGGAGAGACAGATGCATTTAAAAAAGTAGTGGAAAAATCGCTACGCCTCACCATAGCATTCTCTCTTCCCGTAATGGTCGGGCTTGCAATACTTTCTTCTTATATCGTCATTATTTTTTGTGGCAGTGACTATCTCAGTTCAGTTCCTGTGCTTTGCTTCAGTACTCCAGTTGTTCTTCTTATAGCGATAAGCAATGTTCTCGGCATCCAGATACTCTTCCCGCAGGATAAAACAAACATAGTAATGTTGAGCGTTTTTGTGGGGGCGGTTATAAACGTAGTGCTTAACATTCTGCTGATTCCAAGATATGCAGCTACCGGAGCGGCCCTGTCCACGACGGTGGCTGAATTTGGAGTACTATTGACCCAGATAATAGCCGGAGCAAAATATTTTCCTTTCAAATGGTCTGCCACACACTCTCTGCGCTATTGTTTCTCGGCCATTCTGATGATTCTCCCCATAATGCTAGTAATGCTGCTAATCCATGATACCACTTGGTGTCTGATTGTTTCAATCTTCGCCGGAGCCTTGGTTTATCTTGGCTCCCTACTCAAGTTCAAGGACAGCTTGACATTAGAAACACTCCATATAATACAGAAAAAACTACATCTTAAATGAAAACCACGAAAGAATACGATTATCTCATTGTCGGTGCGGGCCTGTATGGAGCAACTTTTGCGCGTCTGGCCACAGACCGCGGGTTACGATGTCTGATAATAGACAAACGCAACCACTTCGGAGGGAATATATATTGCGACAGTATCGAAGGCATAAACGTACACAGATATGGCGCACATATCTTCCATACATCTAATCCCAAAGTATGGAATTTTGTCAATTCATTTGTTCCTTTCAATAATTTCAGGAACTCACCTATTGCCTTGGCCCCCGACGGCAAACTCTACAATCTTCCTTTTAATATGAATACATTTGTACGCCTTTGGAATACCATGACACCCGAGGGAGCCATGGAGAAGATTGCCCGACAACGGATGGACGCCACTATAGACAAGCCTAAAAATTTGGAAGAACAAGCTTTAAAACTTGTCGGCGCCGACATATACAATTTGCTTATAAAAGGGTATACACAAAAACAATGGGGGCGCCCCTGCTCCGAGCTTCCCGCTTCAATCATACGAAGACTCCCTGTCCGTTTTACCTATGATAACAATTACTTCAACGATACCTATCAAGGAATCCCTGTCGGTGGATACAATCTTCTTGTAAAAGCTCTCCTGGTCGGGAGCGATCTGCGTTTAGGAATCGATTTTTTTGAAAATCGTCCATTTTGGGAGGCTAAAGCCGAAAAAATTGTTTTTACCGGCTGCATAGACGAATTTTACAATTACCGTTTCGGAAAACTTGAATACCGGACGCTTCGATTTGAGACCGAAGTCCTTGAGAAAGCGAATTTCCAAGGCAATGCCGTAGTGAATTACACATCTGAAGACGTGGCGTTTACCCGCATTATAGAACATAAGCATTTCGAAACATTCAACGATGCTGTATATCAGAACCCCAAGACAGTCATAACACGCGAATATCCTGCCGAATGGAAAGCTGGAATGGATCCGTTTTATCCTATCAGCGACAGTCGGAATCTATCTGTATTCGAACAATACCAGAAACTTGCAGCCGCAGAAAAAAATGTTGTTTTCGGCGGCAGACTGGCCGAATATAAATATTACGACATGGCCCCTGTTGTCGAGGCCGTAATGAGCTTATTTGAAATATAAATTCCACCGCTTTTCTCTATGAAAAAACTCTTGACAATAATCATCCCTTCATACAATATGGAGGCCTACCTTCCTCAATGCATAGACTCACTTATTGTTCCCGGATTTGAGAAAGTGGAAGTGTTGATAATTAACGACGGAAGTAAAGACAACACGTCGGATATCGCTCATGATTACGAACGCCGATATCCACTATCTGTGCGGTGTATAGACAAAACCAACGGTAATTATGGTTCGTGTATCAATCGGGGTCTTCAGGAAATGACAGGAAAATATGTAAAGATTCTTGATGCTGATGACAGTTTTGACTCCGACAATTTTAAAATCTTTATCGAAAAAATCGAGAATCTTGACGTAGATGTTATCGTCACTAATTTTCAGACAATAAATTCCGAAGGTAAATTCGTAACCGAACTTAAATATTCTCTACCCTCCCACAGACAGTTTCCGGTAGATATCTTACTGCCTGAATTGACAAAGACAGGTCTACATATGCATACCCTCGCATATAGAAGCAGCATCTTCCATGAGTTCAATTACAGGCAGACCGAAGGTATATCTTACACAGACACTGAATGGAATTTTATTCCTATGCATAAGGTGAATGTCGCAGCTTTTGTTCCAGTCAGCTTATACAAGTATCTGGTCGGCCGCATCGGGCAGAGTATAGACACGAACACTACGATAAAGAATATCAGCCAGCTTATCAAGGTCACACAGAGAATTACGGAATTCAATATTTCTGTTTACGACTCCTTACCTGCCGCTGTAAGAGACTATTACCATAACTATATCTACAGCATGATACTTATGGTATATAAAATCGGAGTTCTTGGCGGATATGGCAAATGCGACGTTCAGATGCAGGATTTCGACAAATGGGTACGCAACGTGATTTCGACCGACAATATTCTGAAACTCGAGCGTGAATCAGCCCGATTTTTGCCGGGTCTCAAATTTCATTTTTTGAAATGGTATCATAAATCGCCAGCACACCCACTACTGCGTCTTCGTCATTCTGTAAAGAAAATGATTCTTCGCAAATAGTTACATAGATTCTGTAATTATAACTATGGAATCACAAGTTCTCCCGATTATTTCTGTTGTCGTGCCGGTCTACAAGGCCGAGAGGTATATAGAGCGCTGTCTGCGGTCTATAGGCAGCCAGACCTTGAAGGGTGTCGAGTATATTTTTGTAAACGATGCGTCGCCCGACGGCAGTGTCGCCGCCATCGAAAATTTCTTCAGGGCCAATCCGTTGAAAGACTCGTCCTTCCGTATCATCAACAACGAAGTCAATAGCGGCGTCGGATTTTCGCGCCAGAGCGGCCTTGACCATGCCCGAGGAAAATATGTGATCCATGTGGATCCCGACGACTGGCTTGAACTCGACTATCTCGAAAAACTATATCACGCAGCCGAATCGGAAAATGCCGACATGACATTCTGCGATATCTTTATCGAATATTCCGACAAGACACAGCAGTCGAAGCAGTGTCCTAAAACCGATAACGGCGACGGCCTCATAACCGAAATATGCCGCGGTGACATCTATGCAAGCTGCTGGAACAAGCTCGTGCGCCGCAATACGATCGAAAAATCGGGCGCACGCTTCATTGACGGTGTCAACGTATGCGAAGACGTACTCTTTTTTCTGCAGTTGAGCCGTAACGATATCCGTATTGCAAAAGTACACAAGCCTCTGTACCACTACGACCGCTTCACAAACGCCAATTCGATACAACGGCATATGCTACCCGACCATCTTGCTCAGGACAACAGACTTATCGGGGAAGTAAGTCGTATTTTAGCTGATAAAAAATATGAGGCTGCCCGAGGATATTTCATATCATCGGCATTATTCCATATCTTTGAAATAAGCAGTTACTCCGGCGCTGAATTCAGACGCAGATATTCGGAATATGACAAATATGTAGACGCGAACGATTCGTTCTCATACGCCAAGAAAAAAATGCTGAGATACGCCTGTCATGGAGGATATCGGCAGTCCCGGTTCGTATACAATACGGTCAGCAGTCTCAAGAATATCCTCAGAAAACTTTTCAAAAAATGAAGACGGCAACCGGAGTATCGTAAACACCGGCTGCCGTCGTATTCAATTTTTATTCGAGATCATGGATCACAAGGCCTGACCGCAGTTTAGGCTCGAACCATGTGGTTTTCGGAGGCATGATGTTGCCGGTATCGGCAATATTCATCAGCTGCTCCATGCTCACCGGAAATAGAGCGAGAGCAAACGCCATCTCGCCGCTGTCAACACGCCGCTTCAGTTCTTCGAGGCCACGGATACCGCCTACGAAGTCGATGCGCTTATCCGAACGGAGATCGGTAATGCCGATTATATCGCGCAGAATCAGATCGGAAGATATGGTGACGTCGAGCACCCCGATAGGATCGCTATCGTCGTACGTACCCGGACGGGCTGTGAGCGAGTACCAGCGGCCTTCGAGATATAGAGAAAAATTATGGAGTGCCTGAGGACGATATGTCTCTGTACCTTTGTCTACGACTACGAAATTCTTTTCGAGACGTTCGAGAAACTCGGCTTCCGACAGTCCGTTGAGATCGCGCACCACACGGTTGTAGTCGATGATCTTGAGATGTGAGGCCGGAAACGCGACAGCAAGAAAATAGTTGTATTCTTCGTCGCCACGATGATTCGGATTGAGACGTGCTTTCTCGTTGCCAACAAGAGCCGCCGCCGCCGAGCGGTGATGCCCGTCGGCTATATAGAGATATGGAATTTTAGAAAATTCCTCTGTGATGGTTCTGATCATATCGGGATCGCTCACCACCCAGAAATGATGGCCGAAACCGTCGGGAGCCGTAAAATCATATTCCGGCTTGCCGAGTGCGACTGTGCGGATTATGTCTTCGAGCACTTTATTATCGGGGAAAGCGAAGAAAACCGGCTCGATATTGGCATTGTTGATACGCACATGCTTCATGCGGTCTTCTTCTTTGTCGCGGCGCGTCAGCTCATGTTTCTTGATGCGGCCTTCCATATAATCATCGACATTGGCGGCGACAACAATTCCGAACTGGGTGCGTCCGTCCATGGTCTGTGCATATATATAGTAGTGTTCCTCGTCGTCCTGCACAAGCCAGCCGTTGCGCCGGAATGCGGCGAAATTCTCTACGGCTTTGTCGTAGACCTCCGACGCATGTTCGTCGGTTCCGGGAGCAAAGTCGATTTCCGGCTTTATGATATGGTAGAGCGACTTGGGATTGCCGGCGGCTTCTTCGCGGGCCTCCTCACTGTTGAGGACATCGTAAGGGCGAGATGCGACTTCGGTCACCAGCTCGCGCGGAGGGCGTATGCCCCTGAAGGGTTTCACTTTTGCCATGTGTGTTCTATGATATAGTGTATAAACAGATTTAAGGTAAAACAATCGGGAGCGGTCTTTCTCCTATCCTCTGCGCAAATATACGGTTTTTATGCGGAAAAACGAGAATTTGAGGCATATTTGCCAAAAGATAAAAAAAAATCCGTGACCGGCGAGCTGACATTCCTGTTTTCTATATGAACCGGACATTGAACTTGTGCAGAAGGCGTAGCGGATGATACGATTCCTTGGCATAACGAAGGCCAGGATCGCCGGCATCGTCCTCACGGTTTATATAGCGCACCTGAGGATGGCGGCGCAGCATTTCAGCGGCAAAAAGTTTGTTGATAGCCTCTCCGGCACCGGCAACTTCATGATCCATCTTCTCTATATGTATAACCAGAGTATCGCCAATTACCTCAGCCGCTGTAAAAGCCACTACTCTGCCGTCTTCGCCGCGAAGCACAGCACCTTCGAACGGATATTTGTCATAATGGCGCAGAACATCGGCACACTGGCGCCGCTCATATTCGGCCATCACATCGTCGGAATCGGCAGAGAGTGCCGCGAAAAAGGCATCGGCATCCGCGAGAGCTTTTCCTTCGAGCGGTTCGAGAGACCAGTGCGGATTGTCGGTCATGAAGCGGTTTACATGATTGCGTTTCTTATTGTAGTGCTTGCCAATCAGCGAGGCGAGATCTGTTGCCGTATAGATATAGTCGGCCCAGTCATCGAGAGGAGTCACCTCGCATCGGCCCAAGGCGACAAGCGAATCGAGTTTGTCGTCGGGCACAGCCGAAAACAGCGGTTCCACTCCATGACGGTCACAATAAGCCTTTACAGACGCAACAGAATCCGCAAGCGGCAGCGAACCCACGGGGACAGCAAATGAAGGACGTCTGGAGGCATCCTCGGAAAGGCCTTTTATAAAAAGCGTATCCGCAACGATACAATATTCATAATTAAAGTAATCAATCCACATATAAATGCCACCAATCGAATAATCGCAAGAACGGCTGCATTCTCTCTGTAGAAATGAATTTATAATCGGAAGCGCATCAAAATCCACTGGCTTGAAATACAATTCCAGCGGGCGTCGTTCCATAGCAACAAGTATCTGAGGAGTATTCATAATGCTAAAATGACAGTTGAAACTTTAGAGTTTACTTAATAACATCTTAGATTAAAACAAAACACTCCCTGCCAAGGTTTTCGCACACAGCCTCGACAAACAAAACAGACGGGATACGTGCAGGGCGCATCCCGTCTATAAAATTATTGATTATAAGTTACCTTTCGAGAGCCTGATATACGTAGCGGAACAGACGCGGGCGGATATTAAGCTTGTTGAAAGCGGCATTGTCGCGGGTCGGATCCACACGATTGGTCAGGAAAACAAATATAAGTTCTTCCTTAGGATCAACCCAAAAAACCGTTCCTGTAAAGCCGAGATGACCATAAACCTCCGGTGAAGCCTCATCGCATGTCGGAGAATACTCTGGATTTTCGGTGTCGGGTTTGTCGAAGCCGAGACCACGTCGGCATGTCGGACTTTTTGCAGTGGTGAAAAGCTCTACGGTCTCGGGCGAAAGTACGCGGGCATCACCATAAGTGCCTCCATTGAGCCACATCTGGCATATCTTGGCTATATCGTCGGCATTTGCAAAAAGACCGGCATTACCCTGTACACCGCCCGAAAAGTTAGCCATCTCGTCATGGACATAGCCGTGTACCTTCTGTTTACGCATGAACGTATCGTATTCTGTAGGCGCTATCTCGCTCTTGGCAAATCGCTCTGCAGGCCGATAGCCGGTACGGTAGGCTCCGAGTGGCCCGAATATGTTCTCTTCCACATATTCCTGATGCGGCCGCCCTGTCCGGCGCTGTTCTATATCCATGAGGAGCGCGAAATTAAGGCACGAATAATTATAGTCTTTTTTAGTCCGGAGCGGTATATTGTATATCCGGGACATCACGGTGTCGTAGGCGGCACGACCTGTAAAGATGCCCTTGGAAGCTTCCACGGGAAAGTCATCGCTTTTTACACGGCTTATGATATCGGAGCGCATGCGGGCCCGGCTGTGTCCATAAGCGTTTCGCTGTATCTTGATGGAATGATTCTTGTCAGGACGCCGCGTGATAAGCCGTCCCTTATACGTCAACGTATCGAACATCAGATCGAACATATTGAGCGCCGCAGGCATGCCGGTCTCATGGTAAAGGAGTTCACGCACTGTGATCTCGCGCTTGGCCGAATCGGTAATATCAGGAATAAGATCGCCGAGACGGTCATCGAGGGTGATGAGCTTTTCGTCGTATGCCTTCATTATGCCGGGAAGCGTACCTGTCGCTTTAGACACCGAAGCAAGGTCGTAGACAGTGAGAGGAGTCACAGCTTTGGCTTCGGGAGTCCCCGTAATCCTGCCGAATGATTTGTCGTATATTATATTGCCATGCCGTGCAACAAGAACTTGACAACCGGGAAAAGCCTTTGTCCTGAGACATTCCTTGACCAGGGCATCGATACTGTCGGAAAGCACGGGATTCAGACCTTCGGCAACCGGCGATGTAAAACCGAGACGAGTTTTAGGAAGATCAATTCCCGCACCGATTCCGGCAACGCCGGCAATATTGACTGGCAGCCGTCCGTCGACAGCAATACCGCCGAACACAGCTTCCGCAGCACTCTCACGGGCAACAGGGATGTCATCGTAGGCAAGCACCATGGCGGCAAGTTTCTGAAGCGAAGCTCCGAATTTACGGATCTTGAACGGGCTGACCATGAAAACACCGACAACGGATTTCTGTCCGGCCGTCAACTGCGCAAGGGCTTGACGGGCAGCCGCATCATCGGAAAATACGGCGGCAATCACTACATCGCCTTTCTCAATTCGGGCAAGAGACGCCGCAGAAAATGCCTCACCCGAAGTAAAGTAATCAACAGTGCGTGCATAGCGTGAACAGGTCGCGGCAAATTCATTGTCTTTGGAGGCCCCTATGCTCACTACTGAGAAAGTACGGTCAGCGAGTTTTCCAAGCGGAAGTATATTGTCATCATTTTTTGTGACTGTGATCGAGGCGGCAGCAAGTTTCTTGACCAAAGCCAATGCTTCGGGGCTGTTAAGTTCCCGGGCAATGGCAGCATAGTCGGTACCGAGTGGCTTATAATCGTCAAGACCGAGATAATATTTATATCGGAGCACACGCTTGCAGCGGTCTTCGACCACCGAAGCCGGGATAGAGCCGTCGGCAAGGCCTGTCTCTATGGCTTTTATGGCACCTCCTACATTCTCCGGACACAGAAGCACATCGGCTCCGGCCAGAAGTGCGGCCACACAATTATTGCGGCCCGCAGGATCTACCGCGCCTTTCATGCCGAGAGCATCGGTATAAATCAGTCCTTCGAATCCCATATTCCTGCGAAGCAGATCTGTAGTCATAAGACGTGAAAGAGAAGCCGGGCTTTCCGACGGGTCAAGAGCCGGTACAATGATATGACCGGTCATGATGCCCGAACAGCCCGCATCTATAAATGAACTGAATGGCACCAGATCGATATCGTCGAGACGCTGGCGGTTATGATCAACCCTTGTAAGCGATTTATGCGAATCTGTTCCGGTATCGCCATGGCCCGGAAAATGCTTCGATACAGCCTGTACGCCGGCGTCTTCCATACCGAGCGAGTATGCCACGGTCGCTTCAGCGACACGCGCCGGATCTTCGCCAAACGACCGCGAACCGATAACAGGATTGGCCGGATTGGAATTGACATCGGCATCGGGAGCGAAATCGGCCTGAATGCCGAGCAGACGGCATTCGCGTGCAACTTCCTTGCCATAGTCATAAAGCAGACGTTTGTTTTTAATGGCCCCGAGCGCTATATTCTTCGGGAAACGGGGAGTTCCGGCCACACGCATGGATACACCCCACTCCCCGTCAACCGTCATAAGCACGGGTACAAGGGCCTCTCTTTGGGCAAAATCAGCCAAAGAGACAAACTGCTCTATATTCCCTTCGGTAAAGAGCAGACCACCGACGCCCTCAGTCTTGGCCAGACGTGTTATAGCGGCACGAGAGTTGACGCCCTGTGTGGGTACGACCTTGCAGCACATCAGCTGCGCTACACGCTGACGTTCTGTCAGCGTGGCATATACGGAATCGGCCCAACGGGCAGCTTCGGCCTCCCGGCCTTTTTCAAGATTGGGACGCACGGCTCCGGCCCCAATACCGGCCGTCAGCATGACAGCGGCGGCGAAATATTTAAGATAATTGTGCATGATCGGTATTATTTGGTTGTTGCAGGCGCTATAGACCACCGGTTGCCCGTTTCTCCGGAAAGAGTTTTGTTCCTGCCTTTTCCTTCGGTAAGATAATAAAGCAGATCGTCAAATACAGCATTGGGGCTTTCCTTGACAAGAGAACCCTTGGTGAGACCTCTCATATAATCTCCACCCTTGGCAAGATAGTCGATGGTGGCGACGCGGTAGGTTCTGGTGTCGTCAAGAGGTTTTCCTGAAATCAGGATATCGCGTGCGGCATAGTTCTCACGGCCTCCGATTGTGTCGTAAGTGACCTTCACATTGCGGCTCACGCCATTCCCGTCGGTCTTTGCCATGACATCGAAAACGCAGCGGAGATCCGAGCCTTTCACATCGATGACAGTGACATAATTCCGGAAAGGAAGTATGTTGATGATCTGGCCCTTCGAAAATTTACCGGCCGGCAATCCGTCGCGCAGACCGCCTTTGTTGGCTATCGAGAGATCTACTCCGGGAACCATTTCAGAACCGCGATCGAACACCCAGTCGGTAAAGAAATTAAGAAGTTCCGGATCAGTGTTTTTAAGTTCTCTGTCGGTCGTGCCGACCCATAAAGTCATAAGCGAATCGACTCCGTGCTTGTATTTTCCTATAGTGGCCTGAAGAACCGGATCGATCTTTCCGTCATAACGGCCATCTATGTCTATGAGTTCGTAGCGGGGACGACCGCCCAGCCCGAGGCTGTCGAGATTGATTTCTATCTTGCCGAGTTTACGTCCGGCCTTACCGGTCTGAACCACAAGCACCTCTTCACCGTCAAGATTCTTCAGCCGGCTGCGGGCTGCTCCCTGCTCGGTCTTGGGATCGATCACATCATGTGAATGCCCACCGATAATCACATCAATATTACGCGAGTTTACGGCAAGTGCCGAGTCTCCGACAAGCGGACTCGGATTATAACCTATATGACTTATTGCTATAACTGCGTCCACGCCTTCTTCTTTTTTAAGTTTCTCGGCCATCAGATTGGCGGTAGCGATTATAGGTTCGAATTTCAATCCGTCGTAGTTCCCTTTTGTGATAATTCCTTCGGGGTCGAGATTGATTCCGATCAGACCGATTTTTTTACCTCCGTATTCTTTTATGGAGTATGGCCGGAACATACCGGCGAGCGGAGTTTCGTCAAGATCATAGTTCGACGACAGTTTTTCGGCGTCAGAAAGTCTGAGCATTGCCGCAAGTGAGTCTATGCCATTGTCAAACTCATGATTACCCAATATGCGCTCCTCCACACCAAGTATATTCATTATCTCCTGCTCTACCTCGCCCCCGTAAAGATAGAAATAGAGAGTACCCTGAACAGCGTCGCCGGCATCAACGAGCAACACATTCTTTTCTGCTGCCCGGATGCTGTCGATCACCGCCTTACGACGCATTACTCCGCCAATATCCTTGCTGTCGGGTTCTATCTGCGAATGAGTGTCGTTCGTATGAAGTATCACCAGAGTGTTAGGCTCCGCATCTTTTTTGCATGATACAAAAGGCAAAGCCAGAGAAATCGATACCAAAGCGGCCGCAGCCGCACCAATAAATTTCATATATTATTATAGCTGTTTATTCCTGTCCGACAAATATAGACTAAATCTTCTTAAATTGCAACAATAATCACTGCTACAAAATGCCGCTTTTGTCATTTTTGAAAATAAAAATATCATTATTGAAAATTGAAACTGTCGCTTCTTATATAACTTTGTACAATAAACCAATAAGCTGGAAATCTATCAGATGAGAAACATATGTACGACATTGCTGGCCGCCACTGCGATATTGTATGGCACCTCCACCATCCAGGCGAAAGAACAGTCGCGTGAGATGAACTTTGAAAAAGAGAGCCGATCGTTTGCAGACCCTGGGAAAAATTACCGCCCGGCCCCGCTATGGGTATGGAATACCAGTGTGACGACCGAAGATATCGACCGCATGCTTAAAGATATGAAAGACGGCGGTTTCGGAGGCGCATTCATACATCCCCGTCCCGGCATGATAACCGACTACCTTTCGGACGACTGGTTCAGGTTATACCGATACAGCGTCGAAAAAGGCAAAGAACTCGGTCTCGACATATGGATATATGATGAATTCTCATATCCGAGCGGCTTTGCCGGCGGTCATGTACCTGCTGAAATGCCGGAATCTTACAATCAGGGGCAAGGCCTTGCATTCGAAAAGGCGTCGGTTCTTCCCGCCAATGCCACAGACTTTTTTCTCTGTCTTAAAAAAGAAGGCAATACCTTCAGAGCAATAAACGGCGAGCTCGAGAAATATACCGATGTCCCCGGCGAATACTACCTTTATAAAAAGACATATTACGGCCGTAGCGACTGGCATGGCGGATTTTCATATGTCGACCTGCTTTATCCCGGCGTTACCGAAAAATTTATCGATGTAACCATGAACGGCTATGAAAGAACGTTCGGAAAAGAACTCGGTACCGTCATAAAGGGACTTTTCTCCGACGAACCCAACATAGGCAATATACAAGGTATCCGGTGGACTCCCGATTTTTTCGATATTTTCGAGAAACAATGGGGCTACGATCTGCGCGCATATCTGCCTCTCCTCGTCGAAGAAAGCGGCGATTGGAAACGCGTACGTCACAATTATATGGAAACTCTAACGCAGCTGTTCATCGACCGATGGTCGAAACCGATGTCCGCCTACTGCGAAAAGAAGAATCTTAAATGGACCGGACACTACTGGGAACACGGCTGGCCAAGCGTAGCCGACGGCGGCGACAACATGGCTATGTACGCATGGCATCAGATGCCTGCCGTCGACATGCTCTTCAACCAGTATAACGACGCTCATCCTCAGGCACAGTTCGGCAACGCACGCGCAGTCAAGGAACTCAGCAGCGTCGCCAATCAGATGGGATATGTGCGGACTCTTAGCGAGACCTACGGCGGAGGAGGCTGGGATGAGTCTTTTGAAGACTTCAAACGCCTCGGAGACTGGGAATATGCCCTTGGCGTCAATTTCATGAACCAGCATCTGGCGCATATGACCATTGTGGGTGCACGCAAGTACGACTATCCTCCTGTGTTCACTCCTCTGTCACCATGGTGGAACAATTACAAGACCCAGAATGATTATTTCGGACGCCTGTCGCTGGTCCTCAGCGGAGGAGAACAACTCAACGACGTTCTTGTCATCGAACCCACAACATCGGCATGGATGTATTTCTCCTATGTCAGCTCCAATCCCCGCATGATGGATATAGGCTTCGCTTTTCAGAATTTCGTTACCGAACTTGAAAAGAACCAGGCCGAATACGATCTTGGCTCCGAAAATATCATCAAGGACAGGGCAAGAGTCACAGGAAAACTTTTTACTGTCGGTAAACGGTCGTATAAGACAGTCGTGATTCCACCCGGCGTCGAAAATCTCAACGGTACAACATTTGCCTTACTGAAAAAATTCGTGCAAAACGGCGGAAATCTTGTAATGTTCTCCACGCCGGGTCTTATCGATGGTAAAGAAAATGCAGAAGCCTCCGATTTCTTCAAAGACGACACAAAAGCGACATCCTGTACGGAACTTTCGGCAAAGATCATAAAAAAAATATTCGCAAACGACAAAATCGATTTCACACTTACTGCAGGCAATGATCTCTACCATCACCGACGAGACTATAAGGACGGGCAGCTTGTATTCCTGTCAAACGCGTCGCTCACAGACAGCGCTGTCGGCCAAATCTCTCTGGAAGGACAGAGCCTTGTGGAACTGGATGCAATGTCAGGCATCATACATAAATATCCGTCAACAGCCGCAAACGGATACGTCAGAGCCGACTTCACTTTGCCTCCAGCCGGAAGTCTTGTGCTTTTCGCATCTAAAAAAACAAAAAATCTACCCGCATTCAAGCCCAAGGAAAGGCTTGAAGGAGGAGACATGCTGACTCCGGAAACACCTCTCGAAGTAAAACGTCTGAAAGACAACGCCCTCACTCTTGACTTTTGCGACCTCACGATCGACGGCAAGACCCAACGAAATCTGTACACGGTCGAAGCATGCAATAAGCTTTATCAACACTATGGTATGCCCGATCCATGGAATTCCGCAATTCAATACCGCCAGAATGTAGTGGAGCGCGATACATTCAAGACCGGCGATATAAAAGTGGAATATAAATTCGTCTGCACCGGAGATATAGACCGCAACACGCTGAAACTCATAGCCGAGCAGCCCGAAATATGGAAAGTCGAGATAAACGGCATCCCAGTCATAAGCGAGGGTGAATCATTTCTTGACAGCCGTTTCGGCACCTATGCCATCGGCAGATATGTAAAGGAAGGCGTAAACACAATATGCCTCGGTGTAAAACCGATGAGTATATATGCCGAAATTGCTCCAGTATATGTCACGGGCTCCTTTACCCTCGAAGCGGCTTCCCACGGCTGGATTATGGTGCCCGACCGGAATCCTGTGCCCGGAAGCTGGAAAGAACAGGGTCTGCCATGCTATTCATGGGATATGGCCTATAGCCATACCTATAACATAAGCAACCCTAAAAAGACACATTACCTTCGTCTGGGCCAATGGAACGGTACGGTTGCCGAAGTATTTGTGAACGGCAGCAAAGCCGGAGTGGCGGCATATCAGCCGTACACATTCAATCTCACACCTTATCTCAAAAAAGGACATAACGACATCGAAGTACGCGTTATCGGCAGCCTCCACAATCTTTTCGGCCCACACTACAGCTCAGACCGTGGCATAAACGGCCCCTGGCACTGGAACGGCGTACAGCAGCAGGCCCCGGGCAGCGATTATAATCTCGAAAACTATGGACTCATGGAGGATTTCTCCGTATTTACAAAATAATCTGATATGGACAAGATAAAAGCCGGCCTCATGGCTGTCGGTCTCGATACTTACTGGCAGCAATTCGACGGACTCCTCGAACGTCTCATTGGCTACAACAATACCATAAAAGAACGCATGGAAGCCTTCGGCAATGTAGAAGTGGCTGACGCCGGCATGGTCGACGGAGTGGAAAAAGCCAATGATGCCGTAGACATGATGAAACGCTCCGATATCGACATACTCTTTATCTTCGTATCGACCTACGCGCTGTCATCAACTATCGTGCCGATAGCTACACGGCTCAACGTTCCCGTGGTGCTGCTCAATCTCCAGCCTACACCCGCAATTGACTATGAATTTCTCAACTCGCTTGGAGACCGCGGAGCGATGACAGGCGAATGGCTCGCCAACTGCCAGGCATGTTCGGTGCCGGAATTCTGTGCTGTGTTCAACCGCGCCGATGTGCGTTATGATATCGTGTCGGGTTTTCTTGATGACAATGAGGCATGGCGCGAAATCAACGAATGGCTTCGGGCAGCCTATGTGGTACGGGGGATGCATCGCAATCGTATGGGGCTTCTCGGCAACTACTATGGCGGCATGGTCGATGTATACTCCGATCTGAGACTGCACTGCACCACTTTCGGCACACATATCGAAATAATGGAAATGAGCGAACTGGCCGCTCTTCGCCGTGCGGTAACAGCTTCGGAAACAGCAGCTAAAATCGAAGAATTCGGCCGTATTTTCGACATAGACTCCGACTGTACTGCCGATGAGATCGAACGCGCAGCCAGGACTTCTGTCGCACTTGACCGCCTTGTCGCCGCCCACGGCCTCGGCTCTATGGCTTATTATTACTCGGGATCATCCGATCCTGAATACGAAAATATTGTCACCTCCCTTATTGCCGGAAACACCATCCTTACAGGTAAAAATATTCCCGTTGCCGGCGAATATGAAGTCAAAAACGTGCAGGCCATGAAAATAATGTCGTTGCTTGGCGCCGGAGGTTGTTTTTCGGAATTCTATGCCGTAGACTATGCCGACGACATAGTGATGCTCGGTCACGACGGCCCCGCACATTTCATGCTCGCAGACGACCGCACACGTCTCGTCCCCCTGCCCGTCTACCACGGCAAACCAGGCAAAGGCCTGTCTATACAGATGACCGTAAAACATGGTCCGGTGACACTTCTTTCCGTCATAGAGGGCAAAGACGGCATATCGCTTCTGATCGCTGAAGGTGAGTCTGTGAAAGGCCCGATACTCAATATCGGAAATATCAACAGCCGCTACCGCTTCGATGTACCGGCAAAAGAATTCATACGTCGCTGGAGCATGGCCGGACCATCACATCACTGCGCCATCGGAACCGGCCATATCGCCTCTGTAATCAGAAAATACGCCTTCCTGATCGGTATAAATGTAACCGAAATCAAACCATGAAACGCAGTCTCGCCATTTTAGCCCTGTCGATACTACTCGCCAAGGGAACCCACGCCATAAATCCCGAAGAATTCAGGAATCCTTCGGCCGAAAACCGTCCGATACCTCTATGGTTCTGGAACAATACATCCGTAGAAGCCGATTCGGCAGTGCGTCAGATCCGATCGTTTACTAACATAGACGGCTACGGAGGCTGCGCAATTCTACCCTTCGGACGCAACTTCAGCCCCGGCTATCTCTCCGACGAATACCTCGACATATATAGCCGCATAGTTGAATATGCGACAGAAAACGGTCTTACGATGTCGCTTTACGACGAATACGGTTTCCCGAGCGGAAGCATGGGCGCAATTAATGGCGACGATACACCCCGCTTCATGAACCGTCACCCCGATGCAACGATCAAGCGCCTCGATAAATTCGAATATCCGGTAAGCCCCGGCAGTAAATGCAGCATAAAATTGCCGGAAGAAGGAAAGCTGATGTCAGTGGTGGCAATGGATTCCGTAAGCCACCATATCGAACCTCTGACGGCTTTTGTCGCCCAAGGCATCCTGAACTGGACCGCACCATCGCACGGAGACTGGCGCGTAATGTGCTTTATGAGTGTCCGTGACGGCGATCCGAATGTCGACTACCTCGATCCTGATGCCGTAAAACTATTCGTTGACGAAACACATCAGCGCTACTACGACCGTTTCCCCGAAGCTTTCGGCCCTGTAATAAAAGAGACTTTCTGCGACGAACCCACACTCTACCGTGCTCAGGGACGAATATGGACCGACAACTTCAACGAACGTTTCACCGAACAATACGGGTTCTCTCCTGAAGCCCTCTACCCGGCACTATGGTATGACATAGGCCCGACTACGGCAGCTGCCCGCAATTATTTATTCGGATTCCGGGCGAAGTTATATTCCGAAGGATTCATGAAAACCATACACGACTGGGCAGAAGCTCACGGAATAGTTTCTACAGGACATCAGGATCAGGAAGAGGTTCTTAATCCGGTAAGTGTTTCGGGAGATCTGATGCTTTGCGGAAAATATATGGATATTCCCGGTATCGACAAGATCGGAGGCGAGCGACCGGCCGAACTGTTCTACAAAGTTGTCTCGTCATCGGCTGCCAACTGGGATAAAAATCTCGTAATGTCGGAAACATTCGGAGCAATGGGCAACATACCTGTCAGCGAACTTTACAATATTGCCATGGATCAATATACCAAGGGCATCAATCAGCTCATACCGCATGCGGTGTGGTACAACGACAGAGACGTGACGTTCCTCCCGGAACTGTCTTGGCGCAATCCGCTTTACAGAGCTGCCCTGCCTGACTTCAATCTTTTCCTGAACCGACTTAACTATCTGTTACGCCAACCGGGGCGTACCGTAGCCGATATAGCCATGCTCTACCCCATCCAGACTCTGCAGGGCGCCCACTATCTCGACGGCCCTGAAGGATTCTATGCCGGAGGAGTAAAGATTCCCGATACCGATTACATAAAAGTAGCCTCAGTACTTACCGACACAATCGGCCGAGACTTCACTTTCCTGCATCCTGAAGTGCTGGAGGAATGCCGCGTAGCCGACGGAATGATCCATCTCGACAACAAGGTAAACCACCAGCATTTCAAAGTGCTGATTCTT
The DNA here is from genome assembly GCA_905202215.1 of uncultured Porphyromonadaceae bacterium. GTDB lineage: Bacteria > Bacteroidota > Bacteroidia > Bacteroidales > Muribaculaceae > CAG-873. The sequence continues at coordinate 37,301 of CAJKRG010000010.1, forward strand.
CCGGGTGTAAAATGCATATCGCCCCGAACTCTCGCCGTGATAGAAAATTTCCATAAATCCGGAGGGCATGTTGTGTTCACTACCGCTCTTCCCGTTCTATCGACCGATTTCGACACAACACCCGATGAAATTACCCGCCGGATAGCGACACTCCTCTCAGACAGCAGAAATCCGGCTATATTCATTCCTGAGCCGCACACCGAGAGCATTGCCACTATTCTCGGGAAATATGACTTTACCCCCGATATCAGCGCTCCCGACGTGAAAGGACTGCGACATATACACCGGATTTCCAGTGGACGCCACATATATTATTTCGCAAATCCCGGCACAGAGACGATCTCGACCCGGCTTCAGTTTCGCGACAGAAATACTCTCCGGCTCTACGATCCCCATACGGGTGAAGTGTCACCTCAAGTTTTCAAAAAAGGACGCCCCGTAACCATGACTCTCGCTCCCGGACGGTCGCTGTTCCTTATTTCCGAGTAAATTTTCTATATTGCAGAGGCGGTGAGCCGGTTTTCTTCCTGAAAAAGGTGGAGAACTGGCTCACTGTTTCAAATCCGAGAGCATAGGCCATATCGGTGACACACATATCGGTAGATTCCAGAAGCTCTTTGGCTTTAAGAAGGCGGATATTGGCCTGATATTGCGCCGGAGAAACATCAACATAACGCTTGAACATCTTCCGGAACCACGAATAGCCCACGCCGAGACGTACCGCAATACTTTCCGGCGACAGAAGATAACCTCCGTCCTGCTTCATGATGGCGCGTGCCTCGTTGATTTTGTTGACAGCAAGAGAATCGTCGAAAACAGCATTGCGCTGACGGAAATAGACAAAACCCAGCAAATAAAGAACTATTCCGGAAATCATCTGCTGATAAGCGCTCTTTTCTTCCGCCGCGTAATTGGCCATATCTTCATAAAGACTGATCACCGCAGGGCTGAATCCGATATCGAACACAGGATTTCGTGGCGAAAAAAAGCCTGATGTCACCCGTCGGTCCATCTCTTCACCTCGGAATCCGACCCAATATTCAAACCAGCCACAGTCGGGATCCGGCTCATATGTATGCCACTCGCCCGGAAAAAGCAGGATCATAGTCCCGGCTCTCACCTCCCGCCGACGACACGATGACGAACGGAACCAACCGCGGCCTTCCGATATATAAATAAGCTGGTACTCCTTGAGCACACGACCATTTTCAGGATCAAAGACATGCGATTCGGGATGTTGCGACAAGGGATATGAACTGTGCGGAGGCACCGGCTGATAGCCAATGGTCGTAACAACAAGCCCCCAGGCCTCGTCGGTCTGACTGATATTGAAGTATTTTATATTACGGCTTTCGTTCACCGGATGTTCAGTTAGAGATCCCGCACTGATATAGAATCAGATGGCAATCTGAATGTTATTGGAATAGTAACATAACATCCGACATTGTGACCGTCGACCTGAGCCGGACGGATCTTCGGAAGTCTACTAACGAGTTCGAGCGCTTCAGCATCAAGCGCCGGATGGCGCGGACGTACGATCATAGGAGATTTTACCAGACCTAAAGAATCAATTATCATCTGAACAACCACACGTCCCTCAACTCCATCGTCGATAGCAGCCTGAGGATAACGCAGATTATCTTTTACATAATGGTATATATAATCCACATCAGGCTTTACAGGTACCATCGCAATATTATATATTCCATCAGAATCTGGTTCAGGAGACTCTATCACTTCTCCCATCACTATCTTGTTAAGATCAGCAGTATCTTCAAAGTCATCTTTTGTTACAGCTTCCTCATCATTTTCCGACACCAGATCTTCTTCCTCTTCTCCGACTTTCAGCAGTTCTTTATAGTCTACAACTATTGGTGTCGATACAGAATGCTCAATAGAATCTTCTATCGCACAGCTCTCTACGGCAATTTCTTCAGTAATCGTATCTGTCATCATGGCAACAGAAGTAGTTTCTGCAACAGAATTTGTTCCACCGGAACAGGCGGAGAGTGCCGTGAGGCCGGCGAGAACCACGGCTTTCCCCGCAAGACGTCGGAATGCGAGTTGTTCTTCAAGATAACGAACTTCGGCCTCACAACGCGGGCAAGTACCTGCACAATCGCCCTTATAGCGGCATTCCGATGTCACATATTCGATATCGTTCGCTTCGGCTACACGCCGCCGTATCTCTTTCAATATCCGGCATGTCTGTTTACCTCGTGCCATAATGAATCAATTATTTTGAACTCTGTACGTAAATAAATCGAATTTGGAAAACCCGAGATCTTCAAGGCTCACTCGGCTGGAACGACGGGCATCGTCGGTATTATATCCCTGAATGAGGGGAATTCTGACAAGACAGTCGGAAGCACGGCCAGCCTCGGCTATCGCTTTCAGATTAGCCGTCACCAGCGAATTATCCACCGATGTATACCGGAGATAGATATCAGGATTCATATCTTTTATGTCTATTATCAGCGCATCGCTTACTTCGAGAATGCGCCGTACATTCCGCATCGGTACATTAAGCGATGTCTCGACAGTCAGACGCCATTGATCTCCGCACAGTTCACGAAACCTTGATATGAAATCCGGATGAATACATGGCTCGCCTCCACCGAAAGTGACACCACCGTTCGTGGCGATAAAATACAGACTGTCGATTTTCACAGCCTCATAGAGAGATTCCGGAGTATGCACTATACACCTCGCATTATCTCTGAGCGAATGCGGATTAAGACAATACCTGCAACGAAGCGGACATCCGTGGAAAGCCGCCAACGTAGTAACGCCTTCTCCGTCGGTTGTCAGACGGTGACGCGATATGCCTATGAAGCGGGCCTCATTCTGGTTCATGCGCAAGAATCTAATCTTTCGGCAAATATAGCATAAAAAACCTAAAATGTAACATAAATAATCTGTCATATTTCTAAAAAGGTTGTATCTTTGTTGGTATGAAGAACGAGTGCGATAAGCGGCGTTTTTGCCGCGATATTTCAGAGCGGATACGTCAGGGAATGCAGGCTGCCGGAATCGATTTATTCCGTGGCCCTGTCATTGTCGCACTGAGCGGAGGCGCCGACTCTGTAGCTCTACTTGCTGTTCTTCACGATATTGGCTGTGACTGCCGTGCGGCACACTGCAATTTCCATCTCCGCGGTGAGGAATCCATGCGCGACATGCGTCATGTACAGACTCTCTGCGAGACTCTCGGCATTGACCTGTATATACACGACTTCGATGTGCCCGCACAGATGGAGGCCACAGGTGAATCTGTCGAGATGGCATGCCGGACCCTGCGCTACCGATGGTTCGACGAACTCCTTGACCGTGAACGAGCCTCCTACATCGCCGTCGGACATCACCGCGAAGACCGCGCCGAAACATTCATGCTCAATCTCATGCGCGGAGCGGGTCTGGAAGGTCTCACAAGCATGCGACTGATCGAAGGGAATGTCATCAGGCCTCTCCTACCCCTTTCCCGACGTGATATTGAACGCTATCTCGACATCCGCGACCTCAGCTTTGTAAACGACAGCACGAATGCCGAAAATGAATATCGCCGCAATAGTCTCCGTAACCGTATTTTTCCTCTTCTTTCCGAAATTTTCGGCGAAAGCGCCCTCGATTCGGTAGTGAAGACAGTCGAAAATCTCGAACGATCGCGCCATATCTACCGCGAAGCCGTCAATACCCGCATCAACCGTTACTACGACGGACTTTCCACCATAGATCTGGCGGCCATCGCAACCAACGAGAAAGAACCGGCCCTTATATTGTTCGAGATACTCCGTAAAAAATGCTTCAATTTCACCCAGACTTCAGAAATGATTACAGGAGTAGAAATGTCGGGACTCGAATTCCACTCTGCCGATGGTCAGACAATAGCGGAAATATCGCACGGCAAGATATCGCTTTCCGATGCAGCCCGGACGGCTCTCTCTGCAGACTCTTATATCGTAGACATAAGGCACAATGTCAGCGAACCCATATCGATACGTATATCCGACAATCCGGTCGCCTCATTCGCTCCACCAGCCGGAAATGCATCCTCACATGCCTTTTTCGACGCAGATATCGCCCTCGCGGATCATCGGTGGGAACTGCGGCATTACCGCCGCGGCGACCGAATGGTGCCGTTCGGAGCCAGACGATCGAAACTTGTCAGCGATCTTTTCGCGAACGCGAAATATAGCGCCGCCGACAAACGCCAAGCCTGGTTTCTGACATGCGACGGAGAAATCGTATGGGCTCCCGGACTTAAAAATTCGGCTTTCGCCGCCATAGGACCCGACACACGCCGGTTCCTCCACCTCGAATATATCATACATACCGAATAAAATGAAAAAAACAAGTATCGTTTCTTCAGCTATTCTTGCCGCACTTGCCGCACAGGCCCAGAGCGGCGTCATAGTCGAGACCAATGCCTACCGCTGGCATGGCGACACTATAACACAGGGCGAATATATGGCTACCGCGCCCGGCCGTTTCGAAATTATATCAACCTACTCCGCACAACCAGATTACGGTTTCCCTATTGAAAAAAAATGGAAACTGAAAAACGACATTTCGGCATATCCGCAACTCGAGACTCCCAATACACTCCATACCGCCATTTACAACATGGGGCTCGACGAGATGATCAACGCCGTCGAACCCGACACTACCCTGCGCACCGGCAAGGAATGGGGCGGAGTATGGACCCGCGATGTCAGCTACTCGATACTTCTGTCCATGGCCTACCTTCAGCCCGAGGCATCGAAAATCTCTCTGATGAAAAAGGTGAACCCGGAAGGCGTCATAATACAGGATACCGGCAGCGGAGGTGCATGGCCTGTGAGCTCCGACCGCATGATATGGGCCGTGGCCGCCTATGAGCTTTATAAAGTGACCGGCGACCGCAAATGGCTCGAATACATCTATCCGATAATCAAGAAATCGGTCGATGACGATGCTCTGACAGTGGCCGCGCCCGACGGTCTTGTCAAAGGCGAGACATCGTTCATCGACTGGCGCGAGCAGAGCTATCCGCGCTGGATGCAGACAGCCGACATATATCAGTCTGAAGCGCTTGGCACATCGATAGTGCATGCGCAGGCCCTTCAGGTGCTCGCCGACATAGCGGCCGAACTCGGCAAAGGCAAGGAAGCCTCGGAATATGGCGCCCGCGCAGAAGCTATCCGCAAGGCCGTAAACGACAAGCTATGGCTTGATGACAAGGGATATTACGCCATGTACAATTACGGCCGCACCGCATCGATCCTCAATCCGCGTGCCGAGACTCTCGGCGAGTCTCTTGCCATACTTTATGATGTGGCCTCTCCCGAACGCGCCCGATCGATAACCGAAAACAACCCGACAACACCTTTCGGCGCCGCCATCTTCTTCCCGCAGATCGCCGATATTCCCCCATATCACAACAATGCACTCTGGCCCTGGGTGGGCGCATACTGGGCCATGGCCAACGCCAAAGCCTTGAACGAAGCGGGTACCCTCGAAGCCATAGGCGCTGTTTTCCGTCCAGCCGCTCTCTTCGCAACAAACAAGGAGAATTTCGTGCTCGACAACGGCGACATCGCCACTCAGCTCAACTCGTCGAACATGCTGTGGTGTCTGGCCGGCAATATAGCCATCACACACAGGATCCTCTTTGGTATCCGCTTCGAAAAAGACGGCCTTGCGTTCGCACCATTCGTGCCTAAAGCCCTTGCCGCCGATCGAACGCTTACCAACTTCAGATATCGCCGTGCCACACTCGACATAACCGTCAAAGGCTATGGCAGCGAAATCAAATCGTTTACACTCAACGGCAAGGAGCACAAGCCTTTCATTCCGGCCGACATAAAAGGGAATAATAAAATAGTCATCACCATGGCCGACAACGATGTGGCACCCCTGCGTGTCAACCGGACCCGCAACGTCAAAGCCCCCCTGACTCCTGTCGCATGGTTCGAAGGCAATACCCTCAACTGGAATCCGATTGAATATATCGGTAAATATATAGTGCTCCGCGACGGCAAGCCGGTAGCCGAGACACACTCCACCGCATTCGAAGCCGTCGTGCCGGGCGAATACCAGATCATCGGTGTATCGAGAGAGGGAATACAGTCGTTCGCCTCCGAACCACGCTCGAACCGCGAGAAAATTATTGTCGAAATGCCGGGAGAAGTCGCCGAAGCCGTATCGTCTGAAATCTCCTACCGCCCTGAGAAAGGCATAATGGGCTATCATGGAGCCGGATTCCGCGAAATCGACCGGAGCAGCGCGCCTGTCAACATTCCTGTCGAAGTACCGGCCGACGGCACTTATGCCATATATCTGCGCTATGCCAACGGCAACGGACCGGTCAATACCGAAAACAAATGCGCCATACGCACCATCAGTGTCGACGGCAAGCGCGTCGGGATCGTAGTGCTTCCGCAGCGCGGTGTGGCCAACTGGAACGACTGGGGCAATTCAAATGTGCTTGAACTCCCCCTGACAGCCGGAAAACACACTGTGACTATCGACTTCCGACCGGAGAACAACAATATGAATATCAACACAAACCATGCCCTGGTAGATGAAATAGTGCTCGAAAAGCTTTGAACCATCCGCCGTTAATACTTGTTCTAATTTCATGAGAGACAAAGATATAGCCATGACCCTGATTGATCTCGGCGAAGTCGACGGCGCAAGCGCCATCAATCGCCGGGCTCTGCGCCGCCTAACCCGCGAGGCCATCAGTGTGGATATGAATGTAAAAGTAGTGCCCGATATCGAGCGCTCCCTCCTGAGTGTGCTTGTGTCATGCTCATACCGGGCTGTCATAGGCCTTATACGAGAGCGTCTGCTTGTATGTACCGCTGTGGCAACTTTCGAAGTTGAAGGACTGGCCTCTCTCATTGAGGAAAACGGACAGGAGAAAATCCTGCCGACACCTCTGATGATGAACATGCTCGGCATAGCCGTCGGCGCTCTTCGGGGAATTGTAGCTGTCAGAACGGCCGACACACCTCTGCGCCGCAGACCGCTGCCTATCATAGATCTTGATACGCTGATGCGACGCCTGTCAAACAGCCGATAACACTTTCATATCATATCTTATAAAAGCCGCGCATGCGCGGCTTTTATCGTATACGGCCCGCTTCATCCGCTTATCTGACATGATACACACCGTCCTGGCGTAGTAGTGAACGCAATATTGCAGAAACCGATAAATTATAATCATTCCAAAAGATTGTTTTCTACAAATTATTCGTATATTTGCGATATCGGCGACAAACCTGAAAATTTTTACATCCGCTGAAAATTTTCCGCCGGGGTTATGGACCCGACGGATATGCAAACGAAAATCTGTACCGCAATGGAAAAACGTTTATTCGATATAAGAACCATTCTGATACTGTTGATACTTTGTTCTGTCGGAACTGAACCGCTAAATGCCCAGCGGCAGAAAAACAATATATATCTTTTCGACTGTACCGGATCGATGCGGACAAACGGACTATGGAATCCCGCAAAAGACGCACTCGATGCCACCATTGCCACCCAGACAAATATAGACGGTTCGCAGTTCTCGGTAATTCCTTTCGGCGACAGCCCTTACGGCATTATATCGTTCGATTCCGACGGTTATCTTTCGCAAAAGAAGAATATCGATGATACCTTTGAAAAATATATTGCCAGTTCGAAATATACCCGCATTTCCGATGTGCTTCAGGAAGGTTTTACAAAAGTGGATCCACGTCGCGATAACCGGATATATCTTCTTACCGACGGCCTTCCCAACCAAGGCGACACACCAGAAAAGGTCGCCCAGACTATAACCGCCTGGTGTTCCAAACATAAAAATACACGTTTTTTCTATGTCGCACTGAAAAACGATGTAATCAATCCTGTGATAAAGCAGGCTATAGACAATTGCCCGGATGCATTTATTGTGCAGTGCCGGAACCGAGTGATTCCGCAGATTGCCGATATTTCCACCCATGTATATACAAATATCGAAGAACTGGGGATTAATAAACCGATAGAATTCAGCCTCCCCGGAGAATATGGTCTTTCCATTTCGGAGAATGATTCATTATTCAGCGTTGAAATAGATAACGGCCGCGCATCAGGCGGTAAAATCAATCTTAAGTTCCGCCCCCGGCAGGGCTACGACATCGGCAGGCTTCATGAAACAATGCAGGGCGGCGATTATGAATTTTCAGTCGATATATCGTGTACCGATTCACGCTACTTCATAGCAAACCCTACGCTTACTGTCCATGTTTCCGACAAGATGCTGTCGGAACTTGCAGTAGCCGACGGTCTCGATCAATTGAATGCCGAGGGAGTGGAATGGCACGACTCATTTCTGTGGTCGCAGGCAGCTCCCGAAAGCAAAGTCGAATGGAATCTTGTCCCGGTATTCAAAAACGAACTCCAGCGTTCGGCTTTAAAGCTTCGATTCGTTCCGGGAGAAGGAGAGGCTGCCGATTTTGAAGCTTGGCTGAATGATGTGCCGCTACCGGTCGACGGCACTTTCGATATTGTACCCGGCTCTGAATGTGTGCTGAGTGTGCGATTCAACCACAATGCCGCTACCGGCGAACGCTATTTCAACCTGATTCCGGTAGAGATCGACGCCATCGATATGATAAACGACAAGCCGGTCGATGCATACGAAGGAACCTCGTTGCGCACATCGTATGTTGAAAACTGGAATCCCCTCAAAACATTCCTTTTCTGGCTTGGCGTCGTGCTCCTATGTGCATTGCTGCTATGGCTTATCGTACTTAAGCGAATATTTTTCCCGGTGATAAAAGTAGGACGTATCGAATTTACCGGTCCGGGCTCCTACTATGTGTCAAAACGCCTCAAGAATGCCAGAAAAGTAGTATTTACCTCTAAAAAACAGTCGCAGAACATAATATCACGTATCCTGACAGGCGAGATCCGCTTTGTGCGCGCCGAACATTTCGACCCGGATATTATCGTCGAGCCTTCCGGCCGCGGTAAGAAAGTGAAAATACGCTCAGTGTCTTCAGGAGCATCCGGCTGGGATATATACCCCGCGGCATCGTTCGCGCCCTATGAAAAAGGTACTGCGGTAAAACGTAGCGACAAAACCAGAACTGAATTTGAATTAAGCTAAAAATCTCTCATTATCAAAATATGGCAAAACTAAGAAGAACCCTTCTGATAGGGTTGGGCGGTACCGGCATAAAGTCGATACTCGATGCAAAAAAGATGTTCTATGAGAATTACGGTCAGATACCCCCTATGATCGGATTTCTCGGAATCGATACTGATGCACCCGGCTTGCGCAATTCATTCGTTACGGCTGCGGACGGAACCATAATTTCGCTGAATCAGTCGGAGCAACTGTGCATTTCGGTATCCAATCCCGCTCAGATATACCTCAACAATATCAACTCGGGACTTTTCGACTGGATGCCCGACTGCAATGTATCGGGTTTGTCGGCTCTTTCAATCGGTGCCGGCCAAATGCGCAGCAACGGACGTTTCGCCATCACAGTAAATGAAAATTCCGTACAGCAGATTATAAATCACAAGATTACAGAAGTAAATAACGCTCGTATAATCGACAATTCCAGCTACGATCTGCTCGGAAAAGACACCGAGATACACATGGTATTCTCTCTTGGCGGAGGCACGGGCAGCGGCACATTCATCAACATCGCTTACCTTATCAAGCGCATGTTCCCCAATATAAAGATTTCCGGATACGCTGTACTTTCCGATGTATTCCGTCTTATGGTCACCGGCGCCATGTCGTCGCGGGTAAAACCCAATGGCAAAGGAGCGCTGATAGATCTTGATTATCTCGCACATCTCACGCCGGCATCCGAACCGATAAATGTGAAGTGGTTCCATACCGTCGATAAAGTCAACAGCCGTGCTTTCGATGCACTATACCTCGTTGACAATTCTAACGAGAACAACGATATGTTCGATCGCGTCGACCCGCTCTGCCAGATGATTGCCCTTGCCATCGTCACATCGGTAGGCGAACTCGGCGTGGCTCTCGATTCCGTGAGCGATAACGTGAGCAAACTTATTGCCGACGGCAGCATGGATATACGGAACAAAAAAGCCTGGGTGGCCGGTTTCGGCTGTGCCGAAATAGTATTCGACGGCGAACGCCTTGCCGATATCTACGCACGTAAAGCAGCCATACAGCTGGTCAACAAGATGCTAAACGGTGGTTGCGACGACCCCGCCATCATTGCCAACAACTGGTTCGACAACACTAAAATACGCGAAAATCAAAATAAGGACGATGTGATAGATTACTTCATGGCGCCCACTCCGGAGTATGTGCTGACAGAAATCGACAGTCCGGACAACCCGCTTCCCGAATGTCAGCAGTACATAGCCAACCGGGCCATGCCGAGTCAGACAAAGCTCGAGGAGAAACAGAGCGCTCTCCAGGCTCGCGTCGAAGAGTCGCTTTCCCGCCTGATGAAGGAGCAGGCTGACAGAGAATGCGGGATCTTCCTCTGCAGCCAGATTCTACTTACGATCCTCAATCAGATAGAACTCTGCGACACTGAGATGAAAGATGAGAAAGAAGACTTCGAAGCTCAGTTGCCTCGTCTGGAATCGTCGATGAAAACTGCATGCAGCGAACTTGCTGACTGCATGGGCACCTTCTTCAAGCTCCGACGCAGAGACTATGAAGCCGAAGTCGTGAACCAGACAATGAAACTCGCAGTGGCGCGCCGCGAAATCGCTCGCCGCAAGATGGCCCGTGAATTCTACAGCTGGCTCCGCGAACGGGTCAACAAGTCGATAGAACGGGTCGATATAATAATGTCGAATCTTCAGACTCTACGCAACGAAAGCAACGTCGAAATACAGAAACTCGTCCGCAACGCCGCCGATGCCAACTTCTTCCAATTTGAACTATCGGCTAACTATGCCGAAAAAATTTCGTGTCCGCTGTCGGATATCGTTTTCAACGATTTCACCGGCTTCATGCAGTCTGAAGGCGGTATCGCATCTATTTCCGGTATGACTTCAAAGCAGACCGAAGAAATCATAATGCGCTTTGTCCGTACTCTCCCCAAGGTCAGAAAATATAGTGCAATGACCGTAGACGATGCCATGGACGAACTTAGCGAAGACGAGCTCAAGTCGCTCATCAACAAAGCCGTGAAGAAATCGTTGCCTCTGTTGCCCTATACTTTCCGCGGTTTCGATGCCGACCTTCGAGAGCGTCCGGTCGAATGCTACTACATAGGTGTGGCAAACAAAAGCCGCTCCCGGCTGGTAAAAGATAACTTCTTCCAGAATCTGGTCTCCGGTGCAAAAGATGTCCAGTTCTCCGAAATAGGCCTTACCAACCGTGTGATTATTTACCGTCAGCTCGGTGTGATTCCTGCATTTGCTGTCAAATCGCTCGACAACTACAATACCGAATACGAAAAATGGGAGACAGACAAACCGAATTGCTCGCACTGGGACAAGAATCTGTGCGCCCGCATGAGCAAGGAGCGCTACAGCCTGTTCCCCAAAAATACCGGAAATCCGCGCCTTCTTGAAATCTGGGTTTCGCTTGTGGTCTACGGCCTTATGAAATATGATGCTGAAAGCGGCCAGTATCGCATAAAGAGTCGTGGTCTCGGAGGAAAAGCACTTCGTGGTTGGCTTGTAGATATGGGTAAATCCCGTGCCGACGCTTTCTGCTTCCTCGAAGATAATATAGATATTCTCGAAGAAGAAATAAACCGTGAAATCAAGGAAATGGACATACCGGGACCCGACAATCAGCTTCGCAAACTGTCGGAGCAGGCTGTGAAGGCCTGCGAAGACGGCACATATCTCGAAAACGTGTCGAAATGCCCCATTCCTATGGAAACCATAGAGCTCTATCCGGCTGAAATGGATCTTATCGAAAAGGAAATTGCTTTTATTCTTGATAATTACAAATGAATTCGACAGTCTCTGTCTGGACTTCATCACTGACATCAAAAGCTGAATCGGAGGTCGTAAGCATTGTACGTACGGCCCCCGGAGCAGCTTCCGTTTACGACCATATAGCGGCGTCCGGCCTTACCGAATCCGAACTTACGGTTCGGCTGACCGAGGCTTTCAACAAACTGGTGAAAATGACAATGTCCGACACTACGCTACATATCGTCGGCATTGTCCCTCTATCGGATGAAACAGGAGCCTCGCAAATAAAAACTCTTGCAAGAGCCTGTGCCGGAATACGACACGACACAACCCTACATGTCGTTGGTTTACGCTCGGGCATTTGCCGTCTGTTCGGAATCACAGATACACCCGAAAGCCTTACAGCGGAACAAGAAAGCATTGACGAGCTCAAGGCTTGCACTGCCGACAGCAGTCTTTCGATATCATTTTCACTTATCGACGATTATGCGGCCAACGGAGCACCGGTAGGATTCACCATCAACAGTTTCGCCCGCTATCTCGCTGTTTTCCAACTACTACTTGCAAAAGACTATTACGCAGTCCTATCGCCGTCCATGCTGGCATCTTATCGCGGTCAGAACATATCGATAGGACTTTCCAGTCTTACTTTCGACCGTGCCGCAACAGCTCGCCAGCTTTTAGGCCTCGGTTTCCTGTCGGCTCTTGATAATGTGGGAATTAATCGTCGCGAGGTCGACGCCCAGAAGGCAACTCATGCTGCCGAACAGTTCCTTTCAGGAATATCCGAGCGATATCCGCGTCTCTTCCGGGAACAAATCCGCCCGCTCTATAAGGACAAAGGCATCGAAGAAGGGCGTGTCGTGGCCAAGGCTTCAGATATTCTTGATAACGATATTTCGGAATTACGCGATTCGATTCTGTCGCTGCTACATTCCGATTCGATGTCGCTCCCTGAAAAAGAAGCGGTATTGTCGCAGATTCTCGGTCGCGACAATGAGAATATACGTGGCGTTCACTACGAACAGGAGACAACAATTATCGATGATGCCTGCAACGAACCTATCGACATTTTCGTAAATGCATTCAACGACTGTTGCTCTGATTCACATCTGCTGCCCATACGTTCCGACTTCGAAGCTCTTAAACTCTACGACTTCAATCTGTCGACTCTCGAGATGGAGGAAAGCCCTCAGAATGAAAAGGCGCTCAATCCTCTTGCCGACTTGAAGAAACTGAAACGCAGCATCCTCAATACCACAGCCTATCTCCGAAACAAGACAGAAGAACTCAGCGATCTCCAGAAAGCCAACGACCGCCGCGAAAATATTGTAGAAATACGGAAAAAGTGGTCGCGACCGAAAGGAAATCCCGCAGCAGTTGTCTTTAAGGAACAACCTCTTGACGATAAATATGTGCCGACACCCGGCCTCGAAAGGAAAAAATCGGTCGATCTCCGCAAATTCTTCTCGCCCGTACGCGATCAGCTAAACCTCGGCTCGTGTACCTCGTTCGCAGTAACGGGAATGTACGAAGCCATGATGAATATCCGTAATTTTTCGGGCGATAATGTGATGAGTCCGGCATACCTGTATTATTACTCGAATGTATGCACGGGTCGTCCGGAAGGCGGCAGCAACTTTTACGAGCAGCTTGAGGTGCTCGGAAAGCGCGGTATCTGTCAGGAATACATGTATCCCTATCAGCCCGACGATACCTCGCAGGCTCCGACGGAAGCGGCTGAAGCCGAAGCGGCAAAACATAGGGTATTGAGTGCCAGGCAGATTATTCTTGTGGATACTGCCGATAAAAAGGCTACCGTCGATAAGAACCACGAATTGCTGACAAGCGCATTGTCCGAAGGCTTCCCTGTGGGGATATCGCTCAAAATATACGATGTATTCGGTAAAGACGGAGCGTTCATACTTCACCCTGATGATTGTCCGGAGAAAACAGATTCGGGCTTTCATGCAATGGTTATTGTCGGATATTCCGATGAAAATGACTTCTATATAGTCCGCAACTCTTGGGGCGAAAACTTCGGCGACAATGGCTATTGCTATATACCGTCGGTTTATATCGATGACCCAGACTATCTTTCTTTCGCCTGTATCATCACTGAGACTACGGACTCTGTGGCCGGTAATTCGGCTGAGATTCCGCCGCTTATTGCCGAATTCGCGGCTACTGAATCTGAAATTCAGGCTGCGGCAATACGCAATGTGATAAGCAAGACAAAAGTGGAGCTGAACGGCAATATAAGAATCTACAAAGAATATTATAAATACTACCAGAGACTTATTCAGCAACTTGCTATCCCGAAAGTACAGGAAGATATCAGGAAGGCGGCACAAACGACTTCAACGCTGCATTATATTGAACTCGACAAAGAGCGTGAAAAGTTGGAGAGCTCGTTCGTGGCCAAACTCAAAGAGTTTAAAAAAGCCATGAGACATGTGATAGCGGGACTGCTGCTGATGGCTGTGCTCTTCGGACTTGTGTACTATGTGCTGCACGAAAACGTCGTCGGCATCACGGCACTTGCATTCGGTGTACTTGGCGCCTTTGCCTGGGCCGGATATAAATGGAATGTACGCCGTCGCCGCCGCGAACTTCAGGAAGAACTTGACCACATCGCCACAAAAGTGGCGCATAAATCGGAGGAACTTCTTGAAATGCAGATAAAATTCCACGTCGCAGGCATGTGGCTGAGTCGTTTCCACCGCCTGTCGCGCGACCTTGGTACGGTCTACGACCGACTTGTGAGCTATAACAGCACTCTCTGCGGCTGGCGACAATTCTATTCGAACAGTGTCGGCGCCCTCGAAGAACCGGAAGGAGCGATGTTCCGTATTCTTGACCCTACAAAGCTTCTTCAATCATTCTTTGATGCCAACAAGGCATGGATTGTTGGAAAAATCGACCTGATGAAAGTATTCGACGAATATCAGGTATCGGCCGATAATCTCGAAAAATCGCATGAGACGCTTCGCAGTGCCGTAGGAGCTGCTACAGCTGCATTAATGGCCGATTTCGATATTACAGAATTCCTTACCGGTGCCGGATATCCATATCTCTTACCGGTAAATCTACAGGACGAAATCGCCCGGTTGCTTGCTGTCGGACAGCCTACTCATAAAAATACGGCCGTAGATGTGGCTCCGCCAATGCGCTTGCTTATGGCATGCGTGGATTCCGACAGAAAAAACCGCTGGCTGTCAGCTATAACACCTTTTTTCCCTCTGCAGCCTATGCATCTTGATTCCAACGACAAACTATCCTTAACTCTGCTGACCCTGCACCCGCTGCCGGTTTAAGCGTACATTGGGTACTATTAAATGTACGACCTCAATAAATAAATGGTGGAATGGCTATTTTCTACAAATAATTCGTATATTTGCGGTATCGGCGCCTTGCGCCGGGCAACCAATACCTAAATTACACTTGAATATATGGCAAAAGTTTATGGAGCTGTGACCATCGACGGACAGAGATGCAAAGGGTGCGACCTTTGTGTGGTAGCATGCCCGACCGATGTTCTCCTTCTGCAGCCTAAAGAGGTCAATGACCGAGGCTATCACTATGCCTTCGCCGCTAATCCTGAAGCCTGCATTGGCTGTGCGGCATGCGCCACAGTGTGTCCCGATGCTTGCATCGAAGTTTACCGTGTAGTGGACCGCGGCGAGTAATTAACCCTGAAAACCGAAAATCTATAATGGAAGAAGAAGTAAGACTGATGAAGGGTAACGAGGCCATCGCCCACGCGGCCATACGCTACGGAGCCGACGGCTATTTCGGCTATCCCATCACCCCTCAGTCGGAAGTACTGGAAACTCTGGCCGAACTCCGTCCCTGGGAGACAACCGGAATGGTAGTCCTTCAGGCCGAAAGTGAAGTGGCCGCTATAAATATGGTTTACGGCGGCGCCGCTACAGGTAAGGCAGTAATGACATCGTCATCGTCGCCTGGCGTCAGCCTCAAACAGGAAGGAATATCCTATCTTGCCGCATCCGAGCTGCCTGCTCTTATCGTCAATGTAATGCGCGGCGGTCCCGGCCTCGGCACCATTCAGCCCTCGCAGGCCGACTATTTCCAGGCAACCAAAGGCGGAGGCCATGGCGACTATCATCTTATCGTGCTCTCACCGGCGACCGTCCAGGAAATGACCGACTTCGTGGCCCTTGGCTTCGACCTTGCCTTCAAATACCGTACTCCGGCCATGATTCTTGCCGACGGTATTGTAGGTCAGATGATGGAGAAAGTCGTTCTTCCGCCTCAGCGTCCGCGTATGACCGAGGAAGAACTTCGTGCACGCTGCCCCTGGGCCGCATGTGGCAAGGGCGACCGCAAGAACAGAAATATCATTACCTCGCTTGAAATGGACAGCACCCGGATGGAGCAGAACAATCTCCGTTTCCAGGAAACATACCGTCTTATCGAGGAAAACGAAGTGCGCTATCAGGCATGTTACACCGACGACGCCGAATACCTTATCGTCGCTTTCGGTTCCGTTGCCCGAATATGTCTCAAGGCCATCGAGGAAGCACGCGAAAAAGGAATCAAGGTCGGTTTGCTCCGGCCCATCACCCTTTGGCCGTTCCCGAAAGAAGCCATCGGCAAACTGTCGGAGCAGGTCAAAGGCATTCTCACTGTCGAGCTCAACGCCGGCCAGATGATAGAAGATGTGCGCCTGGCGGCTGAATGCCGCGTACCCGTGCACCACTTCGGCCGTATGGGTGGCATGATCCCCAACCCAACTGAAATTCTCGAAGCACTTGTAACCAAGCTGAGCATAGCACAATGACACGCGAAGAAATAATCCGTCCCGAAAACAAGGTCTATGCCCGCCCCGAGCTGCTGACCGATAACGTGACCCACTACTGCCCGGGATGCAGCCATGGTGTGGTTCACAAGATAATCGCTGAGCTTCTTGCCGAAATGGAAGTGGCAGACAAGACCATAGGCATTGCCCCGGTAGGCTGTGCGGTATTCGCCTACAACTATATCGATGTCGACTGGATTGAGGCCGCACACGGACGTGCCCCCGCACTCGCCACTGCCGCCAGCCGTCTTAACCCCGACGCACTCGTATTCACCTATCAGGGCGACGGCGACCTCTCGGCAATCGGTACTGCTGAAACAATACACGCATGCAACCGAGGCGAGAACATAGCCATCATTTTCATCAACAATGCCATCTACGGCATGACCGGCGGCCAGATGGCGCCAACGACCCTCCTTGGCATGAAGACAGCGACCACTCCATACGGCCGCACTGCCGAACTCAACGGCTATCCCCTCGCCATCACGAATCTGCTTGCACAGCTCGACGGCACATGCTATGTGACCCGTCAGGCCGTACATACCGCCGGCGCAGTGCGAAAAGCCAAGGCCGCCATCAAGAAAGCATTCCAGAATGCAATGGCTAAAAAAGGTACGTCGGTTGTCGAGATCGTATCGACATGTAACTCCGGCTGGAAGATGACACCGGCTCAGAGCAACGACTGGATGGTCGAGCATATGTTCGAAAAATATCCTCTGGGTGACCTTAAAAACGAATAAAGCTATGAAAGAAGAAATATTGATAGCCGGATTCGGCGGTCAGGGCGTGCTTTCGATGGGCAAAATTCTCGCCTACGCAGGCCTGATGGATAATCTCGAAGTCACCTGGATGCCATCGTACGGCCCCGAACAGCGCGGCGGTACGGCAAACGTCACCGTCATTCTGAGCGACACCGCAATCAGCTCGCCGGTGCTCGACACCTACGATACCGTCGTAGCCCTCAATCAGCAGAGCCTCGATAAATTCGAAAGCAAGGTAAAACCCGGCGGCATACTCATCTACGATCCTTCGGGCATACACCACCTGCCGACACGCACCGACATTAAAGTCGTGCCTGTCGATGCCATGCAGGCCTCTATCGAGCTTAAAAACTCCAAGACCTACAATATGATACTCCTCGGCGCACTCCTGAAACTGCGTCCTATCGTAGAAATCGACGCAGTACTCCGCGGCCTAAAGAAAACTCTCCCGGAACGCCACCACCATCTCCTCCCCCTCAACGAGCAGGCCCTCCTCAAGGGCATGTCATTAGTCTGATTCTACCGACATAAAACAATCGGCCTCGGTTCATACAAGAATCGAGACCGATTATTTTTTGCTTGGTCAGAGATTTACTCCAACACACAATGCCATCTTATCAGTTCTGGGGCTGGGGAGCGGGACGATTGCCACGGTTTCCGGCGTGTTTGTGACCACGATCACCTCTACGGTCATTGTTGGCAAGTCTGCCGTTATCCTTGGCACCCTTTTTGCCATGACGGCCGGTGAGATAGCTGTTTTCGAGGAACTTCACATACTGCTCGGGAGTGAGGATAGCCTTGATTCTGGCAAGTTCTTCGGTGCGTGCCTTTTTGGCCTCTTCCCGGTTTACATTCTTGCGTTCCTGAGCCTGTTTCTGACGGGTTTCGGCTTTGGCCATGCGGGCTTCTTTACATTCTTTCTTGAGCGCCTCAAGCTTGGTCTGCTGGTCTGCGGTGAGGTTGAGGCCTTCGAAGGGGTTGGGGGCCTCGGCACCACGTTTGCCGCCACGCTTGTCGGCTTTGAGTTCCTTCTTGCCGTTATCGTTGCCCGAAGTCTGGGCGAAGGCGGCAGGGGTTGCTACGAGGACGCAAAGGCCGAGTGCTGCTACAATTAATTTCTTGTTCATAAGGTTATATGTTTATTAGATTGTAAATAGATTATTTCTGTCGCTTTTCGATATGTCTGACTCCCTAAATGCGTCAAGGTTTAAATTAAATCACGATTTTAACTTTCATTCATAAGTCCTAACATACGAAAACAAAAGCGCCTCTGCCACGCGACTTACGCGACAGAGGCGCTGATTTATTATTGTTTTACTCAGAGTTCCACAAGTTTATATTTCTGAGAACCAAGACCAAGCTGCTCCGAATAATCGAGTAGATGAGTGGCATGGCGCGACTCCATACGCTCTATGAGATCGGCTTTGCCGGGATCTTCGGAATTCACTACAAGATCCACACATGCACGGTCGAGAGCCACGGGATCGAGTGAGGCAAGAATACCGATATCACCCATCTTGGGAGCTTCCGGATCGCCGTCACAGTCACAATCGACAGAAAGATTGTTTGCTACGTTAATAAACAGAATATCGTCTCCCGCATAGTCGAACACCGCCTTGCAGGCTTCGCCCATAGATTCGAGGAAATCATCCTGAGGTGCAATGTTGTTCCATATCGAATCAACATCGTTGGTCTTTCCGGCGGTATGAATATATGTTTTGCCTGCCGACGAAGCGATACCGATTGCCACGTTCTTGAGGGCGCCGCCGAAACCGCCCATGGCATGACCCTTGAAATGGGAGAGTACGACCGTAAAGTCATAATCGGGGAAATGCTTGCCGACGATGTCATATTTGAGGTGTTTTCCGCCCTCGAGAGGAAGAATGGTGTCACCTTCGGCATCCATGATGTCGACCTCGGCGATGGCTGTATAGCCATGCTCCTCGGCGGCCTTGCGATGCGACTCTGTAGTATTGCGGTTGCCCGCATATGCGGTATTGCATTCAACGATGGTCGCACCCAGTTCGTCGATAAGAGGCTTGATAAGAGCCGGGTCAAGCTGGTGAGATTTGTTCGACTCGCCGGTCGACATTTTCACGGCAACCTTACCTTCTGCTTTACGTCCGAGAGCATTGTAGATTTTAACAAGATTTTCCGGAGTGATATCCTTTATGTAGTATACCGTCGAAACCTCGGCGGTATCGGACCCGACAGACTCCGGTGAGGCCGATGCCTCTGTCCGGGCACCGCAGCTGCTCATAAGAAGCCCTGCTACGATAAAAGCGAAAAACTGCTTTTTCATAATTCTGATATGTTTTTTAAGGAGCTAAAATCCGACACGAATGCCCCCCATCGCAGTGAATCCCGGCATAGGATAGCCGCGGTTGATGGTATATCGTGCATCGGTTATATTTTCAAGACGGGTAAAAAGATCGGCATAACGGCAAACCTTGAACGTAGCTTTGAGATTCAGCAGCGCATAGCTCTGATGCTTTATGCCTTCGGCGACATAAAGACTGCCTACACCCTGAAGATCTGCACAGATATCAAGCCATTTAAGAGGCTGCCATTCCGCTCCGAACCAGTATTGGTTTTTAGGTGCGCCGGTGAGATTTCGCAGCGAAGTGTGCAGATAGCTGTATGTGGCATGCAGAGTGAGGTTCGGCAACGGCCTGCTGTCAAGACTGATCTCTATACCTTTGTTTATGAATGAACCGGTATTCTCGTTCTTCATGTCGACAGTCTGTATCATATTGGACCCGCGGCTATAGTATGCCGTAAGACTGACTGACAACAGATGTCCCAGGCGCTTCTCGACCGACACCTCATAATTCCACATACGCTCAGGGCGAAGATCGGGATTTGCCATACGGTAGAGATAAAGTTCCCTAAACGACGGGTTGCGATAACCCATCGCGGCCGAAGCCTTTATCGTCACATTTCCCGGAGTATTGACCGCCATACCGGCCTGGGGTACCCAACGGGTCCCGAACATATCGCTGTTTGCCATGCGGAGACCGCCGTCGACAGTGAGAACGCGTCCGAAAAAAACCTGCGCGACCGTTAGGTAAGGTGAATATTCAGTGACATATTTACGACCGATAGTACCCATCGCACCCGGAGTATGCGCAGTGCCGCCGCTCATCGGTATTTTGCCTGAGTAGCGGCTGAAATCAAAGCCCGCTGTGATGGCCGACCCCTCCCAGGGTGCAAAATTCTGATATGCCATCACACCGAGCCTGTCGTCCACGCTATGGAAATGGCGCGGATCATCGACATAATGATTGCCGTAGCTGTAATATATCCGGACAGTACCGCCGGTATTGCGATAAGTATTGGTCACGGCCGCCGACGCCTCGCCGCGAAGTACGTTCTGAGTATAGACCGCTGTCGAATTAGGATCTGAAAGCGTCGGGTAGATCGGATCGTCGGCATTGAACTTCATCACCGTATAATCGGCCTGTGCCTTCCATTTGTCCGAAAAAGCATATGCCAGTTTACCGTATGCCCCGCCCTGCCGGAAATCGAAACCGTCGACATTTCCGTCGGTACGGTCATATGAAAGCGACACAAGCGATGACAGGCGTCCATAACGAGCGGTTCCTGTCAGACTTGTCTGCCAGGTATTGTAAGAGCCGTATTGTGTGGTCAGATCGGCATGGACTCCGTCGGCTTTGGCTCCGCGGGTTATCACATTGATTGTGCCGGCCATAGCGTTGGAGCCGTAAAGTACCGACGCCGGACCACGAAGCACCTCGACCCGTTCGACATACTCCTTGCTGTAAAAATCGCCGATATGATGCGAGTAAATGCCGGCGAACTGAGGCTGACCGTCCATCATCATGAGCACGGCACTCGCACGGTCGCCGCCAACACCGCGCATCTTGATATGACCCGCGCCATTACCGGCCACACCATAACCGAATATGCCACGTTCGGTCACAAACAAGCTCGGCACACGCCCCTTGAGTGCCGTCAGAAGCTGCGGACTGCCAGATGCTTCAAGTTCGGCACGGCCTATAACGCTCACGGTATACGGCAACAGACGGGTCTCGACGGCCTGATTGGAACCGGTGACAACGATCTCATTCAATGCCTCGATACTATCGGCAACAGATGTCTGAGCCGCAGACACGACACAGACGGATGCCGCTATAAGTGTAAGAGGTAGTCTTTTCATATTCGTCTGCAAAGATACAATAAACCACACGAACGGTTTAACCCATATTACGGTAATATCTACCTTTTTTACAGACCATCGCCGGTCGGGTTCAGAAAAGCACGCCGATTTTCACCGTCGCATAGTTGAGGCTCTTGAAATGATGTGTCATTTCCTCGCCTACAACGGTCTTGCGTTCACGGTAGGTATATCCGATGATAAGATGGGTTGAAAATTTCGAACTCCGGGCAAGATTGATACCCAGACCCGTAGCTCCATATAAGCCTGTCTGCTGATGATTGTGTTCAAGATAATTGAGCGACGTTCCGAGCTTTATATCCCAGAACAGGAGCGACGGCTTATTCTGAAAGTTCGTTCGGAAATTGACATATATGGGATATGAGCGACACGAATTGCTTATCATGATATCGGCTTCCACACCCAGTCCGAGGAAATTGATCCAGCCACGGCTCATGCCGAAAACCGCATTGAAGTCGACAGCGCTCATATCGTTGCCGCTAAGGTCAATGGAAGCTCCGGCATCGGCGCCCCATGTAAATTTTATCGACGGTTTCTCAGCTACGGCACTGACAGCCGCAATTACAGCCATAAGGACAAAAAGAAACCGTCTCATGATTTCCGGAATGTCATCGACGACCAATTGTCCATCTCGTCGGCGGTTACAAATTCGAATCCGGCTGCTGCGGCTGCCGCGGCTACTACTTCGCGGTCGATGACGTAGAATCCGCTGACCACAAGGAGACCGCCGCTTCGCGTGGCATCGGCATAACGGACTATATCGCCCGTAATGATATTACGGTTGATATTGGCAAGAAAAAGATCGGCCTTGTATCCAACACCGGCAAGTGAGGCGGCATCGCCGCCTATAATTCTCACGGCATCCGCCGACGCCAGATTAAGCGTCACATTATCGCGGGCGTTAGCTTCGGCGAAGGGATCTATCTCGATTCCTGTGACCGGAGAGGCACCGAGCATGGCAGCAAGAATGGCAAGAATACCCGAACCCGTCCCCATGTCGATCACAGACCGTCCTTCTATGTCTGCCGACAGGAGCGCTCTCATCATAAGGGTTGTCGTAGCATGGTGACCTGTGCCGAAAGCCATCTTCGGATCTATCGTTATATCGTATTTCGCAGCGGGAATATCGGTATGGAAGCTGCTGTGTACAGCCACAGTTCCTTCGACAAGTATGGGCCTGAAATAATTTTTTTCCCACTCGGCATTCCAGTCGCGTCCCTCGACGAACTCGGCCTCGAATGTGGCTTCGGCAAACGGGCTCAACTCTTCGAGCGCCCCGGCTACAGCTTCGGGCGAATACAGTGGCGCCGGTATGAAAGCTGTCAGGCCTGTACCTGGCATATCTTCCCGAGGCACGAAACTTTCGAACCCGACAGGTGCGAGCAGATCGGCGGCAAGATCGCAGAAATCGACAGATGCCGGCGAAATGCCGATTTCGACTTTATAATAATCGTTCATCGTAGGCTTGTTCATTGCGTAGACGTATTTGTTTCGCAAAGGTAAGCTATTTTCGGAAATTTTCACTAATTTTGCACACGTCAAAAAACGTACCATTCCTTACACAGGCATGACCGGCGAAAAACATAAACAGGATTTTGCGCTGCAGAAACTCACGGAGTATCTCGCACGCACCGGTCGTCGCAATACTCCCGAACGGCTCGAGATACTCGAAGCATCCCGTTCGCTCTCCACAGGATTCACTGTCGAAGAGCTCTCGGCGGCAGTCGCCGCCCGCGGTGTCAGAGTATCGCTCGCCACGGTCTACAATACACTGGAACTGTTTGTGGCCGCAGGAATCCTTGCCAGATATTTCGCTAACAAAGGGGCACGCTACGAAATGCTTCCAGCCAACCGCCATCATCTGGTATGCCTCAACTGCGGAAAAACCAAGGCTGTGAAGGACCAGTCGTTTTCTGAAGTGCTCCGCGCCAGACACTACTCGGCGTTCACGGCATCCTATTTCGAAATGACAGTCTACGGCGTATGCTCGGCATGCGCCCGCAAAGCAAAGAAAACCAACATCAACACCCGCATAAAAAAATGAAAGCCGATCTTCTTTTAGGCCTCCAGTGGGGCGACGAAGGCAAAGGCAAAATCGTCGATGTCCTCGCCCCCGGTTATGATATTGTAGCACGTTTCCAAGGCGGTCCCAACGCCGGCCACACCCTCGAATTCGACGGCCACAAGCATGTGCTACGCTCGATTCCGTCGGGCGTATTTGCCAAAGGCGCAATCACCAATGTCATCGGAAACGGCGTCGTGCTCGATCCCGTACTATTCCGCGGCGAAGCCGAACAGCTCGAAGCCGACGGCGTAGATCTCCATTCGATACTGAAAATTTCGAAGAAGGCACACCTCATAATGCCGACCCACCGCCTGCTCGATGCAGCCGGCGAACGCGCCATGGGAAGCGGCAAAATAGGCACTACCGGCAAAGGCATCGGCCCGACATACACCGACAAGGTATCGCGCCACGGTCTACGCGTAGGCGATACTCTCCGCGACGATTTCAGCGCACGATACGAAGCCGCACGCGACGCACATCTGGCACGCCTGGCAGGCATGGGTGCCGAAATCGACCGCGAAAAACTCGCTCAGGCCGAAAAGGAATGGTTCGATGCCATCGAATATATCCGCTCTTTCGGTCTGGCCGATACCGAATACTACATCAACAAAGCTCTCAACGACGATAAAAGCATACTATGCGAAGGAGCACAGGGTACCATGCTTGACGTCGACTTCGGTTCATATCCCTTCGTCACATCGAGCAACACCGTGGCCGCAGGAGCCTGCACCGGCCTGGGCATAGCACCCGGACGAATCGGTAAAGTCTACGGTATTTTCAAGGCATATTGCACCCGTGTGGGCAGCGGTCCCTTCCCTACAGAACTATTCGACGAAACCGGTGCCACCATACGCAATATCGGCCATGAATATGGCGCCGTGACAGGACGCGAACGCCGCTGCGGATGGCTCGACCTCGTGGCACTCCGCTACGCCGTGATGATAAACGGCGCCACTCACTTAATAATGATGAAGAGCGACGTCCTCGACGGCTTCGACACTATCAAAGTGGCTACAGCATACCGCATGCCCGACGGCACAGTAACCACCGACTTCCCCTACTCCGTCGGCGACAACGCCGAGGGTGCCGGCATAGCTGAACCAGTCTACGACGAGCTGCCCGGCTGGAAGACAGATCTCTCCAAGGCACGCACCGAAGCCGAACTTCCCGAAGCCTTCCGCAACTATGTGGCATACATCGAGAAACAGGTCGGTGTTCCCTTGGCGGTGATATCGGTTGGCCCTGACCGCGAAGAGACCATTATCCGCAACCTCTAAACAGAAACAAAATATCATCTATCGGGCGCGCGGCTTCCGAAAGCGGTGCGCCCGATTTATTTTAGAGGTTGTTTAATAATATATATGTGAATCCACAGGTTGGTGTATTTTTGCTTAGCAAGTTAACAAAAAGACACCAAGATTGTACTAATGTTAAAAGACGGCCTCAATCAGACAGACCCAATAAACACCATTATTATGAAAAAAATCCTCATCCTCATCGCCACGCTGGCCATGCTTGCAGGAAACGCGTATTCCAGAAATTTCCGTTTCGGCGCCGAGGCCGGTTTCGACCTGTCCAAACCGTCCGATACCGAAGGCGGCACTTATCCTGCATATCATTTCGCTGTTAACGGCGAATACGACTTCATATCGCCTTCAAAAGGTTTGTATATCGCCGCCAAAGTACAGCTTGCCGACAAATCATGGTCGAACAAGTTCAGAATGCCCGCCTACAATAATGTAAAGGAAATAGCCCATCCCGGCTATCTGCAGATACCTGTGCTCGCAGGTTTCCGTCTCCCTCTGAGCGACGATATTTCCTTCAAGATCGAGGCCGGACCTTACGCTGGCTTCGGCCTTTTCGGCTCAAGCAAAATCAATATATACAATGGTATGGCCAAGCCCTATAAATATAAAGAACAGGATTGTTTCGGCACCGACGGAGCATACCGCCGCTTCGACGCCGGCATAGCCGCCGGAATCGGCATAAGCATATGCGGACACTGGGATCTCACACTCAACACCGCCATCCAGCTCAACTCCTTCGACCCCGCAGCCGACAAATCCAACCGCACATTCGGCCTCTCCGTGGCCTACCTTTTCTGAAGCCGCCCTTGACGTGGCGCATTGTGCGGGGAGGGGGTGTTTGCGCATGCGCGGGATTTTTTGTAATTTTGCAGCAAATTTCCGGAAATGAAAAATATTCGCAACTTCTGCATAATCGCACACATAGACCACGGCAAATCCACTCTTGCCGACCGCTTGCTCGAATACACCGACACCATAGCCGCCAAAGACATGGAGGCACAGGTTCTTGACGACATGGATCTCGAGCGCGAGCGAGGCATCACCATTAAGAGCCACGCCATCCAGATGGACTATGAGCTCGACGGCGAGCGATATGTGCTCAACCTCATCGACACCCCGGGACACGTCGACTTCTCCTACGAAGTGTCGCGCTCCATCGCCGCCTGCGAAGGCGCCCTCCTCATTGTCGACGGCTCGCAGGGCATTCAGGCCCAGACCATATCCAATCTCTACATGGCCATCGACAACGACCTCGAGATAATCCCTATAATCAACAAGGTAGACCTCGATTCTGCCAAGCCCGAGGAGGTGGAGGACCAGATTATCGATCTTCTCGGCTGCAAGCGCGAGGAGATAATCCGCGCCAGCGGCAAGACCGGCATCGGCGTGCCCGAGATTCTGCGCGCCATTGTCGAGCGTATTCCCGCACCTGTGGGCGACCCCTCGGCACCGCTTCAGGCACTCATCTTCGACTCGGTGTTCAATCCATTCCGAGGCATCATAGCCTACTTCAAAATCGAGAACGGCACCATACGCAAGAACGACTTCGTGAAATTCGTGGCCACCGGCAAGGAGTACCACGCCGACGAGATTGGCATCCTACGCATGGACATGCAGCCCCGCGCCGAGCTTTCAGCCGGCAACGTGGGCTATATCATATCGGGCATAAAGACCAGCAAGGAAGTGAAAGTGGGCGACACCATCACCCACGTAGAGCGCCCATGCACCGAAGCCATCGACGGCTTCGAGGAAGTCAAGCCCATGGTCTTCGCGGGTGTCTACCCCATCGAGACCGAAGACTTCGAAAATCTGCGCACCTCGCTTGAGAAACTGCAGCTCAACGACGCCTCGCTCACCTTCACGCCCGAATCGTCGGCGGCACTCGGTTTCGGTTTCCGCTGCGGCTTCCTCGGCCTTCTCCACATGGAGATCGTGCAGGAGCGACTCGGCCGCGAATTCGACATGGACGTCATAACCACGGTGCCCAACGTAAGCTACAAAGTCTACGACAAGCGTGGCGATATGGTTGAGGTCCACAACCCCTCGGGCCTCCCCGACGCCACCCTCATCGACCATATCGAAGAGCCGTATATCCGGGCATCAGTTATCACGACCGCAGAGTTCATCGGCCCCATCATGACCCTCTGCCTGGGCAAACGCGGCGAACTGGTGAAGCAGGAATATATATCGGGTAACCGCATGGAGCTGACATTCGACATGCCTCTGGGCGAAATCGTCATCGACTTCTACGACAAGCTCAAGAGCATATCGAAAGGCTACGCCTCGTTCGACTACCATATCCACGACTACCGCGAGAGCAAGCTCGTGAAGCTCGACATACTGCTCAACGGCGAGAGTGTCGACGCCCTTTCCACCCTCACACACGTGGACAACGCCGTAACTTTCGGCCGCCGCATGTGCGAGAAGCTCAAGGAACTGATACCGCGCCAACAGTTCGACATCGCCATCCAGGCCGCCATCGGTGCCAAGATCATAGCCCGCGAGACCATCAAGGCCGTGCGCAAGGACGTGACCGCCAAGTGCTACGGCGGCGATATATCGCGTAAACGCAAGCTGCTCGAAAAACAGAAACAGGGCAAAAAGCGCATGAAGCAGATAGGCCGCGTGGAAGTACCCCAGAAAGCCTTCCTCGCCGTCCTCAAACTCGACTGATGAACTTTAACGGAAAACTTCGCGGACACATGGCGCTCCTCGGCGCCAATGTCTGCTGGGGGCTTATGGCCCCTGTTGCCAAACTCGTGATGGCCGCAGGTGTCATCACACCTCTTGTTCTTACCGACTGCCGTATCGTCGGCGCGGCGATATTGTTCTGGCTGCTGTCGCTGTGCGGACGCCGTGAGCATGTGCCTGCGGGCGATCTCCTGCGCCTTGCGGGCGCAGGAATGCTGGGCATACTCTTCAATCAGGGCTGCTATATATTCGGCGTAGGATACACTTCGCCTGGCGAGGCGTCGATCATCACTACCACTATGCCCATGTGGGTAATGGTGCTGTCGCGCATTATCCTCAAAGCCCCGATTACAGGCGGAAAAGCTTTCGGCATACTCCTCGGGGCTGTCGGCGCCTTTATGCTCGTCTACTCGTCGCTCGGCTCGTCGGTACGCGGCAACAATCCCCTTCTGGGCGACTTGCTCGTGTTGACGGCGCAGCTGTCGTACGCGCTGTATCTGACGCTGTACAAGAATTTCCTGAAGAAATATTCGCTGGTGACAATGATGAAGTGGATGTTCACCTTTGCCGCCGTGGCCGTGATACCGTTCTCCGTAGGCGACATAACCGCTACCGACTGGAGCGCAGTTCCAGCTTCCGTCGGCTGGGGCATAGCCTATGTGGTATTTATGGGTACATTCGTGGCATACATATGCATGATGACCGGTCAGAAAGCGCTTATGCCTACCGTGGTCGGTATGTACAACTACTTCCAGCCGATCGTAGCCACATGCGTCGGACTATACCTCGGACTCGATGTCTTCACACCGCTCAAAGGAGCGGCCGTCGTCCTGATCTTCGCCGGCGTATACCTCGTCTCCATCTCGAGTCGCCCCCGAAATATTTCATTGTCAGTAAAAACGGATAAAAACTGACAATGAATAAGACAGAACTGAAAAAATATATCGCAGACAAAAGGCGGGCCTCCGCACGCAAATTCGCATTCCGGCAAAGCTCATATATTAATTTCAAGGTCGTAAACGGATATTTTTTCTATCTGTCATTCTCGTATTGCGATGCTGTTTTGATTGTCAAGCCTTTGTATGCCGATGATCTATGGCTCGATATCTTTGAACTTCCCGAATACGAAGATGCGCCTCTGAGCTGGCGAGGGCTGGGAGAAGAAGCTTTACCGGGGCAGGAATTACGCACATTCAATATGCCGGGAGGACAGCTCGATGAGACAAGCGATTTAACAGCTGTCTTTGATAGGATTTTTCAGGAATCGGATATTGAAATCAGCCATTTCCTTGAAGAAAATCCCGATGCCGATTTATTTATACCCGACGAAAACAAGATAGACGACAAAGACCGCCTATTATATCTTGTCACTCTTATAAACAGAGGTCGGGACAAAGAAGTCCTTTCCATAATAAGACACGAACGGCTCCTGAGACCGATATGTATTTTACGCGCAATTTTTACAGAAGATAAATACTCCTATATAAAACGCTGGTGCAAACGGAACACATGGATCGGAAAACTACGCATAAAGTATAAACCCGCCATCGATAGGATAATAAGATACCGGGCCTATGTCCTTCTCGCAATAGAGAACAGCCACGACGGAACTCCCGGGTATTATAATAGACAAATGCTTGACACGGGCCTTATGGTGTTTGTGGGCATGCTTCCATGGATGTTTTTATTTCGGCTTTTCCCAAACATCATATTTTCTTATGCCATAGGCGCTACGATGATACTTTTCTTTGGGCTGATATTTTGGCTTGACCGGGGAAAAAGAGCCAGACCATATTACAGAGAGTTTCTAAGCTTACCTCAAGAAGTGCAACGTAAATGGCAGATTGGCGCCTGGATTGCCACTGTAGCTGTATGGATAGTTTTTTTCTTTTCCATCTACATATTAAATATTTTAGAGGGACACATCGAATAAAGCTTTATAAACTCACTATCATGGAGGCGGCAGTATCGTCGGCAACCTTGTCGCCTTTGGTCTGACGTATGATCTCGATGGCGAACGGCAATGTGGTGCCGGGGCCTTCCGACGTTATCAGTCCGGGAGCCACGACTACCTTCTCTTTCACATATTCGCCGCCATTGCTGTCAATGCTGTCGCCGAGACCGGGGTAACACGTGGCTTTCTTCCCCTTGAGTATGCCAAGTGGAGCTAACACTACGGCCGGCCCGGCACATATCGACGCTATTCGACCACCTTTGTCATAATGTTCGAGCAACATTTCGCTCACCTTGGCGGAAGCATGCAGATTGGGGGCACCGGGTACGCCACCGGGTACTATCAGCCAGTCGGCATCGCCCACATTGACATCCGAAATGAGAGAATCGGCTACTATTGTCTGTCCGGTAGCACCTTTTATCTGGAGGGTAGTATCGACCGCCACGGCCACTACCGGTATCTCGGCACGGCGAAGGGCATCTATTGTCGCCATCGCCTCTATTTCCTCCACCCCGAGTGCGAGGAAAATGTAAGATTGTTTTGCTGACATATTTATAAAACCTGATATCACAGCTGCCGCAACAGCTATCTTTCTTATTGAAATCATACCTTATGATTTTTTAGGATGTCTGTAAAACAACGATTCTTCCCGTAGAGTTTACATATATCAATCGGCTGAGAATTTGGAAAGTTAAGCTTTTGTAGCTATCTTTGCGGTGCATAACCGACCGACGGCCTCCCTGTGAGGCCTTTTGGTGTGTGTAGATGTCTCATTTTTGAAAGAAATTAATCAAACATACGTTTCTTAATGAAAAAATTAATCGTAATCGCTGCCGCAGCTCTTACACTTGGAGCATGCAGCCATCAAAACAAAACCGATATGGCAGACAATCCGTTCCTGGCTCCATACGACACTAAGTACGAAATCCCGCCCTTCGACAAAATCGAATACGGCCACTATCTTGCCGCCCTCGACAGCGGTATAAACCAGAAGAAAACCCAGATCGACGAGATCACGGCAAATCCAGACAGCGCGACATTCGCCAACACCATCATGCCGCTCGAACGCAGCGGCGAGATCCTCGACCGCGTGGCAGCCGTCTTCTTCGCCCTCGACGAATCGAACTCATCACCTGAAATGGTTGAGATCGCCGAGACATTTTATCCCAAATACTCGCAGTTTGCCGACGAAATGACCATGAACGATGCTCTTTTCGCTCGCATCAAAGACGTATATGACAACCGCGAGACTCTCGACCCCGATCAGAAACGCGCCGTAGAGGAATACTACAAGCAGTTCGCCCGCAACGGCGCCCTCCTCACCCCTGAGAAGAAAGAGGAACTTAAGGCCGTCAATACCGAGCTTTCCGAACTTTACCTCACTTTCAACAAGAATCTGCTGAATGCAACCAATGCGTTCTCTATCACGGTAAGCGACAGCACCGAACTCGCCGGTCTTCCCGCATCGAGCATCGCCGTGGCAGCCGAAGAAGCCGCCAACCGCGGTCTTGACGAAGGCAACTGGGTGTTCACGCTCCACGCCCCGAGCCGCCTGCCCCTGTTGCAGTATGCCGACAACCGCGACCTGCGCCGCAAAATGTACGAAGGCTATACAAATCTCGCTTCCGACGGCGAATACAACAACCTTCCTGTAATCAACAAGATCCTTCAGGCCCGCACAAAAAAAGCCCAGCTTCTCGGCTTCGAAAACTACGGTGCGTACATGACCGACAATGTAATGGCCAAGACCGTCGCCAACGCCGAAGATCTTCTTATGCAGATCTGGAAGCCGGCTGTGGCACGTGTTAAAAACGAAGTAGCCGAAATGCAGGCTGTTGTCGACAGCGAAGGCCAGAACTTCAAAATCGCACCCTGGGATTACTATTATTACGCCGAAAAGGTACGTCAGAAAAAATATGACCTCGACGAGAGCAAAGTGCGCGAATACTTCGCTGTCGACTCCGTACGCAATGGTATCTTCACCATGGCCGAAAAGCTCTATGGCGTGAAATTCACCGAAATGCCCGACGCTCCCAAATACTATCCCGAAGTCACAGTCTATGATGTAACCGACGCCGCCTCCGGCGAGCACGTGGCCGTATTCATGACCGACTACTTCCCCCGCGCCTCCAAGCGGCAGGGCGCATGGATGAGCGAATTCAAGGGCTCATGGCAGAACGAGGACGGCACAGCCTCGCGTCCCATCATCTACAACGTCGGTAACTTCTCGCGTCCTACCGCCGACGCACCCGCACTCCTCACTCTCGACGAAGTCGAGACCATGTTCCACGAATTCGGACACGGTCTTCACGGCATGCTTTCGCGCGCACGTCTCAAGAGCCAGGCCGGCACCAACGTTGACCGCGACTTCGTAGAACTTCCCTCGCAGATCCACGAGCATTGGGCAATGGAACCCGAACTTCTCAAGATCTATGCCCACCACTACAAGACCGGCGAAGTAATTCCCGACGAACTCATCGAGAAACTTCAGGCCGCCTCGACACATAACATGGGCTTCACAACCGCAGAACTCGCCGGTGCCGCCCTCCTCGACCTCCAGTACGGCAAACTCAATACCACCGAAGACATCGACATAGCCGCCTTCGAAAGCAAGGTATCCGCCGAACTCGGCATGCCCGCCGAACTCACCTACCGCTACCGCTCGCCCTACTTCAAACACATCTTCGGCAGCGACGGGTATGCTTCGGGTTACTACACCTACCTCTGGGCTGAAGTTCTCGATACCGACGGCTTCGAGCTCTTCAAGGAAAAAGGCATTTTCGATCCTGAGACAGCAAAAAAATTCAAAGAAAACGTACTTGAAAAAGGCGGTTCGGTTGATCCGATGGAACTCTACGTCAACTTCCGCGGCCATCAGCCCAGCGTCGACGCCCTTCTCCGCAACCGCGGCCTTGTTGACGCCAAAGCCGTCGACCTCTCCTCCAAATCCGGAAAATAACTTTTAATTACAAATTACAAGTTAGAAGTTAGAAGTTTCCATGCGCCGTCCAAGCATAGTTTACGAAAAATCTATGGCGTTTGCAAACCGCATTGTTAAGTTGTATATTCATTATGCAATACACATAATGAATATACTATGAGCAAACAATTACTACGCTCCGGTACAAGCATTGGCGCCAATATATGCGAAGCGATACATGGTATGAGCAAGAAAGATTTTCTTTCAAAGATGTACATAGCTTACAAGGAATGCGCTGAAACAAGATATTGGTTGGATATTCTTCTAAATGCGAACTATCTAAC
Source organism: uncultured Porphyromonadaceae bacterium (assembly GCA_905202215.1). GTDB lineage: Bacteria > Bacteroidota > Bacteroidia > Bacteroidales > Muribaculaceae > CAG-873. The sequence continues at coordinate 70,252 of CAJKRG010000010.1, forward strand.
CAAACTACAATACGATTCGATTGCAGAAGACTGCAATGAACTGCTGGCACTCCTTACAAGCATTACCAAGAGTACCAGAAACTCGATCAACAACTCCTGACTTCTAACTACTAATTTCTCACTAAACACTATGTTTCGCACAAATACCTGCGGTGAGCTCAGGCTCGCCGACGCCGGCAAAACAGTGACTCTTGCCGGCTGGGTACAGAAAACCCGCAAAATGGGCGGTATGACTTTCGTCGACCTCCGCGACCGCTACGGTATCACTCAGGTGGTGTTCAACGTGGAGCACGATGCCGCCCTTACAGAAGCCGCCAACAAACTCGGCCGTGAATTTGTAGTACAGGTCATCGGCACCGTCGCCGAACGCACTGCCAAAAATCCAGCGATGCCAACCGGCGACATCGAGATCATCGCCGACAAGCTCACCGTTCTTAATCCCAGCGAAGTTCCGCCCTTCACCATCGAAGACGAATCCGACGGCGGCGACGATCTCCGCATGCGCTACCGCTATCTCGATATACGCCGCGCTCCCGTGCGTAAGAATCTGGAACTGCGCCACAAAATGACCATGGAGGTACGCCGCTACCTCGACAGCAAGGGATTTCTGGAAATCGAGACTCCCATGCTCGTAGGCTCCACCCCCGAAGGTGCCCGAGACTTCGTGGTGCCCTCGCGCATGAACCCCGGACAGTTCTATGCCCTGCCTCAGTCACCTCAGACACTCAAGCAGCTTCTGATGGTGAGCGGTATAGACCGCTATTTCCAGATCGTGAAATGCTTCCGCGACGAAGACCTCCGCGCCGACCGTCAGCCCGAATTCACCCAGATCGACTGCGAGATGAG
>CAJKRG010000011.1 GCA_905202215.1 uncultured Porphyromonadaceae bacterium
TTTAGTCTGTTTAGACAATAAAAAGAGACTGCCCAAACTTGTTAGACAGTCTCTTCATTTATAGCTCGACTACCTCTACATGGTCAAGTCTGAGTCGTGTCTGAAGATACTGTGAGAGCCTGTTACGTTCGGCTCTGTCGAAACGTCCCTGTGTGCGTATCAGAGCCACATTGGCAGTATCGACTTTCTGCTCGCCGGGCGTGGAGAATACGGTCGTGGCTACGGCTATATCCTTGATCTTGGGAAACAGAATCTTTATCTCGGGTGAAATCTCAGGAGCTTCGACTGTGGAGGCACGTTCGGCCCTCAGCACCGACCGAAGCGAATCTATGACACCTTGCTGCCGTGAGATCGTCGCCTGTGTCATTGCGTAAATATCGCTCACTGCGGTCTGCTTGTCATCGTTGTTCTCATAGCCCGCACCCTGGATAAAGGTCAGACTCGTACCTGCGAGTCCGTAATATTTCAGTTTTGCGGCGAGCGCAAGATGAAGTGAGTCGGCAGGCAGCGGACGGCCTATGAGGGTAATCACGAGATGTCGCTGACCATGATCCATATATGCCTTGCGACTCAACACCTGAGTGCCCGGAAAATCGCACTCATGCTGTATAAAACGATCGGCGTTCATGGTAAACCGGCTGTCACGAAGCATATTGTAAGTCAGATAGATACTCGGCAGCATAGTGAGTACAGCAAGAGAATAGACAATCCGGCGCACCCGGCGCGCCCGGGCATTATCGGATGTCTGGCGCTTGTATTTCATCAGCTTCACACCGATAAAAGTGGCGAAAGCAATGTATATGGAATTGATTATAAAAAGATAGGATGCGCCGAAAAAATAATTGAGCTGCCATGTGGCCAGACCATAGCCCGCCGTACACAGCGGAGGCATAAGGGCCGTTGCTATGGCTACGCCCGGAATGACGTTACCTTTGTTTGTACTTCCCAGAGCTATGATGCCGGCACCTCCGCCGACAAATCCTATGAGTACATCATATATAGTCGGCGATGTACGTGCCAGAAGTTCGCTGTGCTGCTCGTTGACTGGAGAGATGAGAAAAAATAGAGTCGAGGCTATCACAGAAAATACCGAAGCCATGAAAAGATTACGCAGACAACGCTTGATAAGATCGAAATCCTGAATACCGACTCCGAGACCGATTCCGATGATAGGCCCCATAAGAGGCGAGATAAGCATGGCGCCGATGATAACAGCGGTGGAGTTAGTGTTAAGGCCCAGCGAGGCGATCAGAATGGCAAGTACGAGAATCAGGATATTGGTTCCACGGAACGAGACACCCTCGCGTATATTCTGCTCGGCCTGTTCCTGCGACACAAGCTGACCGTTGAGCGAGAAATAATTGACAAAAAATTCTGAAATCTTTGTTGCGATATTCGCTTTCATAGGACTATGGAATGCGATGAATATATGTACTATAACAAATAACGGAGCATTTGGATTCACCCGACCGCAAAAAAAGTCCGCGGCCCCACCGTCTGAGGGTGAACCGCGGACTCTATATTATTTCCCGAATCGATCAGAGATAACGCGAAAGATCGGCATTGCGCATGTCGCCTGTCTCGGTGAAAGCCTCATGCAGCGCGAACGATGCGCGAAGCGAGTGCGGAGTCTGGCCGGCGCCATGGTTGAGATAATCGGTGAGAACTTCGCGGTACATCGGATGTGCGCAGTTCTCGATGATTTCCTTGGCACGCTGCACGGGATCCTTGCCGCGGAGATCGGCAATACCCTGGTCGGTGACAATGATATCGACAGAGTGCTCGCTGTGGTCGGCATGAGCCACCATAGGCACAATGTTGCTGATCGCGCCGCCTTTGGTGATCGAAGGACAGCTGAAAATCGAAAGATAGGCGTTGCGTGTAAAGTCGCCCGATCCACCGATACCGTTCATCATCTTGGTACCGAGAACATGAGTGGAGTTCACCGCGCCGAATATGTCGGCCTCGAGGGCTGTGTTCATGGCGATGACACCTATTCGGCGGATAACCTCAGGATTGTTCGAGATTTCGGCCGGACGCATCAGAATCTTGTCATGGAAAAAGCTGATGTCCGAGAACAGTTTCTCTTCTGTCTGGTCGGAGAAAGTCATCGAGCAGGTGCTGGCGAAGGTACATTTGCCTTTCTTGAGCAGTTCGAGAACTGCATCCTGTATCACTTCGGTATACATCATGAAATTAGGCAGCTCCTTGCTCTCGCCGAGATCATAGAGCACAGCGTTTGCGACATTACCCACACCCGACTGGAGAGGAAGGAATTCCTTGGGCAGACGGCCGGCTTTGTATTCGCCTACGAGGAAGCGGACAACGTTCTTGCCGATCAATGTCGATACTTCGTCGGGAGCGGTGAAAGGCTTCACGCAATCGTATGAATCGGTACGCACGATGCCGACAACCTTCGCCGGATCTATCTTCAGCACAGGTGAACCGATGCGGTCGTTGGCGGCATAGATAGGAATTTCGCGACGGTAGGGAGGATCAAGAGGCATATATACATCGTGCATGCCAAGGAGAGCCTTCGGAAGCTTGGCATTCAGCTCTATAAAAATTTTCTTTGCCTTGGCGGCATAGGTAGGCACATTGCCGACGCCGCAACCGAGCACGATCTCGCCGGAATCGGAAATATCGGCTGCTTCGATGATTGCGAAGTCGATGTCGCCGTATGTTCCGTAGCGCACTTCCTGGGCCATCTCAGAAAGATGACGGTCATTGTAGTGGCAGTCGTGGGAGTTGATGCGCTTGCGGAGATCGGGCACATTCTGATAGGGCGCACGCATGTTGTATGCGTTGGCACGTGAGAGGACACCGTCGACATGATCGCTGGTCGAAGCGCCGGTAAACATGTTTACTTTGAAAGGCTTGCCGGCTTCGTGCTCGCGCACGGCTTTTTCGGCAAGAGCTTCGGTGATGGCTTTTGGAGTGCCGGGAGCGGTAAAGCCTGAAAGGCCTATAGTCGCACCGTTATGAATCATTTCGGCAGCTTCCTGAGCTGTAATGAAATTAAATGCCATTGCTTATGCGGTAAGGTTTTAGTATTTTTTGATATAAATAAGGTCAGAATTTTCGCTTGAGTATCTCGCTCCAGATGATGGCCTTGCGAAGATCGCCCCCAGGTACAGGGGGAACAGCAGATCGCATGCGTGGGGCCGGAGCCGACGGTCTGTCGACAGTCACACGCACACCTTCCTCGGGTAGCGGCTGCACCACATGTGCCGGATTCGGAGTCTCTTTTATTTTAGTCGCCGCGACAGCACGGCGGCGTGCAAGAGCCGCATGCCGTTCAGCCTCGGCACGGTGCACGGCCTCATCGGCCTGATGGCTCACCGCCACCGACGGTCTCCGCTGCTGAGGGGCCTTATGCGAAGACGCGGACACATTCTTTTTCTCGGTCGCTTTCTCGATCAAGAAAATTATAATGCCCACAGCTATGGGAACTATGATGGAAAGAGAACTCGATTCCACGCTTTTTTTTTGTAATTTTGCACAAAAATAGTCAATCTTGTGCAAAGGCACAAATATTTTATGGATAACAAAGACAATAAACTCTTATATATCGAGACTTACGGCTGCCAGATGAACGTGGCCGACAGCGAGGTGGTGGCATCCATCATGGAAATGGCAGGCTACACCCTGACCGACTCCATCGACAGAGCCGATGCCGTACTGCTCAACACCTGCTCTATACGCGACAACGCCGAACAGAAAATCATATCGCGCCTGCAGGCTCTCGCCGCCGAACGCCGCAAACGAGGCCGTCTTCTCATAGGCGTCATAGGCTGCATGGCCGAACGTGTGCAGCGCGAACTCGTCGAGAAGCACGGTGTCGATATCGTTGCCGGTCCCGACGCCTACCTCGACCTCCCCGCTCTTTTCGCTTCAGCCGAAAACGGCCAGCCTGCGGTCAACGTCGAGCTTAGTACCACCGAGACATACCGCGACGTCATGCCGGCACGTATTCCCGGGCAGACTGTATCGGGATTCGTCAGCATTATGCGTGGATGCAACAATTTCTGCTCATACTGCATCGTACCATATACCCGGGGGCGTGAACGAAGCCGCCCGGTCGACAGCATTCTCGGAGAAGTGGCCGACCTGCGGGCACGCGGCTTCAAAGAAGTGACCTTGCTCGGACAGAATGTCAACAGCTATCTCGACGGCGATACCGATTTCGCCGCTCTCCTTGCCGCCGTGGCCGAAGCGGCCCCCGACATGCGTGTTCGCTTCACCACCTCGCACCCCAAAGATATGTCGGATGCGATAATCGACACAATCGCCTCTCACGCTAATATCTGCCGTCATATACATCTCCCCGTGCAAAGCGGAAGCAACGCCGTGCTCAAGGCAATGAACCGCAAATATACCCGCGAGTGGTATCTCGACCGAATAGCTGCCATACGCAGCCGTATCCCCGACTGTGGAATATCCACCGACCTGTTCACAGGCTTCCATGGGGAGACAGAAGAGGATTTTCAGGAAACGCTTGATCTTATGCGAGAAGTCGGTTTCGATTCAGCTTTCATGTTCAAATATTCTGAACGGCCCGGCACCCTCGCCTCGCGTACAATGCCCGACAATGTGCCAGAAAAAATCAAGATCGAACGCCTCAACCGCATGATCGCTTTACAGAACGAAATGTCGGCGGCCTCGAACCGAGCCGACATCGGCCGTGAATTCGATGTGCTTGTCGAAGGCGTGGCAAAACGCAGCAAGGAGCAAATGGTCGGACGCACGAGCCAGAACAAGACTGCCGTATTCGCACGCGGCGACGCCAAAGTAGGCCAGACACGACGCGTACGCGTGCTCGACACCACATCGGCCACACTCATCTGCGAGCTGGTGTAATCACTCAGGAATTAGAAGTCAGGAGTTAGAAGTTGTTGCCGCGAAAGCAACCTTCTAACTCCTGACTTCTAATTCCTGACTATACTCAGATTTCGACCGAGATGCGAACCGGGAAATGGTCGGAAGGAGTGCGTGCCTTGTACTTGGTGAGCTTTATTTCCTCGGGAGCGTAGGCTTCTTTCTGCCCTTTCTCACCCTCTACCGGCGTACGGTAGGTATCGGTGAGAATACCGTATTTCAGCACCTTTACATTTGGCGACACAAATATGTGGTCGATGCGCGATTTAGTGTATTTTACAGGCGAATAGCCGTTGTATGTTCCGGTGGCTTCGTATACCATGCCGGCCACTTCGTGCGAGTCATCGAGGAGATCTCCGTCGATAATTGTAGCGTAGGAAGGCGAAAACTGATCGACATTGAAGTCGCCGGACAGGAACATCGGCAGAGTGGCGCCGAGTTCGGTGAGGCGTTTCTTGACCAGCTTAGCGCTTTCGACCCGCGCCTGCTTGCCGACGTGATCCATGTGGAGGTTGAAGAAGAGGAATTCCCGACCGCTCTCGTTATGCCGGAAGTGTCCCCATGTGCATATACGCACGCATACGGCATCCCATCCCAGACCGGGCTTTTCGGGTGTCTCCGACAGCCAGAAATCGCCATGATCGAGTACGGTAAATTTGGTGGTGTCGTAGAAAATAGCCGAGTGCTCGCCCTCGTCGGCGCCGTTGTCACGGCCGACACCTATATATTCGTAACCGGGGAGCAAACCTTTCAGATCGTCAAGCTGCTGTTTGAAACCTTCCTGGGTACCGAAGATATCGAAATCATGGAAGCGCACCAGTTCAGCCACACGCGGCGCACGCACACTCCAGCCATTGCCGGCCTTGTTGTCGCCCTCGTTGAGCTGCCGGATATTATAGGTCGCGATATTGAATGAAGCCTTCTGTCCGAAAACCGCGGCGGCCAAAGCCACCATCACTACAACTAAAAATGATCTTTTAAAATTCATTATATATTAACAATTTGGTTTATTCCAGGTCTCTGTCCGCGCCCTGCGCATCTGCTCTCTGATGCCGCCGGAGGCGAAAAAATCGCTTTTGGCTCGTTCGATAAGCCGACGCAGTAACACATCGGTCTGACATATAAGCGTGATAGCTATATTGCAGATGGTTTCATCCGAGCGTATTTTGATGGCCTCACGATAATAAGCTGAGTCATTATGTCGTGAACATGCATATCGTGCCTGCTGTCCCTTCTCGGAGTGTATATCCCATTTTTCAAGGTTTCGTACCCTGAGATAGTCCTCATAATCCAACAAAAGCTCTTGCAGACTTGCTTTAGCCACATTGAGAAGTTTTATCTCGGTTTCCTTGGAGGTGGTCGAGGCCGTGCAGCCTTCGGCAATATTCTGTCTGCCGCTTCGTGCCGCCTGGATCATCTGGTCGATGGTACGATCTCCTTTCGCAAGATATTTATGCGCGAAGTAATAGGTAACATCGTAGATGCACTCAGCTTTCTGGAATGCGATCAGATTGCGATAATTGCCTTTGAGAGGGAGGAAATCGGACGGCATTGTTTTTTTAGAGGTTGGTATTATTTTTATGGGGCTTATTGGTCCTATTAGTCTTATAAGACCTATTAGACTTATTAGGCTAATAGGACCAATATTTTGCAAATATACAACTTTTTTACTGCGCTTCAATATAGAGAACGCGGCTTCCCCATTCGTTTTTGTCCGGTTTTGCCACATTGTAGTTCTGTGGCATCTCCAGACCGTTGTCCATCAGATATTTTCCTGTAAACACTTTACCCTCATAAGAAAGCGGTTTGATATCGATGGAGTTAAGTTCGGTCACTTTGTAGAGTCTGTCCGGATCAAGGCCTGCCATCGTCACTCGGGGAAGCTGCTGATTGCGGAACGACTCTGTTTTCCACCAGTAATACACAGCCTTGTCCTTGGCGGGGGCCACATACATCAGAGACGCAACGCCTTTGCCGTCGTATGGCGACTGAAGACGGTAGATATCTCCGTCGACAAGTACCGGACGCACAAATGTCTTATACTGCTCTATCGCCTTGCGACACATGTCTTTTTCCTCCTCAGTCATCTCCGATGGCTGCATTTCCATACCGAGGCGACCGCTCATTGCTACATCGATGCGATATTTCATCGGTATGCGGCGCTGTGTCTGGTGGTTGGGCGACGCACTGATATGGCTTGCCATAGTTGTCGGGGGGAAGAAATAGCTGTCGCCCCACTGAAGGAACACACGCTGAAGAGCATCGGTATTGTCGCTCACCCAGAACTCTTCGAACCAGGGGAGCACTCCGTAGTTGGCGCGACCGCCCCCGCTGGCACAGGCCTGAATAGTGACATCGGGATATTTGGCACGTATACGGTCGAGAACCGCTGCAAAACCTTTGTGATAGTCTATATAGAGATGGCTCTGACGGTCGGACGAAAGATACTGCGAGCCATGATTACGCACAGCCATATTTGCGTCCCATTTAATATAGTCGATCTCAGGATATTTCGTCATCAGAGTGTCTACGACTATAAACACCAGATCCTGCACCTTGGGATTGGCCATGTCGAGTACGAGCTGCGTACCGCCTCGGCCATAGACAGGCTTGCGGTTCGAAGGCACGATGACATATTCGGGATGCTGCTCGTAAAGTTCGCTGAGACTGTTGGTCATCTCCGGTTCGATCCAAATGCCGAACTTTATTCCTTTCGACTTGGCCGTGTCGATAAGTCCCTGGATACCATGCGGCAATTTGCCCGTGTCAACCGTCCAGTCGCCGAGACCGGCCTTGCTGTTGTCGCGAGGATATTTGACGCCGAACCAGCCGTCGTCCATCACGAAAAGCTCTCCGCCCAGATCGGCGATATCAGCCATCATATTGTTCATGCCCTCCTCGTCGATTTTAAAGTAGACACCTTCCCAGCTATTGAGGAGCACCTTGCGGGGCACATCGCCGTGAGCGATCTTGTGCTTGCGTGCCCATCGGTGAAAATTACGGCTCACACCGCTGAGACCCTCGTCGGAGTAGCTCAACGCAAGCTCGGGTGTGGCGAAGACTTCGCCTTTTTTTATTCTGTAGGCTGAATTTTCCTCGTTTATGCCGGCGAAGAAATGATGATAATCGGTATGGTCGGTATCGAAACGAAGCTTATAGTTTCCGCTGTAGCATAGAGCGGCTCCGATCACACGACCGCTGTTTTCAGCTGGTTCGCCGTCAAGCGACAGCATCACTTCCGAATGTGCCGTGTGGGAGTTGCGTACCCCGTCCTTATTCTTTATCACTTTCATGCCGTGGGTTAACGGTTCTGTCTCAAGATGACCTTCGTTATGGTTTGTGCCATAGAGATGCGAAAGCCATACATCGCCGTAACGGACCGGCAGATAGCCCGACGCAAACTGCGACAGGACAACTTCGCCCTTTTCGCTGTGACTGATCTCGGTCCATGTCTCGATCACGTCATCGTCAGGATATGTACGGTAGTTTATATCCACATAAAACGGATAGTAAGTGTCGCGCAGCTTGACGATGGTTATGTCAGCGCCGTCGCGGGTGGTCTTGCTCACGCCGTCGACAACGAGATCAAGAGTCATATTGCCGTCGGAATGTGTGGCGGCGACAGCCGTTTCGCTTGTGGTCGTCATGCCATAGGCCGGATATGCATCAAGAGCGGCCCCGACACCGGATTTAAGCTGCTCGTAAGTATCCTTGTCGCTTATTCGGGCGCCATAATAGACATGCTTGAGCTTTTTGCCTTTCTTAGCGTCGAGAATCAATGAAGACGAAGGCGTGGAGACCTCGACAATCTCGCAAAACGCCGGTGTGGCAGCCATGACCGCAAAAGTCACGGCTGCCACACAGCCTATAAGGGTTTTATTCATTTAGGATCTGGATTCTAATAGAAGTTTTCCGAATACTGAGATGTCGCGTGCGGTAAGCAGCGGCGGATTCTCGGCTTCGAGAGCCGTCTGGAGGGTTGTCTCCCCCGAAAGGACAAGAACACCGAAAGCGCCTGCGTTCTGAGCCATGGCGACATCTGTATAGATACGGTCGCCACACATGGCTATCTCATCTGCATTGAGACCATAACGGTACATTATTCCCGAAAGCATATCGGGATTAGGCTTACCGATAACCAGATCGGGACAGCGGCCGGTGGCATGCTCTATGCATTTGCACAGCGAGCCGCAATCGACGAGGACGGTCGGAAGATCGGTCGGACATACGCGGTCGGGATTTGTCGCGATATAAGGAATACCCTGTGCGGCAAGCCATGACGCATGGCACAGACGCTCATAGGTAAGCGTAGTATCGAATGCCACAAGCAGAAGGTCGGGCATATCGTGTGCATCAATAGCCGTCATCTCATAGCCGGCTTCTTCAAATTCCTTGATCATCGAAGGTGTGCCCGTGGCGAAAATACGCTTTACTTCCGGCATTTTTTCCTTCAGATATTCGATGGTAGCCACCGCTGTAGTATACATCTGATCGGGAGTAGCCTCGATACCGAGTTTTTCAAGCTTCTTCAGATAATCGACCCGGCTGCGTGTAGGGTTATTGGTAAGGAATGAATAACCGATACCGTTATCTGTCAACTCCTTCAGGAACGATTTTGTAAAAGGAAACAATTGGGAGCCCATATAGATGGTGCCGTCCATGTCGAGCGCCACATGCTTGATACGACGGCATGCCGCCATCAGCTCGTCGTGGCTCAGAGGGGTGATATATTCTTTTTCCATCAGAGATCTATGTCTTTGTCTGATTCTTCTACTGCTTTTTCAAATTCGCCGTTTTCGGCAGCCTCGCGGGCATAGAATGCGTTGGAGCGTTCATATCCGTCGCGGGGAGCGGCCCACATTGTCACAAAAGTGATAGCGCCGAGAATACCTACACCGATGATAAGATAGAACACCATGTTCCACCCCCAGTGGTCGGCAACGATACCGATACCGATGGCCGAAAGGAAAGAACCGACATAACCGAAGATACCGGCCAGACCGTTGGCGGTCGCGGATGCCTCCTTGGTGGCATGATTGGCAGATGCTATGCCTATCAGTGCCTGCGGGCCATAAATAAAGAAACCGGCCATAGCGAGCACACATATCGACACAAGCATAGGCAGACCGGGGAACAGGATAAATATGCTCATGAACACAACTGCGCTTGCCATGCACACGAGACACATGCGATGTGCCTTGCCCTTGAAGATATGGTCGGTACACCAGCCTGCGGCGATAGTACCTACAATCGCGAAGATCTCGAACACACCGACCGACCAGGCCGCATCCTCGATACTCATGCCGCGGGCCTCAGTAAGGAATTTCGGACCCCAGTCGAGAATACCCATGCGCATCACATATACAAATACATTCGCAATGCAAAGAGTCCATATCCAGCGGTTGGTCCATACCATAACCTTAAGGAATTTGGAATGCGAGGGATTATGACCGTCGTCCTTTTTACCGGTCTTGGTAGCCGGAAGCTCGGGAAGGCCCACCGAACGGGGATCGTCGCGAAGACCGAAATAAAGCCATGCGGCACCTGCGACCGCAAAGCAGGCCGGAAGCCAGAAGCACCATTTCCATGCGTCCCAGTGGCGGGCATAGCTAAGGATTGTCTCCATATGCTCGGGCACACTCTTGTCGAGACCGAGGTTGGCGGCGATAGTGTTTATAATTTCAGGATTGGCACTGAGGTCGGTACCCATTGAGCCCATGATATATCCGCAGACAACAACGGCTGTCGCAGCACCGATGGAATGCGACGTATTCCATATCGACATCTTGGTGGCAAGCTCCGAAGGATGGATCCAGCATGGCAGCAGACGCGCACACGGAGGATAGCCGACACCCTGGAAAAGCTGGTTGAGCACAATTGTGGCACCCATGAGGAGCACAAGCATGTTGATGAAGTCCGGACCCTGGTTCACTCCGGTGATCCATGAACTGATGTTTACACCGAAACCGAAAGCGAAGTTACTGAGGGCGCACAGCAGCAAGCCTATGGCCATGACGGCTCGGGCACTGTAACGGTCAACGACAAAACCGTTGATGAAACGCGACATACCATAGATGAGCGATCCGATACCGATCACGATACCGAAGCTTGTGTTCGAAATGCCGTACTGAGCCGTAAGACCCGGCATGGCTATCGAAAAGTTTTTGCGGACAAAATAGTAGATGGCATAGCCTATCATCGATACGACTATAGTACGCATCTGCCATTGCTTGAATTTCTTGACAACGTCGGGCGACCAGTTGCCGTAAATATTCTCTTTTGCCATTGAAAGATGTGTTTATGATGGTTTTAGATTATTTGACAGGTTTGATTGTCATTGCAAAACCGCCTCCGGCAGCCGTAAAGACCTTCATGACCGATTTGGGGGTGACGGTCTTTTCCTCTATGACATAACTCTGCGGGTTGGTGCGGTAGTGAGCGTCTTTCCCGTCGCGATAGACGGTCACATTATATTTCCCTTTGGGCAGGAAACTGAAATTGACAGTAGCGGTACGCGGCTCAGCCCCGTTGGTACCTCCGACAAACCAGCGGTCTGCGCCTTTTTCCTTACGGGCCACGGTAAGATACTCCATAGGCTCGGCTTCGAGATACCAGCTGCGGTCCCAGTCGAGCGCCACATCCTTGATGAACTGGAACGCGTCCATAAAACGCTCGTAGGTTTCGGGCAGGTCAGCAGCCATCTGCAGCGGGCTGTACATGGTCACGTAAAGCGAGAGCTGATTTGCAAGAGTAGTGTTGACCCAAGAATCCTTTTTAGGATTATACTTCTTCACGTCGTTTTCGAAAAGACCGGGCGTATAGTCCATAGGTCCACCGATCTGTCGTGTGAAAGGCAGAATAGTGGTATGGCTCGGCTTACTGCCTCCGAAAGCCTGATACTCCGAACCGCGTGCACTCTCGTTGCCGATGAGATTGGGCCAGGTACGGCAGATTCCGGTCGGACGCACGGCTTCATGGGCATTGACCATAATCTTGTAATCGGCAGCCTTTTCGACGGCATACTGATAGTGGTTGACCGACCACTGGCTGAAGTGATTGCTTCCTCCGGGTATGATATTGCCTACATATCCGCTCTTGACGGCATCGTAACCGTTGTCTTTCATGAATTTATAGGCCTCGTCCATGCGTCGCTCGTAGTTGCGGATAGAACTTGAGGTCTCGTGATGCATGATCATCTTGACACCTTTTTCCTTGGCATAATCACGCAGATAGGGAAGATCAAAATCTGGATAAGGAGTCACAAAGTCGAATACATCGTCCTTGAACTTGTTCGACCAGTCTTCCCAGCCTATATTCCAGCCTTCGACAAGAACGGCATCAAAGCCATGCTCGGCGGCGAAATCGATATATCGCTTCACGTTTGCCGTCGTGGCCCCGTGGCGTCCGTGGGGCTTTGCATTGGCATAATCGGCCGGACGGTCTATATGAATAACGGGGATATCGTTGGTATAGCTCCACTTGCTCTTGCCCGTGATCATCTCCCACCAGACTCCGACATATTTGCACGGCTTTATCCACGAAGTATCTTCTATGGCACACGGTTCGTTGAGATTCAACGTAATACGTGAGGCAAGAATATCGCGGGCATCATCGCTTACAATAACCGTGCGCCACGGTGTGACGCAGTCTGTCATCATATTGGCCTTGTCGCCGACAGGATCGGGCGTGAGAAGGGCCTTGAAAACCATTGTGGTATCGTTGAGTTCGAGATGCATGCACGGATAGTTGACGAGAGCGGCCTCGTGGAGATTCATATAGAGGCCGTCGTCAGTCTTAAGCATAAGAGCGGTCTGCACGCCTGTCGGAGAAGCGAGTTTCTGCCATACGTTGTGATGGGTCCACGCCTCGTCCATCAGACCGCGTACTTCCGACAGACGGCTGTGGGTATAGTCATATTCCTGCGTATCATAGTCGGCCGGAATCCAGTAAGCCTCATGGTCGCCGGTCATGGCGAATTCAGTAAGCTCGTCGGTGATAGTGAAATGCGCAAGCTTCTTCTGCATGGGGAACTCGTAGCGGAAACCCAGACCATCGTCGAAAAGACGAAAACGTACCGACATCTGTCGTTTGGTCGCGGGTTGCCGCAGATTGACAGTCATCTCATTGTAATGCTCGCGGATCTCGGATTCCTCACCCCAGACAGGACGCCACAGGCTATCGACAGAAGCGGTATCCACCGACACCACTTCGAAGCCTTTGTCGAGATTTCCTCCCTTCTTTAGTTCGAAGCCAAGACGGCTCGGCGCTATGGCTGTCCGATCGCCGTATTTAAGCGTATATTCGGGCGTACCGTCATCGGTAAGTTCAAATTCAAGAGTCAGCTTACCGTCGGGCGAACGCAACATTTCCGCATTTGCCGTGCAGGCGACCATAAAGGCTGCGATACTGATGATCGTGGTCTTCATATTCACTTGACATTATTGAGTTTCCTGGTAGCTTCCACATCGAGAGCCATGGCAAGCAGACTCACAGGATTGAGCACAGTCGCACCGGTACTCATCTCGATCTGCCACTTGCAAGTCTCACAGTCAGTGACAACATAGTCCACCCGGGCGCGTTCGATCTGGTCGAACAGTTCCTTGCCGATGGCCTGTGAATAGGGATAGTTCTCCTTCTTGAAGCCGTAAGTGCCCGCAATACCGCAACAAAGCGAGTCGATAGGCTCGAATTCCACACCAGGGATCAACTTTATAAGAGAGCTGGAATATATACCCCAGCCGAGTTTCTGCATGTGGCACGGCGTATGATAGGTCACACGACAGCGGAAACCGGGCTTGAACGCCAGTTTGACTTTGCCTGAATCGATAAGCTTGTAGAGAAATACGGAAACAAGCGAAATATCATCGCGCACATCGGCATTGTCAATACCCAGAAGGTGAGGATATTCGTCGCGCATCGTGAAAATGCATGTCGAACTTGCTCCGACAACTTCCATACCGGCTTTGACGGCCTTGCGGATCGAATCGATATTTATCTGTGCATCAGTCTTGGCCGAATCGATGAGACGGTTTGAGATCTTGGCCACACCGCAGCAGCGCTCTTTCTCGAGAAGCTCCACCCCATAACCGACGGCATTGAGCACAGTCACGACATCCTTGCCCAACTGAGGGAAGTTGTAGTTCACATAACAGCCGTGGAAATATGCGACCTTGTTGGGGAAAACATTCTGGTCAGGCGCCTTGGTACGCATCCATTTTTCGAATGTCCGGGAGGTATATTTCGGAAATGTGCGGTGCCGGTCGATACCGAGCACGCCGTGCATTGTCGCCTTGACAGGAGCAAGTCCGAGCATGAGATTCACCACGGGGGCCATCTTAGTGGCTACAGAGCCCATAAAATCGGTGCTCGCCAGCATACGGTCGCGCAACTTGGGCGAAGATTTGTCGTAGCGTATTCTTGCCGTCTGGATAATATCGCCTATTCGCACATTGTTGGGGCATGAAACCTCGCATCGCTTGCAGTTGAGGCAATATTTGAGCGCGTTGTTATAAAATTCAGGATTTTTAAGACGATAGCGTTCACCGTCGGGACCAGCCTGCTTCGGACCCGGATATGCGGTATTGACCGCCGCCACAGGGCAGTAAACAGTACAGATAGTACACTTGATACACTGCTCGAAATCGTTGGCGCTTATATTCTTAACTTGATATTCCATTGCAAAAGGCCTTTCATTTAGCGGTTTTATCGGCCAGACGGTTTGCCACTTCCATGGCGGTCACGACAGCCACGCCGGCACCGGAACCTTCCTTAAGCGAATTGCATCCGCCAAGTATCGAACCGACAGCATAAAGATTTGATATAGTCTTGCCATCCTTGCGCACGCGGAAATCGCCATCGGTGATGACTCCGAACTCAACAAATGGCTGAGCTTCAAAAATATTCTCTTTGAACCACTCGGAGCGGTCGCCTTCGGTAGCGACATCGACACCGAATACAGGCTCGAAGATACGGTCCGGCTCCGCAACAAGTCCGCGGCTGAAGAAACTTCCGGTAGCGATAATGAAATTCTTCGCCTTCAGACTGCCGTGTCCGAGATTGGCTGTATCAATCGCCGTAAGACGGTCGCCGTCCATATATCCTGCGGTAACATTGTCGCCGAGCAGATAGGTACCGCCCAGCTTCTCGTAGTAATGACGCAAAGCGAGCTGCATGCGTACGCCCTGAACCGAAATCGGATGTGTCGACAGACATATCACCTTTTTCCCTGTAAGACGACGCAATTCATTTATCCCCGCCTGTCCGTCGAGACCGACTACCGCAGGGATTATGACAGTCTCGGCTCCGGGAGCCGCAGCCACGATTGCCTTAGCAAAACGTTCGAGAGCATCGCCATGCATAATCTTGGCAATGCCCGGAGCACGCATTTCTGTGGTATTCTTGCGGAGATGCTCAAGTTCGGGAGTCGTAAGGGCTCCGACCTCGCACTTCAGACCGGCGCGCGAAAGATTGTCGGCGATAAAGCCGGGATAGAAATCGAGGAAACCTTTGATGCCGACTATTGCCGTCTTGCCCCACTCAGCTCCATCGGGAGCAGGCGATACAGCACTATCTACCGTCGACAACCACGTCGGTTTGAAAAGACCTACAGGTGTCAGATAATAGTGGTTGGCAGTCTCACTGCCGAGCATGGCGATTCCGGCACGTTCAAAAAGGGCCTTGGCCTCGCGGGCATGTTGCCCGGTCCTGGCGGCGCCGACTTTTTTATATGGATGGCCCCCCGGGAGCGAATCTATATGTTCCAGGGGTTTTTCTATAACATTTCCGTCGGTGTCGCGCGACAGCAACGCCAGCGAGCCAGAACTGAAATGGAGCGCTCCCTGACCTGTGGTTATTATCGCAGTGCGTTGTCCCCGCTCCTGAAGGATGATTCCGGCAACAAGACCGGCAAGTCCGCCACCTATTATTATAGTATCGTAGTTCATTGCTTGGTGTCTTGTTCGTTGTTTTGATAGCGGTCGAGGCCGCACATTCCTTCATAAAGCCATGAGGTAAACTGGGCTTCGACCAGTGTCTGTCCCCATGCCACTGGCTTCATGCCTTTCCAGCGTTCGTTGACAAACGATGCCAGATCATAGAGCGCCTTCTGCTGACAGTTGAGACGGTCGCCGAGTATGGCGGCCGCACGGCAGGCGCAGAGACCGCCCTGACATGTTCCCATGCCCATACGTGTACGACGTCGCAGGTTTATAAGGTTGTTGACATGAAGTTTGTCAATGGCGAAATTGACTTCTCCAACTGATACGGCCTCGCATTCGCAGACGAGGGCATCGTCGACATCGCCCGTCGGAATTTCGCTCGACAGAGTGCCGTGACGACCTTCGGCCGCACGTTGATCTGTGCTCATGTCGATGATATGATGCTTGCGGCTGTGCTCGCTCTTTCCTTCTTTTGCCTCGGAACCTGGCAGAGGTATTTCGGCTGTACGGCACGTTTTTCCCTCGATTCCGAGTTTTTTACATACCATGTCGGCGGCCCACTCTGCCATGAGTCGATAAGTCATGAGCTTGCCTCCCGATATGGTGACGAATCCCTCGATACCGTCGCGGACTGCGTGATCAAGACATACGATACCGCGGCTGATACTGCGGCCCGACGGATCGTCGTCGGAAGCAATAAGCGGGCGAACACCGGCATAGGCTCTCAGAATACGTGTATAGGCCAGTGACGGAGCTATCTTGATACCCTCGCGAAGAAGAACATCGACTTCCTCGGGGGTTACGGTCATGTTGTCGATCTGGTCATAGGGAATGCGGCTAGAGGTCGTTCCGATCAGTGAGATTGTATCGCCCGGCACAAGAATGTCGGCGTCGGCAGGCTTGCGGCAGCGGTTGATCACAACGTTATTCACACGATGACCGAAAATAAGAAGAGCACCTTTGGCCGGGAACATATTTATTTTCGCACCTGCCATCTCGACTATATGCTGCCCCCAGATACCGGCGGCATTCACCACAATATCGCATTCGACACGAGTGAGTTCGCCTGTATGATGATCGCGGAGCACGACACCGCAGATACGGTTGCCCGAACGGATAAAATCGACGACCTCATGATAGGTAAGAATGTCGGCGCCGTTCTGACGTGCGGCAAGAGCGTTTGCCGTAGTCAGCCGGAACGGATCGACCGCTCCGTCTGGCACCTTGACGGCACCTATGATGTCGGGATTGACCGCCGGCTCCATACGGATAGCCTCGGCAGGATCTATGACCTCGGCATTGATACCGGCCTTCAGGCATGATTCAACAAAGGTTTTCTGATAATCGAGCGAATCCTCGGGCAAGGTCACGAAAAGACCGCCGGTGTCCTCCACACAGTGTGCGGCGATACGGCGAAGGGTCATATTTTCCTTGATACATTCCGTAGCCGACTCACCGTCGGTAACGGCATAGCGGGCTCCGCTGTGGAGCAATCCGTGATTGCGGCCGGTGGCGCCGGCGGTAAAATCGAGGCGTTCCACCAGCAGCACTTTAAGACCGCGCATGGCGCAGTCGCGGGCAGTACCTGCACCGGTAGCGCCGGCGCCGATGATAACGACGTCGTAGTGCTTCGGTGGCTTTATGCTGTTTGTCATAACGAAGTGGTCTAAATAGGTTCATTGCAAGAAAATCCGAGTTTCGACCGGCGAACGCACTGCTTTCGCTTTTACAGCTTCGCTATTTCGCAACAAAAGTACGGCTTTTATTTTTCAAAACCAAATAAAACTTATAAAAGAAGTGCTTATCATCATATAAAAGCAGTCCGAACCCTCTCAGAATGCTGTTTTCAATCCTTTTTCACGTATGGCTCGAAGAAATTCCAGATGATTTCGGAAGTTTCAATATCTTTCTTAGCCCATGAGTGTTTGCCGCCCTCGATACGATAAAGCACAACATCGGCACCGGAAGGCGAGCCACCGTATACAGTACGGATCACCGTCTTGCCCGATTCGGGAAGAGAAGGCACCGTATCGCTCACAGCCGTCGTGCATCGGTTGTTTGCGGCAATGGCGGCAACAGCAAGCGGAACAGGAATATACGCACCCCAGCCACCTTTGTTTTCATGATCTCCGGCCCACATCGAAGTCTTGTCGGCCGTGCCGTGTATCTCCATGAAAGGAACAGGGATCGTTAGCCTCTCAGGCAGATATGTACACTCGAAAGTCAGTCCGGCCACAGAGGCATAAGCCTTGAATATAGTAGGATCGGTATAAGCGAACTGATAGCACAGATCGCCTCCGTTCGACATTCCCGCACAGAACACATTATCGCGACTCAATCCATAACGGCCGCATACTTCGTCGAGAAGGTGACGGAAATAATCGGCCTCATCGATAACAATCGACTCCTGAGGCGGATATCCGACCTTCCATCCGTCCTTACCCCTGGAATCAGGCAGACCATCGGGATAACATACTGCGAAACCGTGACGATCAGCGGCTGCGTTGAGGTCCGAAAGCCATCGTGTCTTGGAGCCGTAACCATGCACATATACCACCAGCGGAGCCTCCGGCGCAAGATTTTCCGGCACATACATGGCGTATGTGCGTGGCGTACCCTTATAATCGAAACTTATTTTCCCTGCGGGGTCGGCCTGCGCTCCGGCATACAGAAAACCCGCACATAAACACATAGTTATAAATAGCTGTCTCATAGTTCAGATTGTTTTACACCTCAAAGTTATCACAAGGGGCCGACAGTTGCAAATATAATTTCGATATTTTCACATTTTTATTTCGTTTTCTTTTCTTTTTTATTAATTTTGCACCGAAACCACTCGATTATCGCCATGACTATCACTAAGGAAGACCGCCACAAACTTATACTCGACTCACTTCACCGCCATGAAGCCATGCAGGTTTCAGATCTTGCCGCGCTACTCGACGTCTCTACAGTGACAATACGAAAAGATCTTACAGAACTTGAGAAAGCGAACAAGCTATACCGAAGCCATGGCCGGGCTATCCTCATCAATCCCTATATCAACAACCGCTCAGTAAACGAGAAAGAGCATCTCGCCAGGGAAGAGAAAGAAGAAATAGGCCGTTTCGCCGCTACCCTGATCGATAGGAACGACAGTATCATCATAGCCTCGGGAACGACCGTGCTCGCTTTCGCCCGTGCGATCGTGCCAAACCACCGCCTGACCGTCATATCCGCCTCCCTTCAGGTATCCGAACTTCTCGGCACAAACGAGTCCATTGATATCATGCAACTTGGGGGATCACTGAGATCAAGTTCGCTCTCTGTAGTAGGAAAGGTGGCCGAGGCGCCGCTTTCCGACCTGTCGTGCAGCAAGCTTTTCCTCGGTGTCGACGGCATAGATCTCGAATTCGGCATAACGACCACCGATATGCGCGAGGCCAATCTGAATCAGGAAATGATGCACGCCGCCCAGAAAACCATCGTATTGGCCGACTCTTCGAAGTTCAGGCGACGCGGTTTCTGCAAAATAGCCAACATCACCGACGTCGACATGATAATTACCGACAGCAATATCCCCGACAGGGTGGCACGACAGCTTGAAGAAAACGGTATAGACGTAAAAATAGTACCGGTATCCCCGAAACAATAACCAGAGCACAGCTCTCTTGCCCCGCCTTTTTAACGCATTATCAATCCCGCCGATGTCCCCGGCGGGATTTTTTGGTATCAGATTATTTTTAACATAAAATTTGTTGCATCTATTTTGGCGGAATGAGCGATAATGTGTACTTTTGTTGCGCAAAGAAAGTTCCGATGTTTCGATTCGATACGCACGAATCTATTTCCAACACTTAAAACCAATCGTAGATTAATTATCACACACATCTGACACCGACACAATCCTTCAAATTTCATTACATTCCAGCCATCGGCTGGAGTGCAGTGCCCGTATAAAACAACTATCAGGAAAAGACGAAAGACATGACAAAACTTGCCAGAACCCTGTTGCCGGCGTTATTGCTTATCTCCTCGGCCACGACAACGGCTGCCAAAATTCCGACAGAAAACCCGATGGTCTTCGGAAACGCACGCCTTTCAATAATCACCCCGCAACTCTTGCGCCTTGAGTATGCCAAAGACGGCAAGTTTATCGACGAGCCAACTCTTTTCGCCTACGACCGATCCAATATGCTGCCTTTCGACAGCATCGAAGTCAAGGATCTCGGCGACGGAAGATACGAAATCAAAACCTCGGCTCTGGACATATCCTATCACGATGACGGTTTCCCATTCTCGACATCGAATCTGGCAGTCTACTATACTCTCGACGGGAAAAAGAAGAAATTCACCAATCGCTTCCTTCCGAAAAACAATCTCGGCGGCACGGTAGAGACACTCGACCGCGTGACAAAAGAGATTCCGATGAACGACGGTCTTCTGAGCCGCGACGGCTGGTATATGATCGACGATGAACGCTCCGATCTTCTTGTAGACGGCTGGCTGAAGACACGCGATACAAAAAACCACATACAGGATCAGTACTGCTTCATCTACGGCAACGACTACCGCGGTGCCCTCGCCTCTCTCGGCGCAATCAGCGGCAAGGTGCCTATGACACGCAAATATATTCATGGCGTATGGTACTGCCGGTACTGGGATTACACCGCCGACGAATTTCTCGACATCATCAGAGGCTATGACGAAAACGACTTCCCGATCGACAATATTGTCTTCGATATGGGCTGGCACACCAACGATGCCACTACAGGCACCGGCCATAACGGACATCTCAACTGGAACGGCTATACATGGAACAAGGAACTGATCCCTGATCCCAAAGCGCTCATAGATTCCATCCACGCACGCAATGTCACCGTATCACTAAACGACCATCCCCACGACGGTCTGCGCCCCCACGAACACAACTACGCAGAATTCGCGGCCGAACTCGGCGCGACAGACGGCCCTGTGCCTCTCTTCGACCTGTCGGACCGGAACTATATGGAGAAATTCTTCAAATACGCCCACCGGCCCAGTGAAGACATGGGTGTCGACTTCTGGTGGCTCGACTGGCAGCAGAATTATCTATATCCCTACGTCCAGGGATACAACACTACCTCGCTCGCCTGGGTCAACGAACTGTATTACCGCGACTCACAGAACAATAACCGACGCGGTGCCGGCTACAGCCGCTGGGCCGGCTGGGGCGACCACCGCCATCCGATACAGTTCTCCGGCGATGCTCAGTCCAACTGGGAAATCCTCGCATTCGAAGTAAAACTGACTTCCGGCAGCGGCCAGGGCGGATGCTACTACTGGGCTCACGACATCGGCGGATTCCGCGGCAAGCCAAATCCCGAGCTTACCGTGCGATGGACGCAGTTCGGCGCTCTTTCGGCCGCCCTCCGCGTACACTCCACCAAAGACGCCAAGCTCGACCGCCGTCCGTGGATTTCGGGCGAGCAGGAAACCAAGGCCATGCGCCGCATGTATCACATGCGATCGCAGATAATGCCCTACGTCTATTCGAGCGTATGGCAGACACACAATACCATGGTGCCACTCAACCGCAACATGTTCATCGACTACGGCGGACAGCCCGAATCTTTCGACCAGCCGCAGCAATTCACATTCGGCGACATACTCCTCGCCGCCCCGATCACGTCACCCGGAGAAGGCGCGGACAAGACAGCCTCACAGAAAGTATGGTTCCCCGCCGGAGAGATATGGTACGATTATTTCACGCATGAACGCAAGGAAGGGGGACATACAGAGAATGTAGCCAAACCTCTCGACGAATTTCCCCTCTACGTGCGCGGCGGCTGGATTATGCCGATGCAGCCCTACACTCCACGACCCGCCACCGAGCCCCTCACTACACTCATAATGCGCGTCTACCCCGCTGCCGGCGATGCCGACAACACATTCGTCCTATACGAAGACGACGGCATATCCCTCGACTATCAGAAAGGAATATACACAACAACCGACCTACAGTATAAACAGACCGGCACAAAAGCAACCGTCACCGTACATCCGGCAAAGGGCACATATCCCGGCCAGATCACCCGGCGCGCCTATCGCCTCGAACTACCCGCTGTCAAGGCTGCTACACAGGTCAAGGTAAACGGCAAAAAGGCCAAGACCACATTCAACAACGAAACCGGCTGTACTACTCTCGAGATTCCCGCCACATCTGTAAACAAACAAGTCAAAATAGAATACGAACTATGAAAACTCGTCTTATCATCGCCGCAGCATTGGCCGCGGCATCATCTCTGGCCGCTTCGGCAGCGCTTCCCAAAGTAATAGCACACCGTGGATACTGGGATACCGAAGGTTCGGCACAGAACTCTATCCGCGCTCTCGTCAAAGCCGACTCCATCGGTTGCCATGCATCTGAATTCGATGTATGGATGACCTCCGACGGAGTTCTGGTCGTAAATCACGACGACAATATCAACGGAGTACATATCGAAAGTTCGCCCGCAAAGAAAGTCCTTGCACAGAAACTCTCCAACGGTGAAAACGTGCCCACTCTGGAAAGTTACCTCGAACAGGCCGCCAAGCAGCCCTCGCGCATAGTCCTCGAACTCAAGACGCACGACAGCCGTAAGCACGAGCGCAAAGCCATCAAGGACATTGTAAAGATGGTGAAGAAATACGGGCTTGAGGACAAGACCGACTACATCACATTCTCGAAATACGGCTTTCAGGATATCATCAAATACGCTCCCAAAGGGACTGCAGTATACTATCTTTCGGGCGACTATATCCCCTGGCAGATAAAAGAGATGGGCGGTGCCGGTATCGATTATTCCCTCAAGGCGATGAAGAAACACCCGGAATGGATCAAAATGACCCACGACCTCGGTATGGAGGTGAACGTCTGGACCGTAAACGACCCCGCCGACATGCAATGGTGCATTGACAATGGTGTCGACTACATCACCACCAACGCTCCCGAGCAGCTCCAGCAGCTTCTCAAGAACCAGCCGGCAAAATAATCAGCCATACCAGTAATACAAATTCCCCGGAAGAGAACGCCACAGCGGCAATCTCTCCGGGGAATTTGCTTATTATAGATGGAGCTTGACAGAGGCCATGAGACTGCGGGGCAGCGAGGGGCCGTAGATATATCCGGAATCACGGAGCGCTCCCTGGTCGAAATCTTTCTGATAGCTGTTGAATATGTTCATCAGCCCGGCACTTAACTCCAGACAGGCAGTCTTGTAGACATTAACTTCATAGCTCAGCTTCGCATTGGCTTCGAAGAAACGCGGAGTATCTACGGCTTTGTCTACCGGTGTACCTGATCCCGCAATGTGCTGCACAAGCATCGAGCCGGTATAAGTGCCTGAAAGCGATGCCGTAAAATGCTTGTTGATATCATAGGAAGCCGTGAAAAAGCCATAAAGATCGGGCGTACGGAACATTTTCTTCACCGGAGCCACATCCGGATCCTCACTCCAGTACTCAGCCTGTTTATAGCGGCTGTTCTGCCAGGTTATTCCGCCCTGGATGGTCCATTTCGGCCATACGAGCCGTAATTCGGCATTAAGACCTATCACGCGTGCGCCTCCGCCGTTATAACGTTCCTGCACGGCATTACCGGCGGCATCAGTCTGGTCAAGAAGTCGCAGGGCAAACACATCGCGAAGATCAGTATAAAAGCCCTCCACCATCAGATTGGTCTGGACAGAACCTATCCGGTGATAGAAATCGGCCGAGAAACTCAGACTGTTGCTGCTTTCCTGCTTAAGATCGGGTGCGAGTATGGTCACAAGACGCTCACCGCCTACGATAGCGATATGAAAATCCTCGTCATATGCCTGCGGCGAACGGAAGCCCGTCGAATAAGACAGACGGAAATTCATCCTGTCAGACGGATTATAGCGGATATTCACGCGGGGTGACACAATAGGATTATGGATCATCGAGTGCTTGTCGAGACGTGCACCGACGAGGAATCCCCACCGGTCTGTGCGCCATTCATTCTGGGCATAGGCGCTGTAGATATTAACACTTTGCGCTATGTCGTGATTATATCCTACGGTCACGTCATGCAGATAATTGTGACTGTACTCTATGCCGCCGATAAACTCGGCAGGCATGAAAATCACTTTTTTAAACGACTGCGTCCACTGCGCACCCGCGGTAGCGGTAAGATCGTTGGTACGTCCATACGCATTGGGATCCATGTCGCTGCCATAATAACTCTTGCGCCGTATGCTCTGCAATGCCGCAAAGACATTGAAATGCCTCTCACGCTCCGACGACCACCAGTCGAACGCAAGTTCCCCGCCATGATTGTTATGCTCCACCTGCTCGGCAACCATCGCCATATGCGGCGGATTGTCGAGATCATCGCCGCCACGCCGGTATTCGTGAGTCGCATGATATTCGGCCGTAAGACGTGTATCGGGAGTAAAACGCATGTTGGTGCGCGCGCCAAGGGTCTGACTCTTGATTTCTGGAACTTCGGTGAAGCCGTCGCCGTCATGGTCATAACCGTCACGGTTACGGCTCTGACCATAGACCGTCAGACCGATCTCATTATTGTGCCACACCACCGAGGCATTGAAAGTAGTATTATTGTCGAGAGCGCCGCTGACTCCTATCGAGGTCAGCGAATGGCTTACTTCGGCATAATTGGCAGTAGGGTCCTTGGTTATGATATTGACGGTACCGCCGATAGCCGATGAGCCGAACAGGGCCGATCCGCCTCCGCGCATTACCTCGACACGGTCTATCATATTCGCCGGTATCTGCTCCAGGCCGTACACACCCGCAAGCGCCGAAAACACCGGACGCGAATTCATCAGAATCTGAGAATAATGCCCGTCGAGACCGTTGATACGCACCTGTGTGAAACCGCAGTTCTGACAATCATTCTCGACTCTGACACCGGGCTGATAGCTAAGACCGTCGGCAAGCGAACAGGCATCAACCAACCGGAATATCCGGTCATCCACCACACTCACAAGAGCCGGACTGTGACGCCGCTTAAGCTCGCTCTTGGTTCCTGTCACAACAACCTGCTCGAGCATCATCGCATCCGGCACTACCTCGAAGTTAAGTTCTGCCGTCTTCCCGCTCTGGAGAACAACTTTTTTGCGTTCTGTAACATAACCGGTATATTCGGCCACAACCTCGTATTCACCCGGCTTGAGATGCCGCAGCGCGTAGTGTCCCGAGGCATCCGTGGTTGTCCCGGCTTTCAGAGCCGGAATATTTATGATGTAAAACGGCAAATGTTCGCCGGTCTCCCTGTCTATCACATGACCTGTAAGATTAGTGTCGTCCGTCTGGGCCTGCGCGAAGAAAGCCGATACCGCAAGCAGTATCGACAATATATATTTTGTCATAAAAATTATCTTTTACTGTTTAGAAATATGATCGTCCCGCCATGTCAGGCAGCCACAGGGGGCGCACGTCCTTTTCTGAAATCAGTAAAAAAAATCTTGAGACTGCAGGCAACACGAAACGCAGTCGACACCCTGCACTCCGAAACCGGCGGAATCTCCGTGAGTGGAGTTCGGTCAACGGCTGCAAGCGCGGCATTTATATGCGATATGGCCTGAAAACCCGAATCGGAGTGAGAATGAGTAGTTCCGGGCATGAAAGGATGCGAATGCACCTCAGTATGTCCGTCGAACAGACGATGAGTATGGATGAAGAGAGTATTTCCGCAAAAAAACATTGCGAAAAGTACCAGTAGAAACCATGCGATATGACGCGACCTTCTCTCCATACCTCTTAGAAGCCGCAAAATTAGCAAAAATCCCCCATTCCGTCAAACCACCACTAAAAACATGTCGTTGGCGGATTCCGACATGTCTGTCGGGCGAATCATTCACTTCCGGTTTTAACCTCTATTCCTATCGAATCAAGTTTCTGGAAATCGGGCTTACGGAGACCCGCACGACAGAGAGGTATACCCTCATTGTAATCGTTCACGTATAGGCGTTCCGGTTCAATATAATTCCGTTCAGTAAGAGCTGCCGCAGGATCATAAAAAGGCGTTGTAATATCGGCCAGCGACATCAGTGTGTGGAACGCGCTCCGGCTCGAAGATACATTCATACGTGCATGATCACGTGCGGCTTCGAGGCGTTCGGGATGCCGGCTCACATAGTCATCAGACAGCCAAAGTATCACGGGTACATGAAGCTGCCAGTATGTCGGAGTGGGAGAAGCATGTAGAAAACGTTCACGGCTGTCGTCGAATATATCCTCGCCGTGATCTGTCTGATACAGCATTGCGGCAGGACGGCCTGAATGCTCAAGCACGGTCATCACACTGTCGAGCATCGAGTCTATATATAAAATCGTATTATCATATGCGTTGACGAGCTGGGCCCGGTTCTCACGATTGGCCTGCATATCGTGATCGGGTTTGAAACGGCTATACTCGCGTGGATATCGTTCGGTATAATTGAAATGCGAGCCATAGGTATGAAGTACTGCAAAAAGCCGCTTATCGGGATTGGCCGAAACAAAACGCTCGAGAGTACCGCAGATCTCCATATCGTGATGGCTGCGGCCGTCCTCGGTCAGAAAATCGACGCTGTCGGCCTCTTCGCCGAAGAAATCTATGAGCGAACCGTTGTGCTGCTGGTTCGAAATCCACGCGGTGCGGTATCCGGCCTCGTCGAAAGCCGATATCACCCCCTTGACATTGTAGATGGAATCGCCGAAATGGTCGGCCGAAAGATGCGACATCAACAGAGGAACGCTTTTGTGCGTTGTATTGCTCTCGGACAACGCCTTGCCGTATGAAACCAGATTCTCACGACGCGAAAGACGCGGATTGGTCTCACGGCAATAGCCGTTGAGCTGCCAGTTGTCGGCACGCGACGTCTCGCCTATCACAAGCACGATCACCTGCGGCACGGAGTCGACACGCGCCTCGGCACCGAACATGAAAGGTGCCGAAGAAGATTTGTATTCCTTCGCGAGTACCGTACGGTAACCCGCCATCCCCATATTATAGCTTACATTGACAGGGAACAATTCGCGATGTGGCATATATCCGCCCGGCAAAAAGAACGCGACCACAAATGCCACGAGGCCCACGCAAGCGACTGCAAGCCCCGTCTGAAAAGCAGGTCGGCGCCAGGCATTTTCTGCATATCGTTTCTTCACACAGAGCACTATTCCGACAACGATCGGAGGTAGATAAAGCATACACACCACCGCGATCGCAACGCCAAGATTACGGAGCAGTTCGGTAGCTTCGTGATAGTTGGTGGTGACAACGTTGAGAAACATATCTATGGCAATGATCGATTCGCCATAGAGATATATAAGCACTATCTGGAACGCGCACAGCACCATCACCGGAATCAGAAAAAGCGTCGTACGCCCTACCTTGCGGCTCCATGACATCAGCAGCAGATACACGCCAAGCGGCAGCGCCACATTTGCAATGCGGGCCGCCACGCTGTAATATTGCTCAGTAATATCGAGAATCACATTGGGCACTATGAGCAGCAACGGAAGTGCCCACATAAGTATGGCCGGAACATATTTGCTTAGAGGGTGTTTCATCAGAATGCTTCGTTAATACTGAAAATAAAACCGGTCTGGTGTTTGCCGAATCCCAGATCAAGACGCACGTTGACCCTCTTCTTGAATTCCCAGCGATAGCCGATTCCATAATTAGGCAGAATCTTGCGCATTGTTATAGCGGAAAATTTCGGGAAAATAGTACCGGCACCGACCCAGGCTACAAGCCCGTTACGATGCCATATATGCTGTCTTAGCTCAAGGCAGACGTCGATTTCCGATTTGTCGCGGTATCGGCCTTCGAAATATCCGCGCATATTATCGCTGCCTCCGAGAGTCGAGAGCAGTCCCCACGGCGTATTGCCGTAAGTGAGCCGCGAATGAGCCTGAAAGGCAATAATGGCATCGCGCCAGAGAGGCCGGTAAAAGGCAAATGTCAGCTCGGTGAGCGAGAATGCATAGCGGTTGAGCAGAAAGCGAGGATTGAAACGCTGATCAAGACGGAAAAATATGCCACGGGAGGCATTGGTCAGAAAATCGCGCGTATCATATTGAAGCGTAAAGCCGACCCCGAGATTGAAAGTGCGGTCATCCTCACCCTCCCACAGCCACGGTTTGGCGAAATGGCGTCCGTTGATATAATCAAAGGTAGCGAATGGCCCGAGATAGAGATTATTGGCCAGACGCCACACCCATCCTGCCTGAGCCTGGGAATTGAGATATTTATATTTCGATTCGTTGTCGTCGTTCACGTTGTTATCGTAGCCTATACCCCAGAATTTTGTGGCTACCGACGAGAAATTGACGTCATATTGCAGACGGCCGCGGTCGTGCGGCGCGATATGTGTGCCGCGCACTCCGAGTTTGAAAAACATGCTCGTCGTTGCATCGAAATATATCGATACGTCGGAAGGCGGAAGCACCGTATCTGTCATGTCAGTGCGGTATAGTCCGGCAGCGACCAGCCCGATGCCGAATTTAGTATCGGTCGAATAGTGCGGGCCTCCGATAAAACTGATATCGAATTTCTTGTGTTCCTTGGGTTTGTTGGCCTCGTCGAAATAATCGATTATTCTCGCGATCAGTCCTTTCCGTGCCACGACAGTGTCAGTCGGTGCCGCGGTCAACGAATCGGCAGTATTCTGAGCTGTCATACAGATCGTTGCAGCTATTCCAAAAGATAATATGATGAAAGACCGTAGATGTCGCATATGGATGAATGTCTTGCAATATTAACAAAAATAAGCTAATTTTGTTACGCTGAAAACCAATTTCCGCCAACTTTATGGCTCAAACAGAAACAATCGACAACGATGTATGCCGCATGCTCGCCTCCTTGGCGGCAGCCTATGGAGTGCGTCATGTAGTCGTGTCGCCCGGCACCCGTTCGGCACCCCTGGCCGTGACATTTCACCGTGCGGAGCGTTTCTGCATGCACACAGTCATCGACGAACGCTGCGCCGCTTTTATGGCTCTCGGCATGGCGCTGAAGACCGACTCACCGGTTCTTCTGATATGTACATCGGGCTCGGCGCTGATGAACTATGGCCCGGCATTGGCCGAGGCATATTATCGCCGTGTGCCTCTGATAGCCATTACAGCAGATAGACCGGCCCGATGGATCGACCAGCTCGACAGCCAGACCATGCGTCAGGCAGGAGCGCTCGCCGCGGTCGTAAGAAAATCGGTCGACATTCCGGTTGCAGCCGACACCGATACTGCCCTCTTCACCAAGGCTAACCTTGATGTATGCGACGCCTTCGAGGCCGCTCTCGGCAGCCGCCGCGGCCCGGTACACATCAACGTGCAACTCGACATACCGCTCACCCCTCTGACCGACAAAGAACCGTTCAACAAGGCCCGGCTCATAAAAGCGATTCGGCCGCAAGGTTCCCCCGGCGACTTCGACGGTATAATCGGGAAAATACGTGATAAGAAAATCATAATAGTATGCGGCGACACCACTCCGAGAGAACGCACCGCACTGAACAGTATTGATTTGCGCGGAATCCCTGTTCTTACCGAAGTACAGGCCAATATCGACCATTCCTATTCCGTAGGAACGTTCGACAGGCTACTGAAGACTTCCTGCGCCGAGGGTCTCGAACCGGAGATAGTCATAGCCATTGGTGGCAGCATTGTGTCAGCGCGACTTAAACGATGGCTCAGGACATCGGCAAATACCGAAGTCTACACCTTAGGGTACACCGACAACTCTACCGATACCTACGGGCGCCTGACAACACGGATAGAGTGCGATCCGCTACCATTTCTGCAGGCACTCGCCGCGGCTGTTACCGAAACTGAATATAGCCGCAGGTGGCAATCGTTTGCCGAGGAATCGCAGTTAAAAAACGAGAATTTTGTAAGGACCAATCCTATAATGGCAGCCATCGGCAAAATCGCCGATAGATTCCGAGGCGATATCCATGTAGGAAACGGCTCGGCCATACGCTACGCACAGATGATGCAATGGCATGGGCCTGTCTATTGCAACCGCGGTATCAGCGGCATCGACGGATGCACCTCTACTGCGCTCGGATATGCACTCGGCGGCAACGCGCCGACGCTGCTCATTACCGGCGACATGAGTGCGGCATACGACATAGGCGCGCTGGGAGCGGCCGAGCCTCCCCATGGCTTCCGGATAGTGGTCCTCGACAACAATGGCGGCGACATTTTCCGCAATATAAGCACCACAGGCGGCCTACCCGAACTCGAACAGCTCTTTACAGTGCCTCCGCGTCTGCCGCTGCGCCAGCTCGCCGACGCCTACGGTTACCGCTATCTGGAATACGACAGCTCGCGCCCCGTTGATTCCGTGATCGAGGAATTTCTGAATCCCGACGGCACACCGGCCATCATGAGATTAAAGATACAAAAAGAATACTCCAAGCATTTACTATAGAATGGAAACAAACGCACAGCCGCGCAAGTGGCAGACCATAAAGGAATACTCCGACATACTCTTCGACTTCTTCGAGGGTATAGCCAAAATAACCATCAACCGTCCCGAAGTATACAACGCATTCCGGCCGCAGACCAACGCCCAGATTCTCGACGCCCTCGAATACTGTCGCGACACCCCTGCGGTACGCGTCGTGGTCCTCACCGGCGCCGGCGACAAGGCATTCTGCTCCGGAGGCGACCAGAACTACAAGACCCACGGCGGATACCGCGACGCCGACGGTACCCCTCGCCTCAATGTACTCGATATACATAAGTTTATCCGCTCACTCGTAAAGCCGGTCATCGCCATGGTAAACGGCTATGCAATAGGCGGCGGAAATGTCCTTCAGGTTGTATGCGATCTCTCTATCGCCTCCGAAAACGCACGTTTCGGCCAGACAGGGCCTAAGGTAGGCAGCTTCGACGCAGGTTTCGGCTCCTCGTATCTCGCCCGCTGTGTCGGCCAGAAAAAAGCCCGTGAAATCTGGTATCTCTGCCGCCAGTATACCGCCGCCGAGGCTCTCGAGATGGGCATGATAAACAAAGTGGTGCCATTCGACAAGCTCGAAGACGAAGTCGTCGACTGGTGCAAGACCATAATGATGCGCAGCCCCTTCGCCATCCGCATGATCAAGCGCGCGCTCAACGCCGAACTCGACGGCCAGCACGGCCTGATGGAATTCGCCGGCGATGCCACCCTTATGTACTATCTCATGGACGAGGCACAGGAGGGACGCAACGCTTTCCTCGAAAAGCGCGATCCGGATTTCGACAAATATCCCCAGTTCCCCGGCTGATGAAGGCAGAATGGGCGCCCTACCGCCTCATGTTTAATTTCGAGGCGCGCACGTCGAGGCAGGTGATGACATATAAGGACACCTACTTCGTGCGCATCTTCGATCCAGACGATCCCGGCCACTGCGGATATGGCGAATGTGCCCTTTTCAGAGGTCTCTCGGCCGAAGACTGTCCCGACTATGAGAGCGCGCTGGCTGAAGCCTGCCGGAATCCTCTGGCGGCTCAGGAACATCCATATAGCTCGATCCGTTTCGGATTCGAGACTGCCATAAGCAATCTCACCCGAAATACCGGCAAGAGCAATCCATGGCTCGCGGGATGCACTGGCATTCCGATCAACGGTCTGGTGTGGATGGGCGACAAGGCGACAATGCGCTCGCGTATTCAGGAAAAACTCGATGCCGGATTCCGTATTATAAAATTGAAAATAGGAGGCATAAATTTTGAAGACGAGCTGGATTTGCTGCGCGAAGTGCGCCGCAATTTCAGTCCAGACTCTCTGGAGATACGCCTTGATGCCAACGGCGCATTCACACCCGCGAACGCCCTCGCTCGCCTCGACAGCCTCTCGAAGTTCGACATTCATTCCATCGAGCAGCCCATCAAGGCAGGCCAGCGCGAGGAAATGGCGCGGATATGCCGCGAGAGTCCAATTCCGGTTGCCCTCGACGAAGAACTGATAGGTGTACGCGACTATTCCGAATCGGTAGACCTGCTCAACGACATACGCCCATCCTACATTATTCTCAAACCGGCTCTGTGCGGAGGCTTCAGCAGCTCGATGACCTACATCATAGCAGCCCGGAGCATGAATATAGGCTGGTGGCTCACCTCTGCCCTGGAATCGAATGTCGGACTGGCGGCAATCGGCAGATGGCTCACGGATTATCATAAAATCAACAGGCCCCAGGGTCTCGGCACAGGACAGTTATATACAAACAACATCGGATCCCCGCTCCAAATGCGCGGTCCGGAACTTTTCCACAACCCATCGGCGGCATGGGAATCACTCGATCATCTGCAATGGCGTTCCTGAGCGATTTCCTGGCCGAATGGCACTCCGGCTCACTTTATGTCGAAGCCCATACCTCCGGCTCGACAGGCACACCCAAGGCCATACAACTGCTCAAAAGCGATATGCGCCTTTCGGCGCGGGCTACCAACGCCTTTTTCGGAATCGGCAGCCACTCGTTACTCGCCTCGCCCCTAAGCATGGATTATATCGCGGGCAAGATGATGGCGGTGAGAGCGCTCGAAGCCGGATGCCGCCTTGTTGAGCTACCGGTAAGCAACGATATAACACTTCCGGACTCGCTTTCCCGTATCGATCTGCTGCCTGTCGTTCCGTCGCAGATTCCGTCGCTGCTCGCGCATCCGGAATATGCTCCGCGTATCGCCGCCGTACTCATCGGAGGGTCAGCCCCGTCAGCGGAACAATGCCGCATCCTCGCCGACATGGGTTATACGGCTTATATCAGTTTCGGAATGACCGAGACATGCAGCCACGTGGCCCTTGCGCGCGCCGATGATCCGGCCAGAATCTTCCGCGCAATGCCGGGCATTACGTTCGAGACCGACCCGGACGGACGACTCGCCATAGCAGCCCCGGCATTTTCATTCGGACGCCTCCGGACCAACGACATCGTCGAGCTCATCGACGCCCGAACATTCCGCTGGCGCGGACGTGCCGACGGAGTAATCAACTCGGGCGGAATCAAACTCTTTCCCGAAGAACTCGAAGCACTTTACGCGCCTGTGCTGTCCGGTCACACATTCTACGTATGC
The DNA here is from genome assembly GCA_905202215.1 of uncultured Porphyromonadaceae bacterium. Classification (GTDB taxonomy): domain Bacteria; phylum Bacteroidota; class Bacteroidia; order Bacteroidales; family Muribaculaceae; genus CAG-873. The sequence goes on from CAJKRG010000011.1 coordinate 32,844, forward strand.
GCCGCGCCCCATCCGGTATGGGGACAGGCCGCCATGCTCGTCATAGAAGGTGAAACCGACACAAACGCCATAGAAGAAGCCCTGCGCGACAATATTGCCGACCACCGACGTCTGCCGAAATTCATAAAAACTGTCGACACCCTTCCGCGTGCTGCAAACGGCAAACTGCGCCGTCAGATTCCTTAATGAACATAAACGAACCATAAACTATTAATATCATAATCAATCGTTTTATTCTCAATGAAGTGTCATACTTCGGACCCGGCGCCCGCCGCGAACTGCCCGAAGCGATCCGCCGCCTCGGCAAATCGAAAGCCATGATCGTCACAGACCCCGGTCTGATAAAATTCGGCGTCGCCGCAATGGTGACCGAAGTACTGGACGAAGCCGCCATTCCATACGAAATCCTCAGCGAAGTCAAACCCAATCCGACCGTAGCCAACGTTCAGGCCGGTATCGCAGCCTTCAAGAACTCGGGAGCCGATATAATCGTGGCCATAGGTGGAGGTTCGGCCATCGACACGGCAAAAGGCATAGGCATTGTAACAAATAATCCGGAATTCGCCGATATCGTATCGCTCGAAGGCTGCGCTCCGACCAGACACAAGAGTGTCCCCGTCATAGCCATACCGACCACCGCCGGAACCGCTGCCGAAACCACGATCAACTACGTCATCATCGACGAGCAAAAACAGAAAAAAATGGTGTGTGTCGACCCCAACGACATTCCTGCCGTGGCTATCGTGGATGCCGAACTGATGTACAGTCTTCCGAAGAGCCTAACGGCCGCTACGGGTATGGACGCGCTCACCCATGCCATCGAAGGCTATATTATCAAAGGCGCCTGGTCGATGTCGGATATGTTCGAGATCGAAGCCATCCGCATGATTGCGCGTTTTCTTCCTGTCGCCGTCGAGGAGCCGCAGAATGCCGAAGCACGCAACGGCATGGCTGTGGCCCAGTACATCGCAGGCATGGCCTTCTCCAACGTAGGTCTCGGTCTTGTCCACGGCATGGCCCATCCCCTCGGATCGCTGTTCGACGTGCCTCACGGCGTGGCCAACGCCCTCCTGCTTCCCACTGTCATGGAATTCAACATGGAAAAATGCCTCGACAAATATCCCGACATAGCACGTGCCATGGGTGTCGACACTACCGGTATGAGCCGAGAGGAAGCCTCTCAGGCCGCCTGCGACGCCGTGAAGGCTCTCGCTCTTGAAGTAGGCATACCTCAGCACCTGACAGAACTCGGAATCACCGAAAACGATATTCCCCGCCTGGCCGAACAGGCCCTCGCCGACGTCTGCACCCCCGGCAATCCCCGCGACGTAAACCTCGCCGAAATCGAAGCCCTCTACCGTCAGGTACTCTGACGTAATAGTTTAAGTCCACGAAGCCGGTCCACAAGCCTGCAAGCCTGTAGGCCGGTTTCGTAACAGTTTAACAGCCTGTCGGTTTGTCAGCCTGACCGCCTAAGAAACCTTGGCGGCGGAGGGCGGCGAGGATGTCTCTGGCGGCGCCTTCGTGATAGTAGCCGATGATATGGCCCACCCAGTCGTTGTCGGACTTCGTTCCGGTCCGCGTACGGTTGTATTCGCTGACAGCCTTGTCAAAGTCAAGAAGCTCGGGCAACATATCGTCGCTGCGGTAATGGTTATGATGGATCAGCAACGAGGCCGGCTCCTTGGGCTTCATGTCGGGCATCTCGGCGGGAATACCGATGGCAAGACCGCAAACCAGCGCCACACCGCGTGGCAAGCCGAGAAGTTCCGACACCACATCGGGCGCAACAGTGCGGATATAGCCGATCGGACACGTGGCGAGGCCACGGCTTTCGGCTGCCACAAGGGCGCTCATCAGCGCAAGAGAGGCGTCGATCACACCGACGGTATAACCGTCGACGGTCGCCGCGAAATCTCCCATATCGATCCCCTTGGCCCTGGCTGCAATCTCTATCTTATGAAAATCCGCACAGAAGACCAGAAAATGATTGCAGGTCTTTATCTGTTTCTGATTTGTAAGCCCGTAGAGTTTCTCTTTAAGCTCCTGATCGTCGATATCTATTACCGAAAACTGCTCACCGTTATAGCTGGTCGGTGTATTACGTATGGCCTTATAGATAAAGTCCATATCCTCGTCCGAAATCCTGTCGCGCGTATAGCGCCGTCTGCTCCGCCTCTCCAGCAAAGCCTCCTCAACACTTTTACTCATAACTATAAAAACATTTGTTACATACAAACAAATGCCTCCCAGTTAAAGTTTAGCGGCTGCTACTCCGTAGCGGATTCTATAGTAATACTTTTCTCCGCATCGACTTCAGTGTCATTCTCATCTGCGTTCATGCGGTTCAGCCGCGAAATAACGATAGGTTCATGATCGCAAGTTTCTCCATGCGTTCCCTCAACTTTCAAAATATAAAATATCACATCGCCAACAGCCTCATTATCGGTAAATCTAAGCTCGACCGAATGCCGACCAGACGAAAGGTTTACAGAAAACTGTTCGCCATATGCCACCATATTGCTGTAATCCATACCATCGATTAATATTTCAAACGCATCAGGTTCCACACCCAACATGACTTTAAACGTAACTTTCAATGCATATGCACAATACAGATTAGCCGAAACAGATTCTTCAGAACCTGAAATATCAGTGAAACAAATATTCTGAGGCGAGACAGTAAACGTCACCGATCCCGACACCGATACTCCTTTAAGTTCATCTGTGACAATGCAAGTGGCAGTCATCGGCCCATAGCCATCAATCGCTTCCCTTAGCTGTGGCGATTTAGCGTTTACGACAGCAAGTTCTTTCCCGTCCTGACCTATTATATGCCATTGGTATGACAGACGTTGCGAACCATTCTCTACAGAACTCTTCAGCCAAACCTGCTCTCCGGCTTTATAAACCGATTTTTCCGAATTAACTGAAACACTAAAGTCTTCGCGGGATAACTGATAGGCCATTTCGCTCATATGGTGCCTTTCCGACAAATTCACCGCCGAAAGACGATTCATCGCATCATATTCATACGAACTTGTCAGGCCAGCAGGCTCAATACGTGTCGAAAGTCCGACAGATTCCTTGAAATTAAACTCTGATAAAAGACTTTTCGACAAAAATGTATTCCTGACATTATTCACAGCCGCATAGCTGGAATATGGCCACGAATAAATGTCCGCATTATCTCCCACAATTGATTTTACCTGAGAATAATCAAATCCCGGAATGTGAAATACAGGGTAGCGACCATAATAGGCCCATAAAAAAGTCTCAGCCAAACCTGTTGCCGACGTGCGTGCCGCAAGATTGCCGGATTTATCATAATCATATGTGCCAAGAACAGAAAATTTCCCTGATCCTCGCCGTGCCAAAACCTTCTCGGGAAGATAAAGACTTGCGCCATAATGCTTCAGAAGATTCTGAGCAGATATCTTAGAGCGTCCTTTTGTCAGAACCGTAAACACAGGCACCGCAAGAATATTAGCGGAAGTCATTGCAGCATAGACCGAAGCCTGCGACTGATAGTCTGTCATTTCGTCTTTTACTTCAGCCGTCGTATGAGGATAATATAAATCGAGAATCTCTGAAGTCTCTCCATTTACGACTGTTGTCAGACGACTCGGAATACAACTGTCGTCAAGATAATCATAATTTTGGCTTATAGTTCGCGCACCATTATCTGAATATACAGTAGTTCTTTTGGATACAAGTCGCGACTTGTCATAATTAACTGAGTACCTCCATGTTTTGTAAACTTCTTTATCATTAAAAGAAAGACGAAATTCCCGTATTGGAAATAATGGCTTTTTCGTGTCCACCTCTACAAGTATAGACCCATCTTCTCCGACATCAGGTGCGTCAGGATTGTTGTAGATTGAGCAATAATGCCGTATGATTTTCGTACTTGAAGACAAACTCTGTCTATTAATGACAGAATAAACCCATGAATTACAGAGTTTCACTGTTTCCTTTCCTCCCTCCACAGAATACACAGTTTCAGAAACTTTCAGAATCTCAGGCGAAAAAGCCTTATAAAAGCCAATCATAACCGGGCTGCCGTATTCGTCGTCTTTCATATCGTTTTGTCTCACAGCCTCATCGAACTTATATACAATCTTGCCATATTCATCAGACCCTTCGATATACTCTGTCACCTCCTTATACCATATATTGTTTACATTATAATTATTGTTGAGATAATTAGAGGCGTTGCTTATGCTTACTATATCATAGTCAATTACCGGAGGCGGTAAAACACCGGCAGTCGTATCAAACACAACAACTGAATATCGCGATACAAATGTTTCAGGGATAGGAGTAGCCAAACATTCCGCAAGTCCGTTTTCAGCCACACCATAAACATAGCGTTTGACAACCGGAACCGTTCCGCCTTTGCCCTGATTTTTGATCTTCACAACCCTAAGACCTCCGCCCTCGGTCAGCGGCTTGTTGTCGTCAGGGTGAATATGCGAGTCGAAAAACACATGCGGATCCTTGAATCGATGAGGCTCATATTCATACTCTGTATATCCCCCGGTAGGATAGGTCACAGAAGTGAGTATATTGGCCTTCATCATTTCGGCATTGACATTTCGGTCGGCATAACCCATCTCGATATATCCTCCTGTCTTATAGAACTTGCGCCTGAGTTTGGGGCTAAGCGATGCTGCATTGTCGGCTCCGTTATAATACCCCCAATAGTCCTGCGCATAGGGGTTATCGAACTTCTGGCTGTTGTAGCCGAATGTATAATCGCCCTCATCACTCAATGATATCCGTGTAAGCACTCTCTCATATCCGCTGCCGGCCTTATCATATGATAGAGTCGCTGTCTTGACGACAGAAGATCCATGAGATACTTTTATCTTCTTGAGAAAACTTTCATATTCCATTTCGACAGTACCGCCGGGAAATGTTATTTTCTTAAGATTGCAGAACATTTTATACGGGCTCAGATTTTCGACCGTTCCATCTAAAGGGTTGGTAAGATTCTGAGAGTTATATACCATTAATGTATTGGGTTCAAGATTGTCGACATATCTGTCAGGCACCAGAACCCCAACTCCCGGTCTATGGTTTTCGAAAATCCATTCGAATTTGATTTCCTCTCCGTTAGTCAGTTCTATACGTGTCAGCATCCACGATGTCACATACGACATATCTGTTGTCTCACGAGCTCCACCGAAAAAATATCTGATACCATGGGAATCAACTACTGTTATCTCATTCAAATCCTTGTCGGCAAATATTTTTATTTCCGAACAACCCGACCCTTTGAAGCTGCGCCCCTTGTCTCCGTCCTTCTCCAGAATAAAGGAATACGTAGCGTCTGTAAGGCATACTGTAAAGAGATCATGCTCCGAATCGTATTTATTTTCTCCGCCCATACCGGCAGCGAGGCCATACATAGTCATGCAACGTTGAGTTGCCATAAAGTCATCGCCAAGATTCTGCATATCCCCTTTATACTCAAAAAGTTCGTCGGGTCGCCCGAGAATCGTACGCATTATACGCAGCCCGGGAAGCAAGGCCCACCCGAGACCGCATGGAAAAGGATCGTCAAAAACCTTGATACCCGACGTATTATATCGCATCGAAAGTGGAATCGTCAACCCATGGCATTCAATCGTATAAATAGGCACATTTACATTCACACTGCCTGTAGCAAGCGATGGCTGCTCACCCATATAGCGCTTGAATATCGCAGTAGACGGTGTCGGAGGTATCACCTGTGTATCGTTAGTTCCAATCATCTCCTGCGCAACCGCACACATACAGACCATCGAAGCCAACACGGCTACTGCAAGACGTATCATTGCCTTCATCATAATTCAAAAAGTTGTTTGATTATAATATCGTCTTCATCTCTCACCACAAGCAGATATTGCCCCGCCGGAGCCCCATACATTGATATTATCTCCGAGCGATAGCCTATACCGACATTATCTGCCGAAGAGTGATAGTAAACGCGCCCTGCAATATCACATACCGTTGTCTCAAGCATACCGGAACCGCCATCGACCCTGTATTGTACTTCAATCGAGCCATCGGCCAGACGCTTTATCACAGCAGCACCCTCCTCGCGCATGCGTCGATCCGTATTATATGAATCATCACCCTCTCTGTTATCATGTTTTTCCTCTGTCCGGGCCGAAAAATATGCAGACTCCAGAATCAGACATAGAGAGCCAAGCACAACCGTGCTGTCACCATATGCAAGAGCCATATCCGACCGCCGGGCTACTGGAAATACAAACCGATCGCTATACCATCGGTAATCGGTCCGTACAAAGGTCGGAAGCGAATCCGCCTTAGCATCAAACACCGTGCGGTTTACTGTATCGGCAATCATTGTCTTGGTACTTCTCACTGTTTTAACCCTCAGAACGTTTCTGATTGTATCGTCGGGCAGAATCACCGTGCCGCGTGCGTCTGCCATATGCCTGATTGCCCCGGTTTCCATACACTGGGTATCGGTTGAATATCTTCCGAGCATATCAATACGTCCACTTAGGCTATCCCCGTACTCAAACGGAAAACGCATAATCGGAACGCCGACACTGTCCTCTATTTTCGTTAGCCGGTTCTCGAAGCCATACCAGCGCACAACATCTCCATCAAGCTTGTAGCGGTAGATTTCACGCATGAACTTCACAGCGAGCACTGAATCCTCTGCGGCTGTCTGAACTTTGTGCGTACACAAAGCCTCGGCCCCGCTGAAATCCCACACGCAGCCATCGCCTGAGGCTCCTGCATCCATTCGGTCGACCTCAATCATGGCATGCTCTCCCTCTTCATCTGTCAGTCTAATATAAAGACTATTGTCCAGAGCATAAAGGGTATTGCATCCTAAGACCAGCATTATTATGATTGGTATATCTTTCATATAGGTCTCTATTCTCAAATGTTAAAGAAACGTTCGCTCATCAGTACTCCATAATACTTTCCATACTTCGTCTTTCATTTCATACAGAATATTTGTAAAAGCCTGTATATTATCATATGGTAATATTACACCTATGTTCTTTCAGTATAAACTGTTCGAACAACTTTATTTCCATATCGGCTTATATCAATCACCTTCTGCTGCTGAATTTGGCGATTCTCTTATGTATATGTCTGAGAGGTGTTGAAAATATTGAAGAATAGCCTCATTGTTTTTGAGAGACAAACACCAATAGTATTCATTGTCATTGACAATAAGGAAAGTCCGCAAAAATTTATATCGGACAAGATTTTTCGTTGATGTAATCAACTTACACATTCTATCGGTTTCAACGAAAACTCTATATCCGTCTATGAATGTAACATATAATTTATGATTATTATCACTAGGAGGTATCGGATACGACTCCGGACTATCGGGAAGCATGAATATATTAATTGTATCCTCACTCTTAAATTTGGCAATTATATAAACATTTTTTTTGACATAGCCATTTTCTTCTATTACAGAAAACACGTTGTCTCTAAAGAAGTTTATGATTAGCTCACTGTTGATCTTCACTTCCGTTAATTGTAATATCTCATAACGGTCATTACCCCAGACGGTAAAAGTCTGGAGAAATAAAAGAATGAATACAGTAATCAATCTATTTTTTATACAGTATTCCTTTATGCAGATATTCTTTTTCATCTGGTGTTAATTTGTGATGTTCAGTTTTGGAATCATATTTTCTATAATGTATATTTCCAGGCCATGAAACAATCGTATAGATGTAATATTCAACCTTTGGCATTATTGCACTGATATTATTTGCAGAATCCAAATCTGTTTGACTTGGGAATAAAAACTTTGACGGATGATTATGAATTATTCTTCTTATACAATATCCATTTATTAGCTGCCCATGAAATAAAAAAGGTCCGGCACTATCTCTTTCTTTTTTATGAGAAGTTGCTAAATAATTAATCCCAGCACTTCCTTTTAGTCCACACTGAAAAAGCATATATTCCAATCCTATATTGTTTGCAAAGAATTCGAATAACATCTTCGTATTATCATCTCCTCGAACTTTCAAATAGTCATAATAACCACCATCTGCCGATTTCCAGCGCCATACATCTTCTATCGTTCCATAAGCCATGCGCTCCGATTCTTCAAGTGCTCCATTAATATGAAGCACAACACTATCATATTCGTCATTGGACTCCGTGTACATAAAATTACCATTATCATCATAATGATGCATGTCCATACCGTTAGGATCGATAAACAGTATAGGATTACCACCACAATACGAATATACGGATTGCTCGGGATAATCGGAAGCATGAAAATCAGGAGACCCGAAAACGGATTTGTCAGGATGGTAGGCGCGGGCGTGGAAGTCATAGGTGTTGAGGCCGTTGATGGGGTCGAATTCCTTGCCGCTGTATTCGTAGTTATCATTCATTGTCAATCCTACTGCTTTCAGTCTCATGAGTAAGTCATATCAGATTATGCAATATGTTCTAAATATTTACCAAAACATGGGTTTCCCTTTAAATCGATTGGTTAAGCTATCTTTGACACAAGGCTCAAATTTATTTTCGGGAACCGACCTTAATTCACCTGAAGCTAACCATAAATCTACTAATTTGATAGATTTATCGCTTAAACTAAGTGTAATATAGGAAAATTCATCATCAACGGACTTAATGGGCACAAGCTGTCTAAATCCAGTGTCTTCTATAAAGCTCGTATTCCCTTCGACCTTACAATAAATTATAATTTTATCATTCTCAATAAAAAACTCCGGGGTGTTTTTCGAATCAATTTCAGGACAAAACCCTGAAAAAGTTATGGTCACAATAGTGGAGATGGAGTCGTTGGTGCTTTTTATATCCAACATTATGCCAATTGGTTCGGTCACCGCTTTCGTTACAATAGGAATTAGTTGATTCTTTAGATAGGCCAACAACAAATCATTTTTAATATTCGCTTTTTTCAGCATGACGGTATCAGTATATGGTGTGGCCGCGTATGAATACTCACTTAGAATATTAAAAAATATCATGATTATTAAAGCTAATCTTTTCATATAAATCATTTATTATATCGTATATACGTTTTATAAAAATGGTTTGGCTTTATATATGTATCTTTGCGAGAATATGTTGTATAATGTCCTATTATGGGCCATGACAACGATGTATATATCAAATGCTGTATTTCATTACATCCTTCATAGTACGTAAATATTCGATGTGCCAGCAATATATCCGATTCACTGGATTTTAAAATACCAGATGGATGATTATGGATATGCTTTCGAATATGATAACCTTTAATTAATTGATGAAAAAACAAAAGATCTGCTGATTTCTCAGTTTTTTTCAAATGTGATGTCGAAATAAAATTAAGCCCACTTTTTCCTGATTGACCGCACTGAAATAATGTATATTCTATATCGACATGATTTGCAAAGAATTCGAATAACATCTTCGCATTATCATCTCCTCGAACTTTCAAATAGTCATAATAACCACCATCTGCCGATTTCCAGCGCCATACATCTTCTATCGTTCCGTAGGCCATACGCTCCGATTCTTCAAGTGCTCCATTAATATGAAGCACTACACTGTCATATTCGTCATTGGATTTCGTGTACATAAAATTACCATTCTCATCATAATGATGTATGTCCATACCATTAGGATCGATAAACAGTATAGGATTACCACCACAATACGAATATATGGATTGCTCGGGATAATCGGAAGCATGAAAATCAGGAGACCCGAAAACGGATTTGTCGGGATGGTAGGCGCGGGCGTGGAAGTCGTAGGTGTTGAGGCCGTTGATGGGGTCGAATTCCTTGCCGCTGTATTTGTAGGGCTGGGCGTCGGCCGATTTCTGACGCATCGGCAGTCCGTAGGGATAGTAGTCCGTGCGCTGTGCCACATAGCCCTCCGCATCGACTACCGCACGGTTGTTGCCCTGATAATCCGTGTGATAGAAGTAGTATTTGCCGTCGGCATCGATATAACCGCCAGGTATCAGTATGCGTTCAAGCCGATAGTTTTGGAGAATACATGACCCGACATAATCACGTCGCATAGTCTGCAGCTGCAACAATGGCAACTGTCCGCCGCCAGAAGGAACACTTCCTGCGACAGCCGGGACGGAATGGGTTACACTCTGGCGTGTGCCGACTGCATCGTAGCCGTACTGTGTCAGAACCAGTCCGTTTGCCATGGCGCCTTTAGTCTGTCGTATGGCAAAGGGCATGTTGTTGCGGTCGTAGCTGAAACTCATGCCGCGGTCGGGGTCATAGCTCAGGTTGCCGTTGGAGTCATACTCGTATTCTTCGCCGGAGTCGGCATAGTCGAAGTCATAATAGCCTTCGGAATCAATGTTTATGGTATGATCTTCTATAGTACTGATATGATGTCCATTGTAAGTATAGGCAAGACGGTCGATCTCGGTCAGACGGTCTTCTCCTGACAGAGAGGGGTTCACGCCCCTGCGACGAAGTGTCAAAGGATTTCCCATCTTATCGTAAGTATAGGAAGTGCTGTAACGGCCTTGTGAAAGACCGCTGTAATCTGCCCAGGTCAGTCGGTTGAGCAAATCATAGCTGTAGCTGTACTGCTCTTCGACAGAGTTGCCGTGTCGCCATTCCTGTACCGAGATATTGCCCGACATACACCCCTCGCGCTCGTAGGTGAGGCGGTTGGTGAACACGTCGGAGACAATGGACGTGAGACGGCCCTGCAGGTCGTAGCTCATAGTGCGGGTGGTAGAGGGACCTATCGACTGAGACGCAACCTGTAGAAGCTCGTTGTAACTGTTGCTTTGCAGACAAACTTCGTCGGCTCCGTCGAGACTATGGTATACCGCAAGCGGACGGTCCTTGGTGTCGTAGGTATAGCGGAAGGATTCTGTGACAGTCCGGGCCGCGCTTATGTTAGTCTCCCTGCGCACTGTCAGCGGACGGTCCGTGTATGAATAGGTGCAATACTGATGGTCGGTATAGCCAAGGTGGTTGTCGGCATGGCGCTGAACCTCGTTGCCGTAGATGTCGTAGTAGACCGACGTCAGTTTGCCAGAAATAAGGGTTCCGGTGAGACGCCCCATCGCAGATGTGTGGCTGGCATCGGAATATTCGTTTGCATGGTATCCGAAATCGTTTAATCGGGTCGACGGTATGAAATCGTAGTTGTCGTAATAGCTCACAACATCGGCTCGAAAGAACGCGTCGGGCTTAGCGGTATTGCCTTCGATTTCGTAGCCCGATACCGCCCCTGTGCCCGTAAACCGCGCAACATGGCTGTCAGAAAGAATAGCCTCGACTTCCGCCGAACTCAGAGTGACCGCCCCGCAGGCTACATCGCGTCCGAATCGGTCGGTGAAGGTAAACGTCCACTTTGAGGCTACTCGCTGGTTTCCGTCCTGCGTAAGCGTCAGACGGTTGAGGGCATCGTAGCGGTAGATTGTCGCCGCTCGGCCAGGCTGCTTGAAAAGGGTTACCTGACCAAGTATATTCTTTTCATAGTAATAGCAATAGTTGTCGACAACTGCGTCCGATACGCCCCACGATGACCCCTCGGACGACAGGGACGCAACCTCGTCGGAGGCAAGAGGCGGAACGATATAGCGAAGGTCGCCGTAATCATCATACACAAAATAGGTGTCGGCATATTCCCTGCCATTGACAAGCTGACGTGAAAGGACTCTCCTGTCGTATGCATCGGTGAAGTCTATGAGGGTGCGGCCGTCCTCATCGACGGTTTTCTCCGCAACCAGCATTCCGTCGGCCCACAGACCTTCGTTGACAAGTGAGCCGCTTTCACTCACGTCGAAACGCACGGCGCGGAACTCACCGCTACCGTCGTTGACATACTTCCTGACCGTCACAGGTGTCGAGACAAGCATAGAACCCGGACGGATCATGCCTTCTACAATCTCGGTCGGAGATTTTTGATAGATGGTGGTGCTGTAGGCCCGCGCATCACCGTAAAGAGACATCGAGGCCTGACGCACCGCCTCTGCTCCCATGAAGGAACCGTCGCCGACCACCGGCTGCCACGCACGCACCGGACGGCCCGCCTCATCATATTCCTGAAGTGCCACAAGACTCTGGCCCTGGGGCGTAACGCCCCGCTGCACGGTCTCGACAGGACGCCCGAGACCGTCGTAATACACCACCTCGTCGATATAACAAGAGCGGTCTGCACTCAGATAACGCCGCTGGACGCTGTAATTCTCAGCCGCTGCGGCTGTTACTGCAACGAAACCCGCAAGCGCGAATATCAGCTTTCGGAGGGCTCTCATGGTAATGACGGTTAGTTTTTCGCTGCCAATATACAAATTTTATATCAATAAAACAACACCGAGAGCTAATTCTGAAAAAATTACTCTCGGCATTGTGTATATTTATAGAAATCAGCAGAGGAAGGGGGCGGTGGGCGAATTGCCGGTGGCGATTTGTTCGGGGGTGCCGGTGGCGATGATGCGGCCGCCGCCTGCGCCGCCGTCGGGGCCCATATCGATTACGTGGTCGGCCATGTTGATCACATCTATATTATGCTCGATGACGAGAACGGTATTGCCGCGCTCGACAAGGCGCTCAAGTATGTTCATGAGCGTGCGTATATCGTCGAAATGCAATCCGGTCGTAGGCTCGTCGAGAATAAAGAGGGTGTTTCCTGTATCGCGCTTGGCAAGCTCTGTGGCAAGCTTCACGCGCTGGTTCTCTCCGCCCGAAAGCGTCGACGAAGGCTGTCCGAGCTTGATATAGCCCAGACCAATGTCCTGAAGCACCTTTATCTTCTTGAGAATGGCAGGCACACCGGCAAAAAATTCGACCGCCTGATTGATGGTCATGTCGAGGACATCGGCCACCGACTTGCCCTTGAAACGAACCTCGAGAGTCTCGCGGTTGTAACGGCGTCCGTGGCATTCCTCGCACGGAACAAGCACATCGGGCAGGAAATTCATCTCTATCGTCTTATAGCCGTTGCCCTTGCAGGCCTCGCAGCGGCCGCCGGCGACATTGAACGAGAATCGCCCCGGCTTATAGCCGCGGATTTTCGCCTCGGGCAGATTCACAAACAGATTGCGGATATCGGTGAAAACGCCCGTGTAGGTAGCCGGATTCGAACGCGGCGTGCGTCCGAGCGGCGACTGATCGACAGTCACAACCTTGTCTATATTCTCCAGACCTTCGATAGCGGTGTAAGGCAGCGGCTCGGTCAGGGAATTGTAGAATTTCTGAGAAAGGATAGGCTGCAGAGTGCCGTTGACCAGCGACGATTTCCCGCTGCCCGATACTCCGGCCACAACCGTCAGTGTGCCTAAAGGCAGCTCGAAATCGACATTTTTCAGATTATGACCCGTACAACCTTTTATTCTCAGCACTTTACCGTTACCGCTACGGCGTGTTTCAGGTATGGGAAGCTTCTCCGCACCGTTCAGATAACGCGCCGTAACGGTATCTGTCTTCAGCATTTCTGCCGGAGTACCTGCAAACACCACATTACCGCCCTTGCGTCCGGCGCCCGGACCGATATCCACCACGTAGTCTGCCTCAAGCATTATATCGCGGTCGTGCTCAACCACCACGATGGTATTCGAGGCGTCGCGCAGCCGTTCGAGCGAACGGATAAGACGGTGATTGTCGCGCTGATGCAGCCCGATACTCGGTTCGTCGAGTATATAAAGCACATTCACCAGTTCCGATCCGAGCTGGGTGGCCAGACGGATACGCTGGCTCTCCCCGCCCGACAGTGTGGCCGAGGCGCGGTTGAGCTGCAGATAGCCAAGCCCGACATCGACAAGGAACTTGAGCCGCACCGTTATTTCCTTGATGATTTCCGCGGCAATCTGACGGTCGCGTTCGTCGAGACGGTCGAGAACACCCTGCGACCATGCATAGAGAGCCTCGATGTCGAGACGGCACAATTCGGCTATATTCTTGTTGTCTACGAAGAAATGGAGAGCCTCGCGGTTGAGGCGGTCGCCATTGCATTCGGGACAAGTGCAGCGTGTGAAAAACTGGCCGCTCCACTTTTTCGACTGATAGCCGGCATCGTCGTCCTGCGACATCTCTATATACTTCACGATTCCGTCGAAAGTGCGGAAAAAATCGAACGACGAAGCGGTATTGCCCTTAAGAGGCGGAACCGACGTGGTGCCGTTGAATATCTCATCTACGGCTTCCTCGGAAATATCCTTGAAAGGTGTATCGATCGTAAATCCGTAGCGCTCGAGAATGGCACGGATCTGCATGAAAATGACCGTATCCTTATACTTCCCGAGCGGTACGAGGGCGCCCTTGGCTATCGACAGCTTTTCGTCGGGCACGATCTTGGCGCGGTCTATGATATTGACATATCCGAGGCCCTTGCACCGGGGACATGCGCCCTGCGGCGAATTGAACGAAAAATTATGCGGCGCCGGATCATGGTAGGAAATACCGGTCGCCGGGTCCATCAGCTCCTGACTGTAATAGGCCACGCTGTCGGCTTCGACATCATAGACCATCATCTCCTTGCCGCCCTGCGCGAGAGCGTTTTCGACCGAGGCAAGCATCCTTGCCTTGTCCTTGTCGGAAACCATGAGCCGGTCTATGACAAGCTCTATGCTGTGGTTGCGGTAGCGGTCGAGCCGCATTCCGCCGGATATTTCCATCAGCTCACCGTCGACACGAACATTGAGAAATCCCTTCTTGACAAGCTGTTCGAACAACTCACGGTAATGTCCCTTGCGGTTCTTGACAAGCGGCGCAAGTATATATATCTTGCGCCCGTCGTATTTGTCGACTATGAGATCTACTATTTTTTCATCGGTATATTTCACCATCTCCTCGCCCGAGATATAGCTGCGGGCATGACCTGCCCGCGCATAAAGCAGACGGAGAAAGTCGTATATTTCGGTAGTGGTGCCGATAGTACTTCGCGGATTGCGGTTTATGGTCTTCTGCTCTATGGCTATGACAGGACAGAGACCGCCGATATGATCAACGTCGGGGCGCTCGAGATTGCCGAGCATATTGCGCGCATAGGCAGAAAATGTCTCTATATAGCGACGCTGACCCTCGGCAAAGATTGTGTCGAACGCAAGCGACGATTTTCCCGAGCCGCTCAGGCCGGTGATGACCGTAAGTTTATTGTGAGGTATATCGACATCGACATTCTTGAGGTTGTTGACCCTCGCGCCGATGACGCTTATGCATCCGGTACCGTCTATGGTGTCGGGCGCCACATCTTTTTTATCCTTTATATCTGTACTTGTGCGTTTGGTCATAAAGACGTTGTTTAAGAAAACAGCATATCTGAAAGCACTATTCTCTCAGAGGTTGTTG
This sequence comes from uncultured Porphyromonadaceae bacterium, assembly GCA_905202215.1. Lineage (GTDB taxonomy): Bacteria > Bacteroidota > Bacteroidia > Bacteroidales > Muribaculaceae > CAG-873. The sequence continues at coordinate 48,140 of CAJKRG010000011.1, forward strand.
ACTTTATCAACTTTTTAGAGAGTGTTTGGAATTGACTTATGCTAAGATTTAGAGAAGATTTCCGAGACTGTTTTGAGATTGAATGAAGGAATTATGGGGTTCCATAATGACTGAATGAAAGCTTAAAACAGGCCGGAAAGGCCTTTAAAGATTTCATAAAGTTAAATTCAAACGCTCTCTTAACAATATATCACCTGTCGGTCCAGGCAGGATTGAAGGTCTTCGTCCCGGCGGTGCGGCGCGATAGTGACTCTGCGAGCGGCACACGCACCTTATAAGTCTTGCCGGTCTTGTTTGTAAGACTCTTGGACCGTATCCACGGATTCTCCTCGCGGAGTATCGAATATGTTATACCCTGCTTCCTGGCCCACTCCGACCAGTCGGCCACAGGACCGCATACCTCAACCGTGCGGTATTTGCGCGGCTGATAAAGCTGGTCGTCGCGCAGATGGAAACCGTAGGCAGGAGCGTTTTCCATCACGGTCTTCATAGCCATTATGCGGTAGGGATAGCGTGTAGTCTCTTCTGTGAGATAAAGGTCGAGCGACGTATCGGCACTCTGGCGGTCGAGTTCATTGGTTATTCTCGTCATGCCGCCGTTGTATGCGGCCATCACCGACGGCCAGTTGCCATAACGGGCATATGCTTTCTTAAGATAGCGTGCGGCAGCCGCTGTGGCCTTTTCTATGTTATAGCGTTCGTCGACCTCATCGTTCACCTCCAGACCGTATTCTTTCGCTGTCGAGGCTATGAACTGCCAGAAACCCGCAGCCTTTGCCGGCGAATATGCCCTGGGATTAAGCGAGCTCTCCACACATGCCAGATAGAGCATATCCTGCGGAACGCCGTTAGCCTTGAGTATTTGGGATATTTCCGGAAAATAACGGTTCGCACGCTTAATTATCAGCATCGTCGTGCCGTGAGTATAGACTATGCTCGCCAGTTCGCGGTCGAAGCGTTCATAGCGGTCGACAGGGTCGAGATCTATCTTCTCACCGCAAAGAGTGACAGCCGACGGTACCTGCGGTGAATATACATCGGAAAATTCTACCGGCGTGCGCTGCGCCGCCAGCGTAGAGGCCGCGAGCATCGCCGCGGCTATAGTGCATATAACTGTTTTTTTCATTCTTCTGTTCCTGTATCGGCCGAGCCTGAGCCCGAACCCGTGAAATTGATAATATTTATGTCGCCTGCACGGTCATATTTCACACCATCGGCTCCTACAGCCTTTATCACATAGTAATAAACGCCTGCGGGAACAAATTTCCCTCTGTATTTGCCATCCCATCCGGCCGAAGGCTCGGTTGTTGAAAAAAGGCAGGTACCCCACCGGTTGAAGATGTGGCATTCGAAACTGACGAGCGATTTATAGCTCACTTTCCATTCGTCGTTCACTCCAGGTGAAGCTTCCGGAGAGAAAGCATTTGGAATTTCGAGCTTGGACTCTCCGATAAAGACTTCATAGGTCGTGCCGGTAAACTCGCAGTCACCGTCGGCGTTGTTTGCCACAAAACGTACATATGTCGTACCGCTTTCAGTAAACGTGTAGTCAAACGCCAGCTCCGTATAGCTGTTGTCGATCATGTCGAAATCGGAAGAACGCGAAATCTGCCATTCGGTAAAGATAGCGGCATCGGTCACAGCGGCCTCAAAACCGATAGTACATGGCGCGCTGCCGCCCAGCGCCGATTCGTCGCCACCGGATTGCTCGTTGTCTGCTGTTTCCCGCCGGCTTTCAGCCTTAGTCTCAGCCTCGACTGCCGTTGTGGTATAAAACCCGCTCTCCACACTCACGCCTTCACCCCAGGCGCGAAGAAAGCGGTCGCCTTCAAGATGAAAAGTCGTATTACACAATGGAGCCTGAATAGCTGTCGTGCCCGATATACCGGCAAGCACTGTCTCTACCGGAATTTGTGAATAGGCAAAGGCGCCTTCATCGAAGCTAAGAGTACTATAACTGAGTATCAGTTCGCGCGAAATCTCGAGTCGGCGCCCGTTTATGCTGTAATATGGTATCGGAGCAGCATCACCGTCGACTGCCAGAAGTGTACGTCCGCAATCGTCGGCACGGCTCGCCGCAAGCGAAGCAACGGCAAAACAGTGTTTCGAATAGTCAACAACCCAGAAACAATGCCGTACGGTACCCTCCTCCACGATATAGCCCATATCCTCGCCCGCGAAAGGCACACTCCAGCGATTGCCGTCGCGTTCGGCGGTAATTTCCTCTGCATAAGCACCGCCGAGAGCACTGAAACGGTACCAGCGCACGTCTGCACCCGAGCCAGTGTAGACAAGCCGTGCCCCAGCATCATCGCCCGGCAGCACATACACCGCCTCAAGACCGCTCGACGTTTCAGGCTTTATCTCGACCGCCGCGGCAGCAACGCCCGTAAAATCAAGCGCCCACAAACCCGAAAACGACATAAGGGCTGCAAAACCCAGTAAAAAACGTCTGCTCATATCAATTGCGTAAATCATACAAAATTACGAAAATTCCGCGACTCATGCAAATCTTCCCAACCGACAATTTTTCACACGACAATATACAAAGACACTCTTCTGACAATCACGCCGGAAGAGTGTTTTTTCATATGATTCAACAGATATTATGAGACAGCCTCTAATGGATGGACTTTACTTCATCGGAGCTTATTTGGAAAATCAGAAGCGCAGAGTCATCGCCGGAATCAATGACATATTTCACTCCCACACCGAGTTTTTTCATCAGTCTGAGCTGCATGGCATTGGCCGGTGCCGACAATTCAGCCTCCAGACCCTTGTACAGCAAATCTCTGTAAGACAATGTATCATCTGAAAAGTCATATTTTTCGGGGTTTACACGGTAATAAAACGTCATGTTATTTTCATCGACAGTCACATCGGTCATCACGAAATCATCGCCGTCAATAGTCACAGGACATTGTGCCACGGTCATGGCAACAATATCGTTCAACTGTTCCAGGTCAGACTTCTCTCTACCGGCGTCAGCCTCCATCGACTTCAGATCGGCCGAAGTGAATACGATTCTGGCCGTATCGTTGCTCTGCTTGCCTACATAAAGCATAGTCAGATTGGCCCCGGCGGCATTCAGAGCATTATATAGAGCTTTCCCTTCAAGGCTTGTCAGATAGGTAGCCATGAAGTTTTTCGATGCTTTCGATGCCTTTTCTATCGATTTGACGTTGGCATATTCCTCATCGCTTTTGTAGACAATAGTAAAGTTGTCGCCTTCATACTCAGCGGAATCCATCCAGATCCCGTTGCCCAGATTCATGGGCGACGCGGCATTGATTTCATCGGCAGACTTCATAAGGCGCTCCCGGGAGCTATCGGAGCATCCCGCTGACACGAGCAATGCACAGACGATAAATGCAATGTAATTTCTTTTCATAATTTAACAGGTTGTTTACTTTCAGTCACGAAATTAGTCAAACAATCCAAACTTCCAAAATCCTGACGCATTATTCCTTATCTACAGATGTCAATGGATTGGAAAAAGGAGTTTTTTTCTTCGGATTTATTGCCTAATTTTGCATCTGGCACATGATTGTGTCCATATCATTACCTATGCAGCAGCGACAATACATAGCCATCGACCTGAAATCGTTCTACGCGTCGGTCGAGTGTGTCGAGAGAGGTCTGAATCCGCTCGACACATGTCTTGTGGTCGCCGACGAAAGTCGGACTGCGAAAACAATATGCCTCGCAGTCTCTCCGGCGCTTAAATCATACGGTTTTTCAGGACGACCGCGACTTTTCGAGGTTATCCGCAAGGTGCGCGAAATCAACCGGCAGCGCGGACATGCCGGAAAATCCGTATCAGCCATCGAACTTGCCTCGCGACCGGATATCGCCGTAGACTACATCGTGGCGACCCCGCGCATGCAGCTCTATATCGACCACTCTACCCGTATATATAAAATATATCTGAGACATATCGCACCCGAGGACATTCATGTATATTCCATCGACGAGGTTTTTATCGACGCGACAGCCTATCTCGACACATACGGCATATCGGCTCATGAACTCGCCATGCGCATGATCCGTGAAGTTCTGGCCGAAACCGGAATAACGGCCACTGCAGGCATCGGTTCGAACATGTATCTGTGCAAGGTGGCAATGGATATTGTCGCCAAGAAAATAGCTCCCGACAGTGACGGTGTCCGCATTGCCGAGCTCGACGAAATGAGCTATCGCCGGCAATTATGGTCACATACGCCGCTCACCGACTTCTGGCGCGTCGGCAGAGGAATCGCACGACGGCTCGAAGCGGCCGGCATACACACCATGGGCGATCTCGCACGTCTTTCGCTCACAAACGAGGACTGGCTGTACGGACAGTTCGGAATCAACGCCGAGCTACTCATAGACCACGCCTGGGGCTGGGAACCGGTGACAATGGATCTTGTCAAGGCTTATCGCCCGGAGTCGCACTCGATGTCAAGCGGCCAGGTGCTGTCGTGCGCCTACACCTACGAAAAAGCCATGACAGTAGTCCAGGAAATGGCAGATTCCATGTCCCTCGACCTTGTCGAAAAAGGTCTCGTGACAGATCTGATCACCCTTACCGTAGGTTATGACGTCGCGAACCTGACAGATCCTGAAATCCGCACACTCTATCATGGCAAGACATCTGTCGACTACTATGGCCGACAGGTACCATGCCACGCACACGGCACTTCGGTTTTAGACCGCCATACCTCATCATCGCGACTCATCATCGGGCATGTCACCGAGTTATACAGGCGAATCGTAAACCCTCAGCTCCTTATCCACCGCATATCGCTGTCGGTCAACCGTCTGCTGCCGGAAAATCATACGAAGCTGAAAACGAAAGCCGTTCAGCTCGATCTTTTCACAGACTACGACGAGCTAAGACAGCAGCAACAGGCCGAGGCAGAAGATTTCGCGAAAGAGCGCCGGCGTCAGGAGGCTATCATAAAACTACGCAAACAATTCGGTAAAAATGCCGTTCTCAAAGGGCTTAACTACGCCGAAGGCGCGACACAGCGCGAACGGAACCAACAGATCGGAGGGCACAAGGCATGAACGATTCCTACGATGACATAATCGGACTGCCCCACCATGTATCCCCGACACGATCGCAGATGCCGCTCGAAAACCGGGCCGCACAGTTCGCTCCCTTCGCCGCCCTCACGGGTCACGATGACGCGATCGCCGAGACAGCCCGACAGACAGAGGCGCCCGTCGAACAATCGCCCGACCGTCTCATAGAACTGTCACACAAACTTGCCTGCGCGCTTTCGCTACCGGATGCGCCATCCCTGACAATAACATATTTCAAACCCGACAGTCGCAAATCAGGGGGCGCCTATGTAACCGTAGAAGGCACTATAAAGAAAGTGAAGAAAAACTTCAATATTCTCATTCTCTCCGACAATACCGAAATACCGCTCGACGCCATTTCCGATATCACAAGTCCGCATCTGCCATTATAGAGCGAATTCGGCCCCGGGCAAATATTTGCTGCCCGAAGCCGGATTCGGCAAGAGGTGAAGGTCTTTCACTGCTTTGGAGCAGGAGGCTGAGACCCGAAGACCTTCGAAAGATATTTTTCCTGGAATTTCTGAAGAAGCTCCCAGAAGTTGGGGACAAACAAGGTACCGAGAACTGCATTGACGGCCATGCCGACAACAACGGCGCAACCCAGCGAAATACGGCTTGCAGCGCCGGCGCCTGTGGCGAACATCATCGGCATCACACCGAATACGAATGCTATCGCCGTCATAAGGATAGGCCGCAGACGCACATCGCCGGCATCGAGAGCCGCCTGCCGTATCGGCTGTCCCTGCTTGCGGAAGTCCATGGCATACTCGACGATAAGAATAGCATTCTTCGCCGCCATGCCGAGCAGCAGGATAATGCCGATCTGGGTATATATGCTGATGCTCTCGCGCATGAACATGCAGCCGAGCACGGCTCCCAGAATGGCCGTAGGCGTCGTAATGACGACAGCCACCGGATCGGTCCACGATTCATACTGCGCCGCAAGCACAAGTATGGTTATTATTATGGCGAAGATGAGAGTTGTCGTTATCGTAGTGCCCGACTGGGTTTCCTGCAGAGCCTCGCCGGTCCATGCATACGAAAAGTTCGGACCGATACGGTCTTTCATGATCTCTTCCATAGCAGCTATACCTTCCGACGAGCTCACATGCGGCGCCACCGTCGCTGTGACCGATGCGGTGGTATACATGTTATACCGGCTCACCATAGCCTGCCCCATCACAGGTTCGACAGTGGCGAAAACGCCGAAAGGCACCATATCGCCGGCCGAATTGCGCACACTGAGCGAAAGCACGTCGCGCGCATGGCTGCGGGCCTCTTCGCGACCGCTTATCAGCACCTGATATGTACGGCCGAATTTCACGAAATCGTTTACATAGTCGGTACCCATGAACGCCGACAAAGCCGAGTATACATCTTCAAGTGTCAGCCCATGCATTTTCACACGATCGCGGTCGACCTTTACGGCATACTGCGGAACCTCGCCCTGATAGAGCGTCGTCACCTTTTCTATGGCAGGATAATCGGCCGCAGCCTGCTGTATCTCCTCGACTGTCTGGGCAAGCTCCTTCGGGCCGAGATTGTTGATGTCGAGAATCTGCATCTGAAGTCCGCTCGACATTCCGAGACCGGGTATGGCCGGCGGATTGATAGAGAACACCACAGCCTCCTGACAGCGTGCACCGATCTCCTCGGCCCGGGCTATGACGGCCTCGACGGTATTATCCTTGCCCTTGCGCTCTTTCCACGGCTTCAGAACCACAAACATGGATCCGAGATTGCTCGACGACCCTCCCGCAAGGAACGACTGGCCCGCGACAGAAATCACATCTTTCACCTGCGGCAGTTCCTTCAGTTCCGCGGTAAGAGAGCGCATGACACTGTCAGTACGGTTGAGTGATGCTCCCGTAGGCAGCTGCACCGAAGTCATGAAATATCCCATATCCTCTTCAGGCACATAACTGGTAGGCCAGCGCAGGAAGCCCCAGAATGCGGCACCGCATATGGCAATGAAGATGATCAGTGCGAGAACAGGGCGACGCAGCATCTTCCCTACCAGGCCCGTATAGCCGCCGCGCACCTTGTCGAAGGCTTTGTTGAACCACCGGTAAATAAAGAAACGCGGCTGAACCTTATCGGGCTTGAGGAAAAGCGCGCACATTGCCGGGGTAAACGTAAGGGCATTGAAACCCGAGAAGGCCGTCGAGACGGCAATCGTAAGGGCAAACTGCTTATAAAGCTGCCCGGTGATACCAGATATGAACGCTGTAGGGATAAATACCGACATCAGCACAAGAACCTCGCCGATCACCGGCCCCTGCAGTTCGTCCATGGCCTGTTGCGCAGCCTGCTTGGGCGTCAGCTTGCCTTCGTCGAGGATTCGCGAACAGTCCTCGACCACCACTATGGCATCATCGACCACAATGGCTATCGCCAGAACGAGACCGAACAATGTCAGCGTATTGAGAGTAAATCCCATCAGTTTCATCACGGCAAATGTGGCGATAAGCGACACCGGCACTGTCAGCATAGGTATGACGACGGCGCGCCAGTTCTGGAGGAACAGCATTATCACCAGCATCACGATAAGGGTGGTTTCGATGAAAGTCACGATCACTTCATCGATCGATGCCGACACAAAGTCGGTCGTATTGAGTATTATCCGGTAATTGATATGTTCCGGAAAATACTGCTGGAGATCTTCAAGCTTATCTTCCACGGCATGCGCCACCGTAAGGGCATTGGCACCCGGAAGCTGATATATGCCTATCAGGCCCGCACTCTCTCCCGACACATGCGAGATCATCGAATACGAGCTGCTGCCCAACTCGACCGTACCGATATCGCGGAGACGGAGCATCGACCCATCGGAATTGGCGCGTACAACTATGTTGCCGAATTCCTCGGCGCTTTCAAGACGCCCCTGCGATGTAAGCGTGAACTCGAACTGCTGACCCGAGGCATCGGGCGGCGCTCCGACAGAACCTGCGGACACCTCCATATTCTGGCTCGAGATAGCTGCCATGACATCGGTAGGCGATATCTCACGCACGCGCATCTTCTCGGGATCGAGCCACACTCGCATACTGTATTCACCCGAACCGAAAGCCTCTACCTGACCGACGCCGTCGATACGTGAAAGGGCATCGACAATATTGAGCTGCGCGTAATTGGTCAGATACAGACCGTCGTAGGTCTCGGGCCTGTCTGTCTCGAGAGCCACGAAGAGGATGATGTCGGACGAGCGCGACATCACCGAAACGCCCTGTTGCTTGACAGCTGTCGGAAGCTGAGGTTCAGCAAGCGACACACGGTTCTGCACCTTGACGGTAGCCATATCGAGGTCCGTTCCGTTTTCAAAAGTGATTTCGAGCATATAGGAGCCGTCGGAACTCGACGAACTCATATACATCATGCCTTCCACACCGTTCACCTGCTGTTCGATAGGCACACCGATGGTCTCGGCTATGGTCTTGGCGTCCGCTCCCGGATAAGAAGCGTTTACATACACCGTTGGCGGCGTTATATCCGGATATTGCGCCACAGGCAGCGACTTCACGGTCAGAAGACCGGCCAGAACCATAAGTATGGCAAGTACTGTGGCGAATATCGGGCGATCTATAAAAAATTTACTGAACATCAGATTAATTAATAATTAAGAATTTAAGATTTAGAATTATTTTTCTCTAATAATTATTCATTATTAATTCTCAATTATTAATCACAGGCTTTACGGTCATTCCGTCGCGGACTTTCAACAGGGCCTTGGTCACATATTTTTCGCCGGGATGCACACCCGAGGTGATGATACGGAGAGTATCGGCGACAGTCTCACCGGTCTTGACAGGAGTATAGACCACCTTGTCGGAATCGTTAACCACATAGATATAATCGCCGAGCTGATCGGAGGCTATGGCGCCGTCTCTCACAAGCATTGCACGAGGGTCGGAACCCGACGGCAATTCGACGGTGGCATACATGCCGCTGCGCAGTTCGCCGTACGGATTGGCTATTTCAGCCTGTAATTTCATTGTTCCGGTCGATGTGTCGATTCGCGGAGCCATATAATCAAGGCGTGCGGTATAATTATGGGCGAGCGGTTCAGAGAAAGTCACCTTGATGCTGTCGTAGAGATGCGGACTGTCTGCCACGCGGGCTTTTATATTGGCCAGAGCGCCGGCATCCTCGATCGAAAAGTCCACATACATGATTTTATCATGGTATATCTTGGCCAGCGCCACAGGAGCACCCTCGCCCGCTATATATGCTCCCACATCATAAGACGCCAGTGTGACATGCCCGTCGAATGGGGCGCGTACCGTGCAGTACGACAACTGTGTCCGGGCCGTCTGAAGGGCCGCCTGAGCCGTCTTTATGGATGCGGCGGCCTCTTCGACCGCACTTTTGGCCTGTTCGACCTCCATCTTGCTCACGGCATCGCTCTCAAGCGCACGTTTCATTGCATCATAGCGGCTCGACGAATAGCTGTAGTTGGCCTGAGCCGTACTCAGTTGGGCCTCGGCCTGCTGCACGGCATCGCGATAGTTCCTGTCCTCGATACGGAACAGCACGTCGCCCTGATGCACATAGTCGCCCGGCTTATAGTCTTTCGCAATAAGATAACCGTCGACGCGACCCACAAGATCGACTTCCTGCGTGGCTACAAGAGTTCCCGGATAGGTATTGTGGATTACAACGGAGTCGGTGCGGACAAGCGCGACATCGATCTCGGGAACTTCCGACTGCGAACGACTCTCTTTTTTGTGACACGACGGCAGTGCCGTCATGGCCAGCAGCATAACAAGATAAAAAGCTTTCTGTTTCATAGTAGTTTACATGGCACCGGCCGACCAGCCGCCGCCGAGGGCTTTATAGAGATTGATAAGCGAATCGATGGCCTGGCCGCGGGCCGATACGAGTGTATTCTGATAGCTCAGATAGTTCAACATGGCGTCGACCACATTGGAGAATGCTGTGAGGCCTTCCTTATAGAGGTCTACCGAGAGCTTCACTTCTTCAGCGGAACTGGCCACGACCTCTTCTATGGTCGAGATATACTCCTGCGTGCAGGTATAACGGCGCGCGGCGTCGCTGACCTCCTCGACAGCCGTAAGAATGGCGAGATTATAATTGTCTATCGCAACCTCCATCTGTTCACGCGCTTCCGCCACACCATAGCGGCGCGAAAGACCGTCGAATATTGTCCACGATAGTGTCGGGGCTATAGTATAGGTAAAACTGTTCCGCGAGAACAGATCGCCGATATTGTGCGCCTGCGTACCTGCCGAAGCGGCTACTGACAGCGACGGAAGATAGTCCTTGCGCGCTATGCCGAGCGCCGCGGCGGCGGCATCTATGCTTTTTTCGGCCTGAACCACATCGGGACGACGCCTGAGCAGATCGGCCGGCGTGCCGAGACCGACTGCAGGCATATCGGTCGGAATGGTTCCGGCTGTCATGACTCCGGCCGGAAGCTGGTCTCTCGTAGTGCCCAGTAATACTGCCAGAGAATTTACCGAAGCGTCAATCGACGCCTCAAGCAACGGAATCTGTGCGATTGTAGAATAATAGAGGGTTGAAGCCTGCGCCACGTCGAGTTTGGAGGCAAGGCCCGTCTCATGGCGCGTTTTTGTCATGTTAAGAATCTGAAGCTGGCTTTTGGAATGTTCCCGGGCCACGGCAAGCTGACCCCTCGACACAAGCAGCCCGATATAAGTGGATGCGATCTCGGCATCCACACTCAGACCGACACCGGCAAACTCCGCGGCCGAGACTTTCACCTCAGCCTTGGCCTGACGCACCTGAGCTGTAATCTTGCCGAATACATCGATTTCCCACCGCATGTTCACCGTTCCGCTGAACGACGACAGGGTCGTGGCAGGGCCTTTCACATCGCTCGTCAGACCCGACATGCGTTCGCGGCTCCAGCCGGCATCCAGCCCGAAAGTCGGGAAATAGGCACTCCGGGCCTGTCCGGCCTGCGCTCGAGCTATCTCTATACGGCGTGCCGCAACAGCCACATCGTAGTTATTGCGCCGTCCTATTGCTATCAGACTGTCGAGCAGAGGATCGCCGAATCCCCGCCACCATTCGGCATTATCGGCATCTGCCGTGAAAACGCCGGTATCTGTCGCCTCCCAGTTCGAAGGCAGCGTATGATCGAAATAACCGGGTTCGGCACCACGTGCCCGTGGGCATGCCATCCAAAGCACGAAACCGAGTATTCCCAGCCATTTCAGCAGATCTTGTGATGTCTTTTCTCTCATATTTTTGAAACGTTTACCTTATAACAAAAAAGACAAGAAAAAAAGCCATTCGCCCAGACATCGGTTTAACTTTTTTTTAACCCCGACATATATCATATTCATTCTGTCCAGCATATGATGATTCCTCCGGAATTGTATCACTTCTTTCCATTCATCGTAAAAACTAAAAATTTTTCGCACCTTTGCAGTAAAATTCAGCATTGACTAAGGCCAAAATCCGATAAAGAAAGAAACAGCAATCTTCATGAAATTAAAAATATAGGCGAAGTCATTAACTGATTAACTTCATGATATGGAAACTTTAAGATATAATAGATCGATCGAACATCTCATAGAAACAGGCCGATTGGAGCCAATGATAAAAGCCGATGAACTTTTACTAAAATTAAATAGCCTGCCATTGACGCATCTTGATGAGCGACTGGCTGTAATCAGAGAACTTTTTGGTTCGGTCGGTATAAATCCGACAATTTCCCGTGGATTTCAATGCGACTTCGGCTGCAATATTCATGTTGGCGATAATTTCTATGCAGGTTATAACTGCGTGATGCTTGATTACGCCGAAATAAAAATAGGTGACAATTGTCTGATAGGACCAAATGTCGGCATATATACCGCCGGACATGATCTTGCACCGATAAATCGATATAAAACCGGAATGGCAAAATCCATTACAATAGACGATAATGTATGGATTGGTGCAAACTCATGCATCTTGCCTGGAGTAAATATTGGAAAAGGTGCAGTAATAGCTGCCGGAAGCGTGGTAACCGACAATGTAAAACCGAATACAGTTGCTGGCGGAGTTCCTGCCAAATATATTAAGAGGGTGTTTCATAATATCTGTTAAACCACAGGCCAAAAAGTCTGAGA
>CAJKRG010000012.1 GCA_905202215.1 uncultured Porphyromonadaceae bacterium
CCTTCGTCTCAGATATAAAGCCATCTCCGACTTTTTGGCCTGTGCTTTCACATATATTATTAAACAACCTCTTAACAGATATTTTGGCCCCATACCTGTACAGGCAAAAAAACGGACAGCCTGACGCAACTGAATACGTCATGGCTGTCCGCGTAGCCGTTTTAAGACAGTCCGAGAACTTTATTTACGTACTATCTCTATCTTACTGAGCTGTTTATCGACACGGGTCAATGCTATGATTGTGCCACTGGCGCCGGTCTCGAGAACTCCGAAGTCAAATGAAAGTTTATTTCCGGCCGAAGTGTACGAGGCACACAACTTATGCGCGAGGACAACAGCCTGATTCTCAGGTTTATTTTCCTCATAATCTTTCGGGCTTACATACATATTCTCGACTTCAGCCGTCTTGGTTACAAGTTTACCGTTTTCATCCTCTTCCTGATAGGTATACTTGCCGGAGACACGAAAACCTGTCATTTCGATCGAGGGACAATTGCTTGCCTCAAGAGCGATGCTTCCTCCTGAAGCGGCCACCGTAAGACTAAGGTTATTATAGTATTGGCCATTAAGGAAATCGACTGTAATAGAACCGTTATTCTCATTTACAGTCCATTCTACAGGATCTGTCATGGGATTCTCATCGTCAGAGCACGATGTAATGCCACAGAAGACAAAAGCGATAGCAATTAGGGTTGCAAAAAAGCGAATGCCGTACTTTTTCATAATATTTTCGCGTGATAACTGATAAAATAGCTGTTTAGGTATTTTCTCGGATAAGAATGTTTGCCAAATGTAAGCATATTTTTTCGTTCCGACAAATACGACTTCATTTTTCACATAATTTAACAAGCAATCCGATAAATCCCTTTCGTTTCGAAACAAAAGAGCCGCAGATACCGGCTTTATAAGCGCGATATCTGCGGTAAAGAGTGTTTTCGGTTATTACTGATTGTCGAGGGTGTGGAGGGCGTAGACATACGCGCCGATCGAGATTGCCTTGGAGGCTCCCAGTTTCGACACAATAAGACCGGTACGCTTCATGGGGTCGTAGACAGCAGTCTCTTCCGTGCCGTAAACTTTAATGGGATGCGGGTCGCCGACAACGAATTTGGCGAATTCAAACTCATCGTCGAGATCGAATACACGGAGCTGTACACGGTCTACGGTCTCGTCCGACATCGTTTTGAGCGTCGACCGCATTTCCTTGAGCAATGCCGGCTTGATATATTTCAACGCTCCCGTAAGACCGCCTCCGACAACAACGAGCGAATCGGTCAGGGATACCGCCGTGGCGAACGCATCGCCTGTTATCTCGCCGAAGAGCTCGAAAGCACGCACAGCAGCTTCGCGATTACCTTCTTTCTTTCCTTCTGCGATAAGGAATATATCGTAGGGCTCCAGACCGTGATCCATATCGTTGATGAGCTTGCCGTATTCACGCTTGATGGCACGGATCGACGATCCTTCCTCAAGTATGATATCGGGATGCAGCTTGTTGCGCAGACAGAATGTCTCTACGCAACAGTTGTTGCCCAGATTGAGATTACCGTTGATCACCGAACCGATACCGAGTCCCGTACCGAAAGTATAGCCAAGCATATTGGTATACTGGCGTGTGCCGCCAAGTTCCTTTATACGGCGGTTGATTTCGGGAAGGGCGCCGCCGGTAGCCTCGCCGTAAGCAAACAGGTCGCCGTCGTTATTGATAAAGACCGGAAGACCGAATTTAGCCTTCAGGAACGGCCCGAGGGCAACACCGTCGCGGAAACAGGGGAAGTTGGGGAGATATCCGCCGATAATACCGGCCTTATAGTCGGCCGGACCGGGAAATGCGAAACTCAGGGCCACGGGCTTCTCGTCGAGTTGTCCGATAACCTCGGCAAAACCCTTGACCATTGTCGACAGACAGAGGTCGAGATCATGGGCATTCGAGGGATATGTGATAGGGTCTACTATGAAGTCGTATCCGCGCATGGCGCTGAATACAAAGTTTGTGCCCCCGGCATCGAGAGTCACGACGATTCGCTGGTCAGTCTTATACATGATAATAGTTAGGAGTTACGAGTTTGTGGTTAGGTGTTTTTCTTTTTCTGAATATCAGGGAATGAAAGTGGATACGAATGTGCCTTTCCCTTCGACGGTGATTTCCTTTGTGGAAGCCGGCACGAGCGCTGTCTCGCCCTGACGGAGCGAGATTTCGCCGTCGGCGCTCTTCACGGTCAGTTCGCCTGCGGTCGCCACAAGGATAGTGAACGAATCGCGCGCAGCAAGGCCGACTGTCATACTGCCGTCTACACGTGCTACCTCGGTCTTGAAATAGGAACAGTCGGCAAGAGTGCGGAACTCACCCTCGACACCCGGCTCGTTCTGTGCCGGAAGATCGACAGTATCGTCGAAATCGATGGCATCGACCGATTCCTCGACATGGAGCTGACGCGGATTGCCCTGGGCGTCACGGCGGTCATAGTCGTAGATGCGGTATGTGATATCGGAAGCCTCCTGGATCTCAAGTACAAAGTTTCCTCGGCCTATGCTGTGCACACGGCCTGCCGGGAGGAAAAACACATCTCCGGCATGAGTGAAATATTTGTGGAGCGAAGGAATAATTTCGTTCTCGGCCACCTGACGGCGGAATTCCGCAGCGTCTATGTGCTTGGAGAAGCCTGCGTAGAGATAGGCGCCTTCGGCGGGAGCGATGGAATACCACATTTCGGTCTTGCCAAGAGAATCATGGCGCTTTGCGGCAAGTGCATCGTCGGGATGTACCTGAACCGAAAGATCGTCCGACGAATCGATGAGTTTGATGAGCAAGGGGAATTTACCGTCGTATTTCTTCATCAGACGTTCGCCCATGATCTCGTTGCCATGGTCGGCGATAAGCGAAGGCAGAGTGGCGCCTTTGAATGTGCCCTGCGACACCACGGATTCATGACCGGGCATAGGAGAAAGCTCCCAGCTCTCGCCAATATGGTCGCCCTGAGAAGGCAGACCCTTGAACTCGGCAATACGCTTGCCGCCCCAGATGACACTCTTGAATATCGGATCGAATTTAAGTATTTCCATTGTATAGTGTTATATTATATTATTTTACAGTCACTTTCACAGGATTGGCAATCGCTTTCGACACCTCGCCGAGATATGTGCCCCAGTCATCGAGCGTACCGAAATTCTCGCGATCCCATGCGAAACCCCAGTAATGAGTCAGCGTGTCGGATGGCGCCAGTTCTTTGAAGACCACGTTGTGATTCTGAACGAGGGCGGAAGCCTCCGCTCCGGGCATTACTACCCCGAGAAGCGCCATACCGTTGTCAGGTCCCTGGGTAGAATCGGTGACAGCCGCATAATCCGCGCCGGAGGCCATCCGGGCGCCTTGGCGCAGAGGCATGCCGGCTCCAATGCGCCGACTGGCGCCGAGACCGTCGAACCATGTATGCTGCCGGTTGAGATATACGCCTCTGTCAAGGCTTACAATACGATGCTCGACCACAGCCGTATCAGCTCCGACAATACGGGGAGCAAAATCGAAACGGGCCGTGAAGCGCAGAGGGCCGTTGTCGAGAACTTCGACAGTATCATAGCACCATGCGAAAAGAATGCTGTCATTATCAATGAAAGCTGCGACTCCGTCGCCCATCGTAGGGCCTACTGCATAGCAATCCATTCCCAGTCCATGGTCGATGTGATACGAGAAACTGTCTATGTAATCCTGTGCGAGCTTCGGATCTATCGCACGCAACGAGTCCACTCGCGCCCAGACCGCCGGATCGGTCTCGTCCTTATAAAGTACGGGTAGCACCGGCTCTTCATTGAAATGCTTGAAGAATATGTCATAGCCGAAAGCACGTTCGCCCTTACGCTGGGTCGACGGACCGTAGACACGGAATCCGACCCGCTCGTTCTCCCATGCCACATCGTCGGCCCGCTCGGGATAAGGACGCCCACACGTCACGGTCTTATAGACATGTGCCGTATCTGACGGCAACACGGTATAGCCGACTGTCGCTCCGGTCCCTATCTCCACAGGAAAGATGAGGTCACCGGCAGCCGTGATCTGCGACGGTATTTCCCGCCCGGCCGAATCAAGCACATAGACATGCGCCGAGCCGAGTTTTTCAAGCAAGGGGGCGGCGGGTGTAGAGGCCATCTGCATAATGGCAGAGCCTCCGGCAGGATTGATCACAGCAAGATCTATGCCGCTATCAGGAGTACAGGCGCCGAGAACAGACGCCATAGCCATCAGAAATCCGTATTTCTTCATTCTCATTTGATTTATAATACCAAATTTACGACATATTTCGTTTAACGGCAAAACCGATTGCCCGCAAAAATAGTCCATTTCTTTCATTGCGATTGTCCTTATGTGTGCAAAAAATGTATTTCTTCAAAGAGGTCGATATAAAAACACTCCTTATCCGCAATCATCATCACGGACAAGGAGCGCAATATCATGACCGGCCGGATCAGAGACTGGCCAGAACAGAGCCGTTCTTCTCCAGTTTTTTCAGACGTGTGAGAGCCTCTATATAGTAATAGTCGGCATAGATTATCGACGCATCGATCTCGCTTCCGGCCGGATGATGGCCGGTGGAATGGTCGAGGAACGAGCAACGTTTCTTGCCCGAGCGATAAGCCGGAGAATTAAGCGAAGCCAGCATTTCGACCGCCGCATCGCGGTATTCGTTTTTTTTCTCTCCGTCGACATATCCCTGAAGTTCGAGGAGCGCGGAAGCCACCACACCTGCCGCCGAAGCATCGCGCGGCGCCTTGGGAATGGCCGGATCATCAAAATCCCAGTAAGGCACCATATCCTCGGGGAGACGGCTGAGGTAGGCATCCGTCACCTTGCAGGCGAAGTCGAGGAATCGCTTGTCGTGTGTCTCGCGATAGACCATCGTATAGCCATAGACAGCCCAGGCCTGTCCGCGGGCCCATGTCGAACTGTCGGAATATCCCTGGTGTGTCACGCCTTTGATAAAATGGCCGTCGGCGGGATCATAGACAGCCACATGATAACACGTACCGTCGGGACGGAAATGATAGTTCATTGTTGTCTCGGCATGCTTCACGGCAATATCGTAGAGCGATTTGTCGCCACCGTTCTTCGAAGCCCAGAAGAGCATTTCGAGATTGATCATGTTGTCCATGATAGTATTGTGACCTCCGAACATTTCCACATTTCGCGGCCACGACAGAATAGTGCCGACATTCGGATTGAAAAGCGTGGCAAGCGAATCGGCGCTGGCAAGAAGCACCTTCTTGTAGCCGCTGTCGGCAGTCAGACGGTATCCGTTGCCGTAGCTGCATATCATCAGAAAGCCGAGATCATGATCGAAGATAGGTCTTTCCGACAGATAACCGAGCTCCCGGGTATAGCGCAGAGCCTCGTCACGCACAAGCGTATCGCCGGTAAGCTCATAGTCGTACCACAATACACCCGGCCAGAAGCCCGAACACCATTCATCAGGTGTAGCCTTTCGGCAGGCCCATGTCGTGTCGTTGCCCTGGATATTGCGCGGTATCATCGAGTAGTCGGTCGAGTCGCTGCAGAGATTCCGGAGACTGCGGTGAACCTGTGCGTCGCAGTATTCTATGGCCTCGTCGAGGTCGAACTCAGCAACCTCCTCCCGGGCTGTCGAAGATGTCGATGCACACGAGGCAAACATCAGAGAAATCAGTAATATAGCCGTATTTTTCATAATTTTACAATCTCAAAATCCATAATATCCATCCAGCCGCGGTCAGGGACACCGGCGGGTGTAATACTGTAAAATCCTATCTTGGCACCTATCCACTTCCCGGCACGGGCCTTGAACAAGCCTCCGGCGGCAGTATATTTCTTGCCGTCAAGGCTATAGTAGAAACGACACTCCGCACCCGGACGCACAACTGCACGGAGCCATATGTCGCATTCCATATTCGGAAGCAACCCGGCCTCATACACCCGCGTGGGGTCGATAACAGCCACATCGGTCACCCTTTCGGCACCGCCCTGTTCGGCATCGGTACATTCGGCAAGCCGGAGCACGAACTTGTCGCCGATCTTGGTCAGACCCAGACGGGCATAATCCCACCCCATGATCACAAGACCCGAAGACACGCCCTCCGAAGCCGATTTAGCCGATATCTGAACCTTGGCCGTAGCCTCGAAACTCTCGCAAGGAAATTTCTGAAGCCAGAGATTTGGTACCTCCCACAGATTCACGAAACCGTCGGACACCTTATGACCGTAGAGACGCATCATGGCCACGGGTGTCGGAAATCCGTAGAAATCCATATAATTCGCATGCCACTGGAAAAGGCTGTCGACAGCCACCGTTCCGGCAGAAGGTGTCAGCCCGGCCGGCTTGGCATGCCGCGTCACAGGCTCGCCGCAGCCATCGCCGTCGGCATCAATGCCCATCACAGGCCAGCCGTCGGTCCAGCGTACGGGGTTGAGGTGCAGCACTCGTCCATATGGCCCTTTATCCTGAAAGTTGATAAACCAGTCCTCGCCTTCGGCAGTCGTTATCCAGCCGCCCTGATGAGGGCCGTTGATACCCGATTTTCCCGTAGCCATGACGATTTTCTTTTCGTAAGGCCCGTAGATATTTTTCGAGCGAAGGGCAAGCTGCCATCCGTCGACGACACCGCCGGCAGGAGCGAGGATATAGTAATAATCTCCTCGCTTATAGAGCTTGGGGCCTTCTATGGTATGGTTCACGCCGTCGTTTCCATCAAAAACCACACGGGGATTGCCTATGAGCCGTGTGCCGTCGGGCGACATTTCGCTCACTGTGACAATGCTGTTGAAACCGGCTCGAGAAGCCGCCCATGCGTTTGCGAGATATGCCTTGCCGTCGCTGTCCCACAAAGGCGTAGGATCTATCATGCCCTTGCCTCCCTTGACCAGCACGGGTTCGCTCCATGCGCCTTCGGGATCGGCTGTTTTTATCATATAGATACCGAAATCGGGATCGCCCCAGTAGATATAGTATTCTCCTGCATGATAGCGTATGCATGGTGCCCACACTCCTTTGCCGTGACGCGGGGCAGCGGCATAGAAATCTGTCGGCGGAACAGCCGGGAGGGCATAATTGACAATAGTCCAGTTAACCAGATCGGTCGATTTGAGTATCGGCAGTCCGGGCGTGCACTGGAAGCTCGAGGCTGTCATATAGAAAGTGCGGCCGTCGGGGGCTGCCACAAGATCTGGATCGGAATAATCGGCTTCGATTATCGGGTTGATATAAGTGCGGCCTTTCACATTGGCCGGATTCGATACGAACTGCACCTCGCCGGCTGTCGCAGCCAGAGAGGTACAAATCAGTATCACAAGGAATTTCAATCTATCCATGAGAATGTTTACCATAACACTTATTCCAATCTATCTTTATCTCATCGGGCCTCTGTGGCCCTCTTGCACCTATATATACGTTCAGATATGCCTCTACACTTAAAGCGGCATGAATTTTATTGCTACTCCACCACGCGGGGCGAGGTCGAAAGTCAGTTTGTCGGTATTTCTCACCTTTTTGCTGTCTATGGCCACATGGGTACGGGTTTTCACTTTTTCGCCGCCGTCGGTGTATATTGTCGCTTCGTACTTTTTGCCCGGATCAAGGAAAGAAAGATCGATGGTCTGGCGTCCGCCGTCGTTATTGGCAAGAGCGGCCACCCACCATGTGGAGCCTTTGCGGCGTGCCATGGCAATGCTCTCTCCGGGACGCCCCGAAAGCACACGCGAGTCATCGAACACGGTCTCGAGATCTTCGAACCACTTGATTTCAGGCTCGCCCTTGTATGCGTCGGGCTTGTCATACCATAATATCGTCTGTAGCGGGCTGTAGAATATAAGCGATGCAGCCAGCTGATGGGCGTGAGTATTGCGCAGGCGCTTGTCGTAGTAGCAGATGGTGTAGTCAGCCGCGCCGTTGAGCATGCGGGTAAACGGAAGGATCGTGTTGTGGGTGGCATCCGGGAATTCCTCATTGCCGCATATACCCTCCTGTGTCAGCAGGTTCGGATATGTGCGCGAAAAACCGGAAGGACGGAATTCGTCGTGTATGTTCATCTGCAGACGGTTGTCGGCGGCCTTGCGCACCATGTCGTGAAGCCATGTGGCCCAGCGGTGGCTGGCATACTGCACGAAACCCGACTTGACACCGACGACACCCCACTGTCGTAAAAGCGGGAACAGTTCGTCCATCTGCTTCATCAGGGCATGCTGGTTCACATAAAGCCATACGCCTACGCCTTTTTCCTTGCCGTGAGCTATCACCTTGGCCATATCGACTTTGTCGACGACTTTGGTTGCGTCGCCGTCGTGACTGGTACACGGCACATACCACAGCCAGTCGTAGAGCATATAGGGGATATTGTGCTCGGCGCAGAAATCGATTGTCCGGAGACCGCCTTCGGTTGTCATCACAGTCGAACGCATGATCTTGCCGGGTTTCACCCATGAGAAATCGCCCTCTGAGCGTGGATTGAGATTCAGCACGATGTCGTTGTTCTCTATAAGCTCACCCGGAGTATCGGCAGTCATTATTATCTTCCACGGGGTAGCATAATATGTCACTATATCGACCGGCGAATACATCACCGATTCGAGTGTGCCCGGCTTTCCGTCGCGAGCCTTGAACTTGGTGAGACACCAGTCGTCGACATCGGCATCGAGCAGTGCCAGCCATTTGCCGTCCGGCAGCTCCATGGTCAGAGCACGCTCCACCGGCCGCCTGATTGAATCGACCGGAGTATAATCGAATGTCGACTGCGCCCACTTCTCACTCCATGCCATGGTACCCTCCGGAAGAGTATAGTCGGTAAGATCTCCTACTACCTTGTGGAAGATAGCGGCGGGATGCTCCGGAAAGAAGTAGCGGAAAGCCAGGCCCTCGTCATAGGCGCGCACTTGCACGTCGAGGCGATAGTCGCTCTTGTCCTTGCGGCTCATATGTAGAGTAGCGGAGTTGAAATGGTCGCGGACAGTCGACCGTTCTCCATAGAGAGGCGTCCAGACACTGTCTACGGGAGCATGAACAGTCATACTGTCAACCGTCAGAAGATCCATCCAGCTCGCAGCTTGCTCGAGAGTACGCTTTCCGAGTGCCATCTCCCACACCCAGTTGTCAATCTCGAGCCCTGCACGCGAAGGCAAGACGGCCGGTTTACCGTCGATATCCACCTTATAGGTAAGTTCTTTCCCGTCCTTTTCAAAACGGATTGTATTACGGCCGTCGGGCGAACTGAGGTTCAGATCAGCCGCCGACGCTCCAGAAACAACCGCAACAACGGCCGCCATCGCTATGCACTTTTTCATTTTTTCGGTATTATTTACCAATAATACGCAAAAAGACGCCACGACACTCAACTATGTCGGAATTTATCGCCCGTCAAGGACTTCAGTCCTGCAATTACAGCTTGATGTAGATCCGGCGGCGGTAAAGCGGATAGCCTACGGCACCCACTATCAGCATGAAAGCAACGGCGTAGACGGCCGAAGCCAGATATGGAT
This sequence comes from uncultured Porphyromonadaceae bacterium, assembly GCA_905202215.1. Taxonomy (GTDB): domain Bacteria; phylum Bacteroidota; class Bacteroidia; order Bacteroidales; family Muribaculaceae; genus CAG-873. Next base: position 9,494 of record CAJKRG010000012.1, read on the forward strand.
CGGGACAAAACGACAATATTCCCTCATATACAGCCTGCTTGTTGCCGAAACGGCCCATCACTATGGCCATCAGTTCGCTGAGGACATAGAGAAAAAGCGGATTGACACCGAAACACTCGAAAAAAACACTCCAGGAACGTTTCTCGCACATATCTATCACATAGATAAGTGTCGCCAGAAGCAATGCCGCCAGACCGGTAGTGACAAGCACAAAAGACGGCGACCAGATACGTTTGTTGAGCGGCATCCATTCGGTCAGCAGGAAGCCCCCCGCCATCAATGCGAAACCGCATACAAACAATATCACGGTACGATCAGCAAGCGGTTTGCGGCTCTTTATCAGCGATCCGCAACAGAATCCTATTATCGTATGGGCGACTGCCGCTATAGTTCCGGCGAGTCCTTCAGGATCTATGGGTGATTTATGATAAAGATGTGACTCTCCGATCAGAAAACGGTCTACAACAGCATTGAAATTGGTCTCGTCGGCCACATAACCGTTGAAACAGCACACCAGTACGGTATATATCGCCATAAGACCGACAGCACTCCACGCCATTGCCCTGCGGCTCATGCCCAAAGCCATCAGCGACACTATGCCGAAGCACAGACCGATACGGGGCAGAACACCGGTGAGCCGCAAATGACCGAAGTCCCATGGCCGCCCCTTGCAGGCAAGTTCAACCCAGTGCAATGCCCAGCCGATGAAAATAATCATGCCGGCACGCCACAGTATCTTGCGGATTACAGGCCATGAGGATTTGAAATCACTCTTGGAGAGCGAAAGATAGGTCGTGACACCCATTATGAAGAGAAAGAAGGGAAACACGAGGTCGCATGGCGTCAGACCGTTCCATGCAGAATGGCGCAGACTGTCGTACGACAGCGGCCCACCGGCATTATTCACAACTATCATGCCTACGATGGTAATGCCACGCATTACATCGAGCGACAGCAGCCGTCCTGTCTTACCTGTCATCTGTCTTGCCGAAAACTTTGTCGAACACCTCGCGGGCCGTATCGATGCAGTCGCCTTCCGCAACCGACGAATAAGGCTTCTTGCTCAGTGTCCATGGTTCTTCCATCGCGTAATAGTCGATGGCCTCGACCGGCTTACCCTCGAAGCCGCCACGCAGTGTCTGCCAGAACGCCTCCCAGCGTGGATAATAGAAATCCTTGAGAATGCCGTTCCATTCCTTGTGCGCATAGTCGCGGAGTTTGCCTTTGTCGGCGCACTGCCGCGGTCCCCATGTGGTTATCTGCACACGGGCATTCCATTCATAGAGGTCTTTCTCCTCGGGAGTGAGACCGGCATTGCGTGCTTTGTCAATCCATGATCCGACCTTGAATTCGGGTCTGGTAGCCAGCAGACGGTCCTGTTCGAGCAACATGTCGAGAAAACGCGAGCTATTGGCTTCGAAAGCCTTGCGGTCGAAACACTTATAGGCGGCTATGGCATTCTGGTATGTTCGGCGACCTTCGTCGGCAAGAGCCTGACGCACTATATCGACGAGATCATATTCGAAATTATTCACTCCGCGGAAATCATCGGCTGCCTCGAGCATTAGCGCGGCAGCCTCGGCCGTGGCCGTGGGATCGTAATAGTTCTTCATCTTCGACCAGCTCGATACCTGGAAGTTGTCTAATCCCGGCCGCGCACAGAAGATGGATTCGTGCGTGCCCTGCTGTATATTTCCCAGAGGTGCGTTATAGATACTGTTGGCGAGTATCACCCATGCATCGTATATCTTCTTGTCGAAACGTCCGTAGCGGGCCGTCACATAGTCCTTGAGCCATTCTTCCTTGCTGGGAATCTTCGACATCCACGGCAGCTCGGCCATCATTTCGAACATCACGGGATTATTTTCCGAACCTTCCATCGTAAATCCGATACCGCTGCAATACTTGCCAAGCGGATGTACGGCAATCTGACGGTAATTGTCGAGAAGTTCGTCCATACGTCCATGCAGGCCGATATTGCCGCCGAAGTTCTCGAGCATGCACATGATCCAGCGATGCTCGCCGAAACCGTTTTCACGACGGGCCGGCGACTCTATGCCCCACATAGGCTTACATTCGGCAAAAAGGTCGAGAATAAGAAGGTCGCCGGGCTTGAGGCCGTCGAGCATCTCCTGACGGGGATTTTTATCCCAGCCCTGCACAACCCATATCGCAGCCGGATTTGCCTTTTTCATGGCCTCCATAACGGCTTTGCCGCCTGCTGTGAAATCGAACAGACCGGCATCGCGGCATTCGTGGAAAGGATCCATCGAGTAATAATCCGATTTACCGAAAAGCTTTTTCTGTTCGTCGTAATAAAGCGCGGCCATTTCGGCAAATTTAGGATCGGTCGGATACAGGAAAGCCGGACGGGTGAAACCGTTCCAAAGAGGCGATTTTATGATATTGAGACCCAGTTTTTCGTCGGCGTTACTCGGCATCATGCCGCTGTAACCCGGAAGCACAGGCTGAATGCCGTATTCCTTCATGCGGGCGAGTATTTTCTTCTGCATGGCTTCCTGCGACTCATACCAGTTGTCGGGCAGAGGGCCGCCCCACCCTTCGAGATTGTTCATGGCCCACCACGCAAGGAAAGCCGGCCCCGCTATGAAATTGTTTATCTCGTCCTTTGAATAACCCAGCCGGGCGAGCATGTTGCGCCACACGCATTCCTGCCCTACCGCCGCCAGAGGCATGTTCACTCCGTGGAGAGCCATCCAGTCGATTTCCTTCTCCCAACGCTTCCAGTCCCAGAAAGGCATGGTGTAGGAATAGGTGCAGTAGTTGAAATCATAGCGCAGTTTTTTATCGGTAGTTTTCCGTATTGTCCCGTCGGGAAGCGGAAGCTTGTCGGGCAACGCCGCCGTCATATTGTTCCACGACAGATGCGTATGCAGTATATGCTTGAGATACCAGTTTATACCCGTGGCCACACTCACATAGTCGTTTCCTTTCACATAAACCTTATCGCCCTTGCGGCCGATCTCGAAATAGTCGAGACCGTCGGGCGAGGCTTTCACCTCAGTGACGAATTTACGCGATGCTCCGGGGTCTATTCGTTCAAGAAGGCCTTTTATAGGATTGGCGGCAAACGATGTTACTGAAATGATGGCAAACAGACATGCCGATACAAAGAGTCGAAATTTCATAGCATAGGTAGTCAGGTTCAGGTTGCAAATGTACTAAAAACTTCAACAATACACAACCCGGAAGCTGATGATTCCCCAACCACGGACCAACAAGTCTTACTCGGAATAAGTGTTGAGGCTATGTGGTGTTACAGTGATGTTGAGATATTTCCTGCCTATGGGGACTGCAAGACGAACCTTGCTGTCGGTGAAATTTGCCGCGGTGACAACAGTCTTTCCGTCGGGTTTCATGGCCACGAGTACAGGCGTATCGCCGCCGCGCCATGCAGTAATACGGCTGCCTGACGGTATGAAGTTGGCATAATGCCGCACTGCATAATATTCCGGAGTAAGCGTATAGGTCTTGGCGGCCGAATCGACGCGGATAAGGGCATTCTGCTTCCATCCCCAGCCGCTGCAGCCGTCATCGGCAAGTATGAAGTTCCAGAAAGTATAGTCTTCGGCACCGTTTCCAAGATAGTGATTGATTCGCTCGAATGTATGCTCGGCCGCAGCCCAGTCGAATGAGCCCCAGCCGCATTCACCCTCTGTCTGCACATACCGGTAATCCGGATATTTCTCGCGAATCGCAGGAAGTATCTGGCCGCCCTCCCACTGGAAACCGACTCCCTTGAATGTCTTAGGGGCAAGACTGTCGGCAAGCACCTTGTCGATGACATCGTAGCGGTTCGTATTGATCGTTCCGAAATAAATATCGACATCCGGATGAGTCTTGGCAAGTGTTGGAGCAAGATAGCGGGTATTGAACAGAATGATTCCCTCGGGAGTCCATGCGCAGCCCGGATAGGGCGTATAGCTCCACGATTCATTCTGGAACATCACCATATCGATAGGAATATTCTGCCCGGCATAGGCATCTATGAATTTGCCGAAATAGTCCGCATAGGTCTGCAGATAACGGGGATCCATGATGAAATAGTCGTTTTCCGACAATTTCGGCGGAAAAATACCTTTCGGGGCCTTGTAATCCTCGCGGTTCACATCGGGCTGACCTGCAAAAAGAAATGCATCCTTGCGCGGATCCATGTCGTTTGTGCCGTCGGAGCGCACGGGATAATCGGCATTGATTTTCATCCACGACGGCGGACACCACGGCGACGCCCAGAATGTCATGTCCGGACAAAGTTTCTGAGCCTCATGGATAAACGGTATGACGGTTTCCTTGTCGCGGTCGATATTGAAATATCTGAGATCAAAATCACCGGCGACCTCGTCGCAGCTGTACCAGTCGCGGGCATAGTCGTTGGCATTCATCGGAATACGGCCCATGTTTATGCGCAGTTCGCCCTCGGGCGAAAATACCTTCTCCATGATCACAGCCCGGTCGGCCTCCGGAAGCATGTTGAGAGCATCGTATCCGCGCTCGTTGAAGCATGTGCCCCAACGTCCGAAATTCACCGGTGCGGCAAGAGTCTCCACCACCGTTCCCGACGGCTTCGACGACAATTTCACTTTCCCGGCAGGCTTCCAGGCCCCGCTCTCGGTTGTCCTCACACATTCAAACGACTGCCCCGCCATGCCGAACGCACAGCAAGCCGCAGCCAAAACAACAATAGCTTTCATAAAATTAGATTTCAAGTTTACTACACAACAATACGTCTGAAAGTCAACCTGCACTCACGCCCACATTCAAATTAACCCATGAGTTAATTTTATGTCTCGAAAATTTGGATTAACAGATTCCAAGTATTAACTTTGCACAAAACTACTAATTTGTTATGAAAACAGAAAACCGAAAAGTTAACGATCCGTCTGATGAAGATGAAAAAATCGACATAGAAGCCATTGTCGGAGATGTTTTGTTCAGCATGAAGTATGGCACCAAAGATTGCGAATACGACCGTGTCTTTGACCTATTCAATTATGTCGATTATATAAATAGTTTTTTTGACGAACACAAAGAATACCTTGAAAGAGAGGCCTGGAAATCAATTCCCGATATCAATACAGCTACAAGACAAGTACTTTTCGAAGCGAACGAACTCGAAAACCGTCTCATAAATTATGCAAATAATACTCTGGAAGGAAAAAATCCGGACCTCGATAAACTTTTTGAATACATCGGAGGCAAAGAATTCGAAGACGTATATGAATATATACCGATGAAAGCATACGGCAAAGGCAGACCAGCCCTATTGAGGTTATATGCGATTAAACTTGCACCCAACAGATATGTTATAACTGGAGGAGGCATTAAACTCCATGATTCGATAGAATTGTCGCCGGGAATTAAAGAACATGTACTTCAGGACATAAGACGTTCACGTGAATGGCTATGTAATTCGAAAATATTGTACTGAAACAGATATATAATAAATATTAGAGGTCTTTAGAACCTATGAACTTAGATTTAGAAAAACTCCGGAAACTCGCAAAACCGAGAAATGAAGCTGGAGAAAGACGCGCACGATTCCGAATGGAGTCATATGGCTGGCGCAGAATGTCTCAGGACGTAGCCTTGGCTATATTTCACCATCTGCGCGAAAAAGGAATCTCTCAAAAAAAATTTGCCGAAATGATGGGTGTTTCGGCTCCATATGTTGCCAAATTATTGAAAGGCACAGAAAATCTCACTCTCGAAACCATATATAAAATTGAAGAGGCTCTTGAAACAGAGATCGTACATATCAACCGCCCATATGAGACAGTAATAACTGTACCTTTCCACAGCCTGTCAGAATCAAAAATGGCAATAAAAAGTCACAAATATTCAGGAAATACCACTTGCGACAATTATGCCAACGTATTTACAACAATGAATTATGCAGTATAAATACCGTAAAATCAACCTTGAGCAGTTTGCAGTTCTCACAGATGGCCCGATTGAGGCTGATACTGAAATCAATATACGTACCGATATCGAATTCGCATACGAACGTGAAAACAGACTGCTCACAAGCAAGATGACCCTGACAGCAGACAATAATTCACAGACACTGATGAAGGCTGTGATGTCGAGTTTCTTTGAAATAGCGCCGGAATCTATCAACGAAATCACCGATGAAAACGGCAAACTGTTTTTCGACCCCATATCGTTGGTCCAGTTCGCCTCGCTCAATTACGGCTCGCTCCGAGGTGCTCTATACGTGAAAATGGCCGATACATCGCTCAAAGATCTAGTTATCCCACCTGTATATTTCCATAAAATAATAACCTCGGCATTCATCATCGAATAACCGAGGTATGTATAAAGTCATAAAGCACGGCCGTTGCGCTTCGGCCGTGCTTCTTTTCAGTTTTTGATTTTCAGGAGTCTGTTTGCACGGACGGCTTTAGCCGGCTGTCCGTTGAGTGTCACTTTCGGAGCCTGCGACTTGTAGCTGAACCTCATGCGGGGCTGACCTGCGGCCTGAAGATCGAGCTTGCCGCCGTCCTCTTTGGCAATCACATTGAGCTTGGCAAGCGATGCAAACCGCACATCGTCGCCACGGCGAAGCGAACTACCGTGACCTATAAATATCTCTTCCGCCTGTGCAGGATCGCTGCCTTCGGGATAGCACACCGCAAACATATATGCGTCTGTGGTCCAGCCGTCAGCCTCTATCCACGAGTTCATGTGCATAAGGCGTCCGTCGGCAAGCTGATTGATATAGAGATCCGTCACACGCCCTTTGGAAATCACGCGGAGACCGATCCAGTCCTTGCCCTCGCGACGCTCTATGACAGGCAGTTCTTTTTGGTCGGGACTGTCCTTAAGCATGATGGCCGTAACGCCTTTCACACGGTCTGCAGTCTGTGGCATATGGAAACTCCAGTATTCCTCGTTTCCCGACAGATCCTCTTTAGGGCCTTCACAGACTTCCCAGTATAGATTTTCGGGATAGTCGTGCACATAGTTACTCGGAGCGAGCGGTGCCGGATAGAGTGGACGTATGGCAACCGACGATTCGCCGTTGGTCACATGCAGATCGAATCCCTTCTTCTTCACCTCCCCGCCCGGATGCCATAACCATTCAAAATGGCCTGGCTTGTGGCTGCCGAGATCGTCGACAACATATATCACATCATCGATCCACAGGAAATGACGGAAATTACGGTTAAGGGCATGGCTCATCGGTCCTGTGCCGTCGGCGAGCACATATTTGATATTGCCGCCGTCGACAAGACCGCTCACCGAACCGGGCAGCATCGTGCCGTGATACTGCTGGAATGTCGGCTGACCCTCGCCGTCGAAACGCACAACGTTGTGGGCCTCGCTCTGGAAGAAATACTTGCGGTACTCGGGCTTGCCGTAGCTGCAGTTGCCTGCATCCTTGATTATGTCTACGCCTTTATGAAACAATATGAGCGAATTGGCGTCGGCATGACTGTGGTTCCACGTCGCGCCGCTCTTCACGGCAAGCATCGTGGCATCCGGCTCCCAGCTGTCGCGCATTGTGGCCCAGCCGAAGTCGGTCCAGAGGTGCGACTGGGGCAGACCGGGCGTCGCCGGCGCTTTTCTGTCGCGGGGCGTATAGAGAAAGCCCATCGGGAAATGCAGCGGAAAGCCCTCGCGGTGCTGTCCCGGCTCGAGCTGGGCCAGATACCAGAGCACATCGGGATTCTCGGCGCCCATGGCATATGCGAGAAGCATGGAGCCTTCGCCTGTCACATTCTTGTGGCTGTCACCGAAATTTATGCTGTGCAGCATACCTGTGCGCGGATAGGCCACATGACAGAAGAAAGGCACTATAAGTTCCATCTGAGGAATATCTTCGAGTTTGACGCCCGGATGACTGTTGAGCCACGCCATGCGCAGAAGCAAAGCCTCGGTAATGCCGAAGCTCGCATAGTTTATGCTCTCATACATGCCTCCGTCTCGGTCGAAAGTCCGCGGTTTGCGCTGTATCACATCGCCGGCGAAATCGAACCACTCGGGCAACGCCTCTACGGCAGCCTCGGCTCCGGCGGCGGCTTCGGGTACCTCATTGCTTATGGCGAGTCCGAGAAGAGCGCCCATGCCTACACACGATGTCCACCAGTTATGGCCCATCGAGTTGAGCGAATGTATGCGTGTCGGTTCATTTATCCAGTCGCCGAGCAAAGGCTCTACAGCCAGGCGATAGAGACCGCGTGCCACTTCGGAGCGTTCGACAGGAGACATATCGGCATACACGGCGTCATAGGCAAGAGCGAGCTGAAAAGCCCGGTGGGCCATCTGGAGTTCGCTGCGCCACGAAGGTGTGCGCGCCATCATCTCGGCATCGGCCCAGCTCTTCACTTTGGCCGTCTTGCCGAGCACCTCGCGGATCTTATCGGAATATTTCTTGTCGCCGGTCATCTGATAGGCCAGCGCAGGGTATTCGAGCTTGCGCACATCGCCTTTCTGAAGCTGGACATCGGCCTCGGCGAGAATTTTCTGCCATGCGGCAGCCATTGCGGTATCGGTGCCCACAGCCTTTTTAGCCGCCTCTACCCTCTGCGGTGTGAACAGCAGCGACGGATGCTTGATTGCGGCGCAGACACTCACTGCAAATGCCGCGATCACGGTCAGTGTCAGAAAAATACGTTTCATTTGAATACAATGTTTTCAGTGTGTTCACCAATATAGATTCTGGCCATGTCGCCGGTTTTGTACCATCCCGGTTTACCTGGCATATTGTCGCTGATTTTCACACCGTTGATCATGAGATTTTCAAAAGTGATGTCGCAGACCTTCCGGTTTTCGTCATAGCCGGAAATTATCGAAAGTTCGCTGTTGCGGCCTCGGTAATCGATGTCCTTGAAAAGCACATTCCGCACCACGGTGCCGGGAGCCGCACAATATTTCTTGTTAAAGAATATACGGATGTTAAAAAGCTGCCCCTGACGGAAATCCTCTACACGGATATTATCGAACACTATGTCGCGTACCACATTGTTGTCGCCGCAGCTTATGCCGAAGCAGCCCTGATAGTCGAGCTGACGTTCCTGATGGTCGAGAATATCGATATTACGGTAGACAATGTTCTGAATGGTATCGGCCGGAGCATCCGGGCCTATTTCGGTGGCGCTGCCATGAAGACCGATCATTATCGGATGTGCCACGTCGGCCCACAGAGTCGAATTCTCCATGACTACATTCTCGCAGCCGCCCACAAAACCTTTGCGGGTGGCATAGATAGTCGAACAGTCGTCGCTGTTGCGGCAGAAAACACGGTCGTAGCGCACATTATTGCTCGCGAATACATTCATGCCGTCGCCCCAGCCGTAATAGCTGATCGCCTTGACATTGGTGACGGTAACAGAATCGCTGCCTCCGACCGGAAGCTGGGTCATGACGAGGCCTTCGGCGTCGATATTGCGCGAGCGGTTGACATGTATGCCCGCGCCCCGTCCCTTGGGATGAACCTCACCTCGGCCATAGAAACGCACATCGTTCACGCCCTCGGCTATGAAACTGCCGTAGACGCGTGCTCCACCATCGACATATACCGTCTGACCTGATTGCACACGCAACGTATCGCCCGGCAACTGATGCACGCCAGGACCGAAATACACCAGTTTCGAACCTTTCTTGCCGGCTTTCTTTATTTCCTTGGCTGTAGGGCGATGCGTATCGAGCGGATTTGCGAAGAGGTGGAGATTATGGAAAATATCACCGTTCACTTCAACCGAAATATTCGATGGGCGCGACAGCGTAAAAGTAAGCGTCTCGCCGCTGACCTCCGGCATTATTTTATATGAAAGAGGCCGCACGCGCGCACTGTCGACAGCACCTTTGTTGTACTTCACCGCAACTTCGACAGTACCGTCGAAGTCGAAATAAGCCATAGAGGCGGTTTCGACACAATGTTTCGTGCCTCTCACCTCGTCGACCTTGACGGGATAGACGGCAACAGGCTGCCAAGCGCCGCCGTCCTGACGGACAGAAACCGTGAAATCATCGAGAGTTTCCACTCCCGGACCGGCAGGATAGGTCACTACCGTCGCCCCGGCTGCCAGAACCGAGGCAAAAGCTATAAGAGTCGGAAAAATGCGTTTCATCATGCAAATATAGTTATAAAAATGGCCATAATAGCCATCCGAGCTATTACGGCCATTACAAAAAACAAGTATTAGTCAGCTTTATAATTCATCAGAGTCGAGAAGCCGAGCTGGTCGAAGCCGCCCGAATTGCCGCCATAGTGACCGCCGCCGCCGTCAGGACGGAAAAGTTCGGCGATTTCCTGTACGTAGGTGGCTTTCACACCGTGCGACTTGCAGTAACCGGCCCATACATCCCAGCCCGGACGGATCGTACCGCGGCCGGCTCCGGAGATGGCGCTCATGGTGCCGCCGTTATAGGTATACTCCTTGAACGGAAGGGTGTTTTCGGCATATTTGAAAGATGCCTGCGAAAGAGCGCCGGTATCGTAGTTGCTGCCGATCTCGGGCTTCACCATGTTATATTTGGCCACATACTGCGCGAAAGCGATGGCACGGCCGTTCTCGAACGAGAAGAGGTCTTCGCCTATATTGAGAGCCATCTGGCAGAATGCGCCGACCATGGCTGCGCAAAGAGTGTTGTGACCCTGGTCACGGCCCGATTCATTGCCCTGGGCAAGCATTTCGCCTGTGCCTGAAGGATCTTCCTCCATTGTGATGATACCCTTGCGCATGATACAGCCGGGGCCTTCGCCCTGCTTGAAATGCAGGATGGCTTCGTTGATCATATCCTGATCGTCGGAAAGGATGCCGATCGACAGGAGTGCGGTCATCGACGCGAGATCCCAGTTCATCCACCAGTGGTCGGTGTTGTTGATTGCGATAAAACGAGAGCAGAAAGGAGCGAAATGGGTCTTGAGCCAGCTTACGACACCGTTGAAATTCTCGGTGTTGCCCCAGCCGTTGTAGTTGCGCACAAGTTCGGCGGCAGCTGCGGCCTGATGGATCTGGAACATGATCAGATACTCGTTCGAGTCGATCACATCGTCTTTCCATTTGTTTCGGCCCAGCAGAATACCCTGATTAACGGCGGCCCAGTCCTCAAGAATCTTGATGGCGGTCTCGGCGGCCTGCGCGTCATCGGCCAGACGCCATTTGAGACCAAGCTGATAGGCAGCCGCGCAGTCGCGGAAGAAATTCGTATAGTTGTTGTGGATACCGGGATAGTACTCGTCGCGGAGACCGGCATCGTCCCAGCGGCCGCCGCCGTCGCCCCAGTTGCCGGCGTCGAGACGGGCGAGATATTTCACAGGGCTTGCCTTGTAGCCTACGGTGCAGTAACCGCTTGTCAGCAACTTCTGATATGCGGTGCTCCACGGCTCCTGCCCGAGATGTGCACGTGTATAGGCGATATCCTCGTCGGAGTGGAGCATACCCTGATGCTTGATAGTGTAGACCTTAGGGTCGTAGGTCGGAGCGGGCATAGGCCAGCTGTCGATATCGGTGAAACCGTCCTCGATCTCGCAGCATGCGCTTGCGCCGAGCATTGCCACACCGGCCAGTATTATCGAAAAAAACTTTTTCATTGTTCTGTGTGATTTGGAATATTGGAGGGGAAAGAGTATCGAGTTGAAAGAGTTAAGATAATAGCTTCTTCACGATATAGTTTCGGGTGAAACTATTATCTTAACTTTTTAACCTTATAGACTTTTTCGACTTAAATGAACTTATTATTCACCGCGGGCAACCTGTTCGTTGGCGAAAGCCTTTGCCTCGTCTTCGCTCTTGAAGGTGCGGAGCCAGTATACCTCATAGTAAGGCTTGTCTACCGAGATGGCCTCATAGGGGATATCGGCGATCTTCACCTGGAATACGCGGAAGAGAAGCTGCGAGGCATTCACATAGTTGGGTCGTGTGGCGAGGTTGTAGATAAGCAGCTGAGTGCCGTCGCCGAGATCGATACCGTTCTTCGGGTTGGGGTTGGAAGCGTTGCCGAGGTTGATGTCGACAAAGTCGCCGGTCGAATTACCGCCATTGATCTTGGTCATACGCAGAGCGAACACGGGATATTCCTTTATGCGCATTTCGAAGGGATTGTTGGCCGAGCAGTCGATCTTGATGTCGCGGCGCCACTTGCCGCCGGCGGCCGGAGGATTGATCGTCAGACGCCATTTGCCATCGATAATCTGCGGTTTCTCATTGTTGGAGATCCAGCCGGGGAAGCCGGTCTCGGCATCCCATACGTAGAAGCCGGGTTCCACTATGATCTGTACATTGGCGCTCGCACCGTTTTCAACGCAGGTAGCGGTAATATTGCAGGTACCGAAGCCATGAGGTGTCACAGTGCCGCGGTGTACGGTAGCTATAGCCTCGTTGTCCGACGACCATTCGACAGAACCGACAGTAGCGCCGGTCGGCTCGTAAGTAACCTCAAGATTGAATGCTCCGTAGCTTATGCATACAGGGTTGTCGAGTGGCTTGATCGATATACCGGTTGCGGCAATGTACTTGTTGATGGTGAAACTGAACTCTCCGCGCACGCCGCTACGGTCGGTGGAAGTGGCATAGATCTTGGCTTCGCCTTCCTTGACACATATCACCTTGCCGTTCTGGTCGACAGTAGCGATGCTCTCGTCGGCGCTGCTCCACACAAGGCGCTTGTAGGTCGCATCCTCGGGAGCTACAGTAGCGGCAAGCTGAAGTTCGTCGGTCACATAGATAAGACCGTCTTCGCCGGCGGCGGTAGTGTTCACGATATCGATCTTGCTCACCTTGATGAGTTCGGGAATAACATTTACGCGTACGGACGCCTGGGCATCATACACCTGAAAACCGAGAGGTGTCTGAGCGCTGATGATGGCCGTACCGACGCTCACGGCACGGATGGTACCGTTCTGGTCTACTGTCGCCACATTTTCATTGTCCGACGAGAAGATGACGGTAGGATCATCGACATCGAGGGGACCGTAGGTATAGGTGATGGTCGTGTCCATGCCCACGGGGAGAGGCAGCTCTTCGGTCAGATCGAAAGAAATTGTCTCGAGCAGTTTTGCCTCGGGAGCGTTGAGGGTAAGCTGCTTGTCGTCGTCGCACGCAGTGAAGGCGGCCCCGGCCAGAAGCATTCCCGTCAACAGTATATATTTGCTTTTCATAAACTTTATCAATTAATAATGTATAATTAATAATGTATAATTATTAGTCACACAGGATAATTCTTAATTTTTCATTATTAATTATTAATTCGATTATTATTCCCATCCGGGATTCTGGCCAAGGTTGGGATTAAGCTGCAGCTGGTCTACGGGCAGCGGGTGGAGATAGTTGCGCTCGTTCCATACACGACCTTCTTCAATTTTAAGACGGCCTTCGCTGTCCTTACCCACGCTGGGGTTGGCCCAGCGCACCTGCCACTCGCCGATGTGGCGGATACCGGTGAAATCCATCGGCATTTCGACTTCGGCGGTCTTCCAGCGACGGAGGTCGTCGATACGAAAACCTTCCTGGAAGAACTCTATGGTACGCTCACGGCGGATTTCCTCGCGCATGCTCAGACCGTTGGCGTTAACAAATGCGTTGGTCAGAGCAGGCATCTTCTTGTTCACACGCTGGCGCACGAGGTTGAGACTCTTGTTGAGGTCGGCGTCGCTGATCTGGTCGTCGCGCTCATACACGGCCTCGGCATAGGTCAGGAGCACTTCGGCATAGCGGAGAGCGGGCCAGTCGTAGCTGCCGTCGGTATCCTTGCCGAGCTGGCGTTCGGTAGCCCACTTCTGGGGGAAGTAGCCGCTGCCCCAGTTGGGTGTGAAGTTGGTGTATGCAGCATGGGCGAGTTCTTCGGCGCTGCCGCTCCAGTCGATACGGCAGCCTTTCTCGGTAATTGTCCAGAAAGCGTCGCCGGGACGCATGAGAGTATAGCGCATGCGGTTGTCGCGGTTCTGCCATTCGCTCTTTATGGTCTGATAGCCCTGGAAGAGTTTCGATTTCTCTATGGGAAGACCGTCCTGACAGAGATACATGTCGGCAAACTTCGAGCTTACATACTGGGCGTTGGCCAGAATCTCGGTATTGAGGTTTTTGCCTATCACCTTCAGTGTGGGGTCATAGCAGCGCTTGATGATATATTCCTTGTTGGCGTCCTTCTGCAGACCGGCCGGATTACACTGCACGTTCTCGAGGATAAACATATATTTCTGAGCCGAATCGCCGAGGATAGCCGGAGCGAACAGCTGGAATTTGCCCGATTTGATCACCTCGTCGGCGGCATTCGCGGCGATGCCGCACAGTTCTTTGCCGCGGGCCTCGTTCGAACGGAATTTCTGCCATGTGCCCTCGAAAAGAGCCACACGGGCCATGAAAGCATAGGCGCCTTCGACTCCGACACGGCCTTCGGGAAGATCGGCGGTGGATTTCATCAGTTCGCAGGCCTTGCGGAGATCGTTGATGATGAAGTCGGTCACTTCGGAGCGGTCGTTACGCTTGGCGCTCATCAGGGCATCGTCGACATCGACTGTATGGTCTACTATGATCACGTCGCCGAACTTCTGCATGAGGTTGAAGTAGTTCCATGCGCGGAAGAAGTAGGCCTCGCCGAGATACTGGGCGATCTCCGCCTGGTTGCTGTAGCCGGCTGCATTCTGGATCAGGAGGTTGCAGCGGCGTATGTTGCTGTAGGCGCCGCTGTAGTCGCCGTCGCCCTGGGGCACGGTGTTGGTACCGTTGGCAAACACGTTGATGCCGTTCTTATCGCGGAGGAGATCGGAGCGCTTGTCGGCGTGGATATTGTCGTAGACAGTGTTGAAGTCAGGTATCCAGTTGTAGAATACGTTGGCGAAGCTTTCGAAGTCACCGGGCTTGCCCCAGAGGTCGCTTTCGGCGAGCTGATCCTGAGGATTGAGGTCGAGGCACGATGTGGATGCGAGCGCCACCAACCCGAAAGCCATATATTTGATTGCTTTTTTCATTGTGTCTTTCCTAAATTAGAAGGTGAGGTTGGCACCGAATGTCCAGGTGCGGTTGAAGGGATAGCGCGACATGTTGCTGACAGTAGAGGCTGCCTCGGGGTCCCATCCGTCGTGGATATGGGTGAGCTCCCAGATGTCGGTACCGGTGATGTAGAAGCGCACGTTGGTGAGCACTTTCTGCTTGTCGAGCAGAGCCTTGGGCATGGTATAGCCCACGGTGATATTCTTGAGACGCAGATAGGAACCGTCGTTCACAAGCCAGCTCGAGCACTGGTAGTTGTAGCTGTTGATGTCGCCTGTGTTGGTGAGCGAGGGATAGCGGCCGTCGGGATTGTCGAGGCTCCATACGTCGCCGACCCAGTGGTTCGACGAGTTCATGTACACGGCGCGCATGGGGATCTGCCATGGGTCGGCGCTGCCGTTGCCCTGACGACGGAAGACGGTACGCTTACCTGCGCCCTGGAAGATGAAGTTCACGTCGAAGCCGTTCCATTCGGCACCGAAATTGAACGAGAACTGGATCTTGGGATCGTCTGTACCGAGATATACATAGTCCTCGGCGGTGAGTTTGCCGTCTTTGTTGACGTCCTCGAACATATTGTCGCCCAATCGGAGAAGACGGATATTACCTACCTGAGAGGTCTCCTGATAGCGGTTTTTATATTTCTCGAGCTGTTCCTCGGTCTGGATCTTGCCGCAGTAGCGCAGACCGAAGACAGAACGCAGGGGATAGCCCTCGCGGTCGGAACGCAGACCCGACTGGAGTACGCCGCTGCCGCCGCGGTCAACGAGTTCGTTGTCGGCGTATGTGAATGTGCCGCCAAGGTGGTACGAGACATTACCGATGCGGTCGTTCCAGTTCACCTGGCCTTCATAACCCCACGATTTGAATTTACCCTTGTTGCCCGTCGGGGCGGCGTCGCCGAGGATAGCGGGATATGTCACGCCGATGAGCATGTTGTTGGTGTGCTTCCAGAATGCTTCGACAGTACCGCGAAGGCGGCTGTTGAAGAAACCGAAGTCGAGGGCGACGTTGTAGTTGTGGATACGTTCCCATGTACGGTCGGTGGACACAAGCTTGCCGTTGGTGTTGATCGTGCCGACCAGAGAGCCGCCGATGAGATTGCCGCCGGTAGAACTCATGTTGTAGAGGAGGTTGCCGTCGTAGCGGTCGATACCGCTCTGGTTGCCGACATTACCGTAGGATGCGCGCAGCTTGAGTTCGTTGACCCACTGGCGGGCGCCCTGCATGAACGACTCCTCGGTGATACGCCAGCCCACCGATGTACCCCAGAAGAATGCCCAGCGGTTTTCGGGACGGAACTTGGAGCTGCCGTCGTAGCGGGCCTGGGCCTCGATCATATATTTGCTGTTATAGTCATAGTTGGCACGGCCGTAGTACGACATGATGGCCTCTTCCCATTTGCCGACGCTGTTGAGGGTTATTTCACCCACGCCGTTGGGCACATTGAGCGACGGCTGGATGTCGAGGGTATTCACTCCATAGCCGTCGTACTGCTTGAGATTGTACTGCAGACCGGCCATGAGGGTCATGTTGTGGACATTGTTGAATGTCTTGTCATAGTTGAGATAGCCCTGGATCGAATAGAAGTCGGTCTGGCTGCTCGTCTTGCGGTAGTATGTGTCCTTCTGGAGGGGGAAGGTCACCTCGGGAGTATTGTCATACTGGAAGAACTCGATGGGAAGGGTCTTCACGTCGCGGACGGCCTCGGAGTGGTTGAAACCGAGCACGGCGTTGGCGGTGAAACCTTTGAGAATCTCATAGCGGAGGGTCTCGCTGATATTGAGGGCGTTGATCTTGAGCTTGTTGTCGCCGCCAAGTTCGCAGAGCCAGTTGGGTGTGCGCCAGTCGCGGCCCCAGGCATAAGGCTTGCCGTCGATCGTCGATGTCGGATAACCGGGCTGGGTGGCGCTGACGGTAAGAGCCGAGCCAATCTGGGTGGGTGCGACCTGATCCTGACGGTTGAAGGCGATCACGCTCTGGAGAGTGAAATTCTCGGCGAGCTGCATGCCGTTGTTGAGGCGCAGGTTGATTCGCTGGTTATGGTTGTTACCCCATTTGAGGTTGGAGTCGTCATACATGTAGCCGAGCGAGAAGCGATATGTGTTCTTCTCTGTGCCGCCGCTGACGCTGAGTTCGTGCTGCGTGCTCCAGGAGTCGCCCCACATCACGTCCTGCCAGTCGGTATCGAAGAACACCATGTCGTCGACATTGGCCATGTTGAGGGGATTACCGTTGATCCACTGTCCTTTATATTTTTTTGCAAGCGACGCATAACGGATCCACACGTCGCTCTCGGGCTGGCCGTCGTTGCGGCGTGCCATCAGCACGGCGTCCGACCATTCGTCGAGGCTCATGAGCTCGGCCGAAAGACCGATATGCTTGTAGGTGTACGAACCGTTGTAATCCACCTTTACCTTGCCGGCCTTGGCGCTCTTGGTTGTGATGAGCACGACACCGCCGGCAGCCTTGCTACCGTAGATGGACGCCGACGAGTCCTTGAGGAAGTTCATCGTCTCGATATCCGAAGGGTTGATGAGGCGAAGATCGTTGATGCTTTCGTATTCCACACCGTCGATGATCACCAGAGGAGCGGCGGCATTGGCCGAAACGGCACCGCGGAGACTCATGTTCCAGCTCTCGTCGCCGGGAGCGGTAGAGTTACGGGTGATGATGACGCCCGGCACCTGGCCCTGGATAGCCTGCATAGGGCTGGAGAGCGTACCCTTGTTTTCAAGGGCTTTCTCGTCTACTACGGCTACCGAACCGGTCATGGTGGCTTTTTTCTGCACGCCATAACCTACTACCACCACTTCGTCGAGTACCGAGGTATTCTCTTCCATAGTGATGATCAGAGGAGTGTCGCCAACCCGGACTTCCTGTTCTTTGAAGCCTACATAGTTGACAACGAGGATATCGCCTTTTTTAGCTTTGATGCTGAAGCGGCCGTCGATATCGCAGACGGCCCCTGTGTTGGGCACACCCTTCACTGTCACGGAGGCGCCGATCAGGGGTTCGCCCTGGGCATCAAACACCTCGCCTGTGACAGTATGTGTACCGGCCTGGGCGGCGGGTGCTGGCAGCGGCTCGGCCACTGCGCTCGGACTGCCTGCAAGTAGCGAAGCGGCTACCAGTCCTACAAGGACGGTACCGCGCCACGGCAAGATTGCATTAAATCTGATTCGCATGTCTTTAATGATATGATTGATTGTTTTTAGGTTTGGTCTGAGATTTCTGTCTTTATCGGTTTTATTTTGTTTTTCCTGTCAGATTGCTTCGCTCATGAAAGCGCGGACATCGCGTCGGCCCATGCGTAGATGGTTTTCGACAGTGCGGAACGAGAGCGACAGCTCGCCGGCAATGTCATCGACACTCTTGTCGTCATAGCGGCTCATGATATAGATTATACGACGCTGCGGTGGCAGACACTCAACGCGATTTTTCTCAAGCCGCGCTATGTCGCGGGCTATTACGCCCGACTCTCCACTCCAGTCGGCTTCCTGAAGACAGCCGGAAATCTCCTCGACGGCGGCTCGCCGGCGGTAGAGGCGTCGCAGATAGTCGTTGACAAGATTGCATGCCACTGTATATAATAATGAGATAATGGTGTCCTCCGATATCGGTCGGTCATATTCGAGGAGACGGAGCCACACGTCCTGCGTGAGGTTTTCGGCGTCTTCCTTCGAATTGATTCTCGAACTTATGAATCCGAGCACGCGATGGTAGTGCTTCACATAGCTGCGGGTCAGAAAGTCATTTCGGGTGTCGCTGTTCTTCATTTTCTCAAGTATTAGACCGAGGTTGTTTTTATCGTCGCGAACCTTTGTGTCGAAGGTTCACGACGCAAAATTATCTATACTCGGCTGCATGAGAAAGTTTTTTTACATGCGATATATCTCTGAACATTATCTCAGATGTAGACACACATAGTACATTGTAGATTAGTTGTTTAAGAATTTGAGATTCTAAGTATTACAAGAATTTGAGACTCAATCAGAGTCGCCATGACGC
Source organism: uncultured Porphyromonadaceae bacterium (assembly GCA_905202215.1). Lineage (GTDB taxonomy): Bacteria > Bacteroidota > Bacteroidia > Bacteroidales > Muribaculaceae > CAG-873. The sequence continues at coordinate 28,462 of CAJKRG010000012.1, forward strand.
CGCTCGGCTAAGGTTTGAGGTCGCGCAGATACTCGGCCGGAGTACATCCGGTGATGGCTTTGAAATGGCGGAAAAACGAGGCCCTCGACGAGAATCCGCATTGCTCCGCAAGCGCCGACAGCGTATAGCGCGAAGTATCGACCGCAGCCACCAGACGCTTGAATTCATCGACACGGTATTCGTTCACATAGTCGTAGAAACTCTTCTCGAGATGCTGGTTGAAGACATAGCTCAGATCATGGCTGCTGCACCCGGCAAGCGCTGCGAGATCGGAACTCTTCAGATCGGTATTTGTGTAAGGTTTCTCTTTTCGCATCACGGCATCGAGCACCTTGAGTATGCGGCGGCATTCCTCGGCGCTGAGACGTGTGGTACGGTAACGGTTTTTCTTTTTCTCTTCCTCGGCCATGAATGCACTCTGCATCAGAGAGGCCGCTTCGGCCTTCAGACTGGCGAGCATGCGCCTGTGCTGCTGATGGCGGTGCATATACCACGCCACGAGCGCCACACACAGAAGAGTGACGGCCATCATAGCCCATACCGTCCAGTTGATCCGCACGCCCCGGTTTATTTTTATACTTGCCTCGCTTTTCTCGTCGCCGGGCAGACGGAGTCGCAGTGTCGACTCTCCCGTAGGGACCGAGAAATAGGTCACCGGCGTACCGCCGCCGCTCAGACGCCAGCTTTCGTCGAAACCGTCCAGACGATATTCGACGTGCGAGAAGCGCGGATCGGTATAGGTCAGGTCGCTCCAGTTTACAGTAAGACCATTCTCGCCGTCATTCAGGCAAAGCTCCAGACCGTCCTTGGCGCGCACGAGCCTTGCCGCGGCGCTGTGCCCGTTGACCATCACATCCGTGATCAGCGGACTGCGATCAAGCTCGTCGAGACTGCGGCGGAAACGGCGCCGGTCGAGTTTCACGAGACCGGAGTTATTGCCCATCCAAAGATTGCCCTCCTCGTCCGACACCGGCGGACAAAGTGTAAAGACCATGTCGGGCAGACCGTCGGCATTGTTGAAATAATGGCGGCTGCCGCTGCCGTCGACAAGTATCAGGCCCTTTTCCGTGCCTATCCACTTGTTTCCGTCGGCATCCTCCGTTATAAAGGTCGTGGCCGAGACCATATCAGGGCTTTCAAGATCTACGAAGCCGAACTGGGTAAGTTCCATATTGCTCGCGAACACTTTGCCGCGGTCGGGCGCGAAATAGAGCTTGCCCTCGCTGTCCTCGAAGACATCGCGTATCTTCATATTGTTGACGAAGCCCTCGGGAAAACGGTCGGCCTGCATGCGGCGCCCGTTCCAGACGGCCATGCCGTTCTCCGTACACATCCAGCCGCGGCCCGCACTGTCGAAATATATGTCGTAGACATTTCCGCGCGGAAGCTGCGAGTTGTCGGAGGTAAAATGAGCGTTAAGACGTCCGTCGCTGAAACGGAACACGCCGTCCGAAGTGCCGATCCACACATCTCCCCCATCATCGACGGCAACGGCAAAGACCGTCCCTGTCACGAAAGGATCGCGCGGGCCTCCCTCGAAATCGGTCAAGGCGAGAGTAGCCGGATCGAACACATACATGCCGCCGTTATAGGTACCGATATAATATCTGTCGCCCACAGGCGTGATACAGAATATGATATTGGATCGCAGACGCGGACTGCGGAACGAAGTCGAGCGCCCTTTTTCCTCGTCTATATAGTATAGGCCCTCGCGTGTGCCTATAAGTTTCCGGGGGCCGTCGACGCTTACGGCGCGCACCGCCGTCGAGTGGGTGTCGATATGGCCCGGATAGGAGTAGACCTCGAAAATATCGTCGTAGAACGGCGTATAGTCGGCGCCGCTCTGATAGTAGCCCATCCAGAAAAGGCCGCGCTCGTCGACAAGCATGGAGTATATCGACTTCGAACGGATATGACGCGAGCTGAACACCGGCTCCGAATCTTCGCCCTCAAGCCGGAACACGCCCTCTCCGTCGGTCGACACATAGATCGACTGAGGCCGCATCGGATCCACACACAGCGACGTCACCAGATCATTGCCGACACGAGGTATATTGCGGAACGTCTTCTCAGCGATATCATATACTATCACACCAGAGCCGTAGCTGCCGAGATACAGCTTGTCGCCCAGATCGATTATACTTTTCACGGGGCCGTCAGTATCGATCGGGACCGACGAGAGAGTACCGTCCGTGAGATTGAGACGGTGGAGATTGTGCTGGGTAGTCATCCACAGGGCGTTGCCCGAAGCGAAGGCGAGGGCCGTCACCTCGTTGTCGCTGAAAAGCACGTCGCGATGTATCAGTTTCTGCTCCACCTTGTTGTTCACAAGATCGTAGATAAACAGCCCCTGCGCGGTACCGGCATATAGCTTGCCCGCACGGTCGTGGACCATGGCATAGACCCTGAAATTGATGTTTTCGGGGATAAGAGGCACCAGCCGGCCTCCGTCGAGAGCCTCGAAGAGTCCGCTGTAGCTTCCTACAAAAATCCGGCCGTTGCCCTCGGCTATGGCAGTGATACGCCGTGGAGGGCCCTCGGTTCCGGGGAAAGTATAGTTGACCATATTGTTGCCGTCGAAACGGTCGACCCCCACGCCTGTACCGAGCCATACGAAACCTCTCGAGTCTTTGAAGATGGTATTTACAAGCTGGTCGCTGAGGCCGTTATCGGTGGTGAGCGAACGGAATTCACGCTCATTCACATCAATATCGCTCCTGCGTGCTACATCGGCGCGGGCCTTGGCACACGGCAGACATATAATCATAAAAAGCAAAAACAGAGAAGATAATAAGCTGCTATTCAAATGTTTATCCTCCCTTATTCGAAAATATAGGTTTTTGTTTTTCATGCATAATCGTAGATTGGCTATGCAAATATAGCTAAAATGCACCTAATTTGTCCTAAATACACCGAATTTAACCAAAACATATAAGATTATGTAAATTTCATTTCATAGTCGCAACATATGCAACATCAGTTTCTTGCCTGATTAGCGAGAAGATTGGAAATTTGTACTTTGAACATAAGACACATTTCACTATTTATCAGAAAATGAAATTAAACACCAAATTCATCATCGCTCTTTGCGCTCTGCTGTCGGCGGCACTTCCTGCCCGCGTCAGCGCCCAAACCGTTGTAGAAGGCTCTGCCGAAATCACCGAACAGGAAGTTTTCAAACCCCACTGGTTCATACAGCCCCAGGTCGGAGCCGCCTATACTATAGGCGAAACCAAATTCGCCGACCTCATCTCTCCGGCAGCCGCTATCTCCGCAGGCTACCGCTTCACCCCGGCCTTCGGACTGCGTGTAGGCGTAAGCGGCTGGCAGGCCCGCGGCTCGTGGGTGGCACCCCGTCACGACTATAAATTCAACTATCTGCAGGGCAATGTCGACGCAATGCTGTCGTTCACAAATCTTTTCTGCGGATTCAACCCCGATCGCGTCCTCGACTTCTACGGTTTCATCGGCGCCGGTGCAGCCCTCGGTTTCCACAACAACGAGGCCGCCGCTCTCGCCAATGCCGGATGTGGTTTCGAAAAACTGTGGACGGGCAAAAAATTCTTCCCCTCCGGACGCGCCGGTCTCGGACTCGACATAAATCTGAGCCGTTCGTTCGCTCTCAATGTCGAAGTAAACGCAAACGCTCTTCCCGACAAATTCAACTCCAAGAAAGGCAGCAAGGCCGACTGGCAGTACGACGCCCTCGTTGGCGTGACCTACAGCTTCGGCGGCCGCTCCAAAAAAGCAGTCAAGGCCGAAGAGACAATCATAGTCGAAGAACCGGCACCGGCTCCCGCACCTGTGCCGGAGCCGCAACCCGAACCGACACCGGCTCCCGCGCCCGCGCCCGTCAAAGCAATCCCCGAGCCAATGACGCAGCATATCTTCTTCACGCTGAACTCGGCAAAAATCACGCATGAAAACCAGATAAAAGTCAACGCCCTCGCCGAATACATGAAAGCCAACCCGGACACCAAAGTCATCGTGACCGGATATGCTGACAAGGCCACCGGCACCGCGCCCTACAACATGAAACTATCGCGCCGCCGTGCCGAGGCTGTCGCCGCCGCACTCACAGCTGCCGGAATCAGCGAAAGCCGGATCTCGGTGGAGGCCAAGGGCGACACCGAGCAGCCATTCGCCGAAATCGTCAGAAACCGCGTGGCGATTGCCGTCACACACTGATATTTCTCAGATAATTCTTGCTTTCAACCCTTGAGCCGTCAGCAGACGAAGAACGTCCTGCCGACGATCACCTTGAATAAGTATCTCGCCGCCTCGCGACGATCCGCCGCATCCGAGCGAGCGCTTCAGCCCGGCGGCGATACGGTCGACTTCCTCATCAGGCAGAGTAAAGCCGCTTATTATGGTCGCGCATTTCCCTGCGCGGCCTTTTTTTTCGAATATTATATCGAGCCGGCCCTTCTGCTCCGGGACATCGGCCACGGCTTCCGGCGCAACGGATTCCTCCGGAGCGGGCGCGCCCATGGCATTGCGAAGGGCGGCGAGGCTGTCATGCCAGTCGTTATTCTTCATAAGGTATGGAGTCTTCTTCGGCAGGCGCCGTGTGCGACGCCTCGTTGAGCGAATTGAGAAGCATCAGACAGGCCCGGTCCTCGTTATTCACAACCTTGATATAAAGGGCCGTCGAATCGCTGTCGCGGGCAATGGCTGCACGCAGGCAACGGGCCGCGAAAGCCGTGTTTACTTCCGACTCGCCGCCGTTTTCGCCCAGTCGCATCAGCATGAGCGACAGGCGGCACAGATCCCAGGTGTCGAGCGATGTGAAATCAGACCCTATGACGAGGCTGTCGGCCAGAGCCTGGGCCTTGGCATAGCGGCCTTCCGAGTAGGCCGACTCCACGCGGTCGAGAGCCGACATGGGGGTCGGGGAGACATGTGAACAGGCCGACGCGACACAGAATGCCGCGGCAGCCGCTATCACATACAGGAGATATTTCATTCCGATGGTGGTGTTTGTGTTTCGGAGGCCGGCTCGGTTATGATCTCGTCGAGGCTCTGGCCTTCGGCATTCTGCCAGTCGGCTTCACCGGGCTGGTCGGCACCGGCTTCGTCAATGGCATACTGCTGTTCTACATTGTCTCCCGCAGGAGTGTCTACATGAGTGTTGTTGTCGAACCAGCCTATATAATAGATTACGGCAACAGCCACGATTGCCACGAAAATAGCTACAAGGAGCCATTTCCACGTTCCGCTCGATTGTTTGTCAGGATTAGCCATAGTATCGGTGTGTTTTTTAACTTTATTTATAAAACACACCGGAATGCTAAATGTTTTCGGCTTTCTCGATGAAATCGTACATGAGCAGAGCGGCCTGGGCGGCCTCGGCTCCCTTATTGCCGAGACGGCCCCCGGCGCGGTCGAGGGCATCCTGTTCGCTGTCAACGGTAAGTACGCCGAATATCACGGGAATATCGCACTCGCTGTTAAGGTGGGTTATGCCTTGGGTCACACTCTGGCACACATAGTCGAAATGAGGCGTGCCGCCGCGGATCACACAGCCAAGCACCACTACGGCATCATACAGACCGCCGTCAATAAGCTTGGAAGCCGCGAATGTCAGTTCGACAGCCCCGGGGACCTCGAATACATCGACCATGTCGGCGTCGAGAGCACCTTTGAATACATCGAGGGCGCCGGCAAGCAGGGCCTCGGTTATATGGCTGTTCCACAATGTGCGCACAACGGCCACACGCATGTCGCGGGCACGCTGGAACGGAGTGAGAGGAGCGTTATCTGATGAAGACATCTTTCAGTATTATGAAGTTTGAATTATATTTTGCTAATTTTTCCGCATGCGGATATTTCGACCGCCTAAAATCCCAGATAGGGGAAACGGATGTTCTTTGCGGCCGCATTGGCGCTTGAGGCAGCCTGAGCCAGAACGTCGCGCCGCAGTTCGTCGGTAGTGTTTTCGAAATCAGCCGTCGTATACCCGTGCATGGCGATGGCGGCGGCCACGCCGGCAACAGCGCCGGCATTCCATATCATGCCCTCGCAGGTGCTTTCCGGAATCTCGACCGAGCACACATCCTTGCCGCTGTAATAGCTGATACGGCGGCATGCCGGCTCTACAGCGATAAGCGAACGGCAGTAGAAATCGATATGGTCGTGATAGCACGAATCTGTGGTGTTCGCCCCGAAGATCAACGACAGATCGTTGGCCCGCGCTATAACCACATGAGCCATCTCGAGATTTTCGAGTATCTGGGGCATAACCCGTGTTATGCGCGGCTCGAGCTGCGGCAGGAAACCGGGCAGATAGACAAGCACGGCCTTGCGTTCTACGGCATGCGCCAGAAAACGCTGAAGCCGCACACGCATGCGCCGGTCTATGGCATAAAAACCTCCGTAGACCACTATGTCGTCCTCGTCGATACGGGGCCATATAATATCGAAGCATTCGTCGGGATACTGCTCGTAGCGGGTTATCGTCGCCGGTTTACCCTCTGTGGCTCCGACAAAGATATTGAGCGGAGTCCGCCCTTCGGTAAAACGGTCGACCGACGTCACATCCACACCCGCATCGGTAAGCGATTTGACCGCTATGTCGCCGACAGGATCGGAAGCGGCCTCCGACGCCATCAGCACCTTGAAGTCATTGCGGGCAAGGATCTCGGCCGCATTGGCCACGCGTCCGCCGGGAAGCGCACCGAGAGGCTGCCCCTGTGCGTCAAGCACCATATTGAGCGAAAGCTCGCCTATGCATATTATCTTTTTCATATTCATTCAGCTTTAATGGCTGAGATTATCGGTTAATAGTGGTTAGTGATTATTAAAGAATAGTATCGGCGGGAACCCTTAACCCTTAACCCATAACCCTTAACCCATAACCCACAACCCATCACTTTATCACATCGCCCGGCGTACGCGACGCTATACCCAGATAGCCGCCGTGATGACGCTTGGCATAATCGGCGCGGGTGAAACCGATACGCCGCATCACATTCACCACCAGTACATCGCCTATCACGGTCATCATCGTCGTCGACGTCGTGGGGGTCAGCCCCAGAGGACACACCTCGGGCTTGTCGGCGGTGAAAAGGCATATGTCGGCCAGTTCGGCAAGAGGACTGTCGGGCGTGCCGGTTATACCGATCACCGGTATATCGTCGTACAGCCCGTGAAGCAGTGCCACAAGCTCTATGATCTCGCGCGTCTTGCCGCTGTTCGATATAAACAGCACGATATCGTTGCGCTGCACCACCCCGAGGTCGCCATGCTGGGCCTCGCTCGGATGCAGATTTACTGCCGGTGTGCCTGTCGACGAAAATGTGGTGGCTATATTCATGGCAATCTGACCGGCCTTGCCCATGCCGGCCGTCACGAGCTTGCCGCCCTTACGATGCACACGCTCCACGATGGCCTCGACCGCGGCCTCATAGGCATCGGTCACAGGGATAGCCATTATTGCTTCACTCTCAGCACGGAGAATCTCCTGCATCGAGCGTTTTACGTCTTCATTCATGTATTTGCGTATTTTGCTTTGCAAAAATAGCTAAAAAACTCCGATAAGCAAAAATTACAGGATTTCGGCGGACCAGTCGATTTCAAGCGGATTTTCCTTCATAGACACTACCAGAGGAAACGACTCATCGTCGAGAACGGCAATACAGGCGCCTTCGTTCACATCTTTCGCATACAACAGACCGTCCTTCGATTCCGTCAGTTCATAGACTGTACCGCTCCACTCGGTGCGTCCGTCATTCCTGAGCCTCCTCAGGGCGTCTCGCGACAGAATCGTGAATGTCTCGTCTTCGGAGAGAGTCACATGCCGCCCGTCCTCGGGCATGAGATAGCTCATGGAGTGCGCCGAAGCCACGGCCCGCGGAGTCATCGTGTAGCTGCCGCGCCACATCTTCAGATTGCGCTCTATAGCCCAGTTCATGCGGATTCCGCCATCATCGGTGTGCGTATATACGGCGGTGAAGCGGCGCGTCTGGCCGTGTAGCTTATAGGTGAGTTTCACGCTGTCGCGACGACACTCGGCCGACAGTACGAATGCCGACGTCAGAGCCGCGATTATCAATATTATATACCGTTTCATGTCATTTCCACATTTTTTTGCCCCAGCCGCGCGGTCTCTCGCCCATCTCGAGTTCGAGCACGCCGCCCGCGAGGATATCGGCATGAGTAATGGTCGAATAAGGATAGTCTTTCCCGTTGAGCCGTGCTCCGGTCACATACGGTCTTTCGGGCGAAAAGCCGCAGGCCCTCACCGTGAAGTCGTGTCCGTTGTCGAGATGAAATGTCGTGCTTTCGACAAGGGGCGAATGTATGAGATAATAGTCGTGTCCGGCATTCGGATAAAGCCCTGTCATATGGAAGGCAAGCCACGACGACATCGCACCCGAATCGTCATTGCCCGGCAGCCCCGCGGGTTTGTCGCTGTAATTATCGGCTATGATCGCGGCAACCCGCTCCGAGGTCAGATCGGGGCGCCCGAGCCAGTGATAGAGGCACGGCGACAGGAACGACGGCTCGTTGTTGACGTTGAAATATCCTTTGTCGAAAAATTTATCGAGACGCGCAAGCATGGCATCTCGGCCGCCGCAGGCTTCTATGAGCATATCGACATCGTGAGGCATGCTCAGCGAATATTCCCACGACGAGGCCTCATAGAAGAACATGCTCCACCACGGCGTGTACCACGGCCCCTCGAACGTCACAGGCGTGTATTCATACTTGGGCCGCACGCGGCGCGAATGCCCGAAGGGAATCGAGTCGAGCCACTCGCCCGACCGGTCGCGAGGCATTATGAAACCCTTCACGCCGTCGTGCTCATAGTCGGAGCGCCAGAGATTGCGCCAGTTGTGCGAACGCTCCATAAATGTTTCATAGATGTCTTCATACCCGAGACCGTGCGCTACCTGGGCCACGGCCCAGTCGCAAAAGCTGTATTCGACCGTGCGGTTGCCGGCGCGGTCTATGCCGTGCGGTATATAGCCGTATTCCATATATTCCCTCAGCCCTCCGCGGCCTTCGGCTTCGGCGTTTGCTCCGGGATCTACAGTGGCATCCTTGAGCATATGCTTCAGTGCCTCGGCATAATCAATACCTGCGAGTCCTTTGGCGAAAGCGTCGGCAATGACAATCTCAGCGTTCGAGCCGCCCTGGGTGCGCCCGTTGGCGTTGCCGCTGCGGGCGTCGGGCATGTAGCCGTCGCGCTTTCCTATATTGATGAGCGAGTTCACGATATCGGTCTGCCGCCCCGGTGCAAGCAGCGTTATGAGCGGCATCGACGTGCGGTAGGTGTCCCAGATGGCGTAGAAATCATCGTAGTACGGCACAGGGTCGTTCCACAGCGGATTTTCGCCCGTACGGTCGGTCGGCATTATCATGGTGTGGTACAGGCCGGTATAAAACATGCGTTTGAGGCTGTCGGGAGTCGACGGCGCAAGCTCGGCCCGGCTGAGGATATCGTTCCAGGCTGCGAGCAGCCCAACGCGTACGTCATCGAAGCTCTTGCCGCGTGTGTCCGTCCGGGCGTTCTCGCGGGCCTTCAGCTCGCTCAGAAATGAAATACCGACGTTGAGCTGCACAGTCTCCGTATCGTCGGCAAAGCGAAGCAATGCGCCGGTCTTGTCGCCGTGATCAGTCTGTTCGCGGGCGTCGCATATCACCGAATCGCGCCAGGTGGCCGTCTGAACGAAGGGCACCGATGTTTCGGCGTAGAAATATACCGTATAGGCGCGTCCGTTGTTCCAGCCGCCGCGGATCCGAGAATAGCCCTGCACGGCATTGTCGCCGACTATCTCCACCTGCGAACCGACAAACTGCTGTGCCTCGCGGGCGTCGGGTACCGGACTCTCGCCGAGGAAAAAACCGGCGTCTACCGCCAGTCCCTTTTCCTCTTTTTTCTGCGGATAGGATATGCGGTAGACAGCCGTGCGCGGCGCGGCCGTCACTTCAACCGATATGCCGCTGCCGTCGAACACGGTCGAGTAATATCCGAGGCCGACCGACTCTGTGCGGCGACGGTCATAGTGGGTGATACTCGTCATACCGTCGACAAAAGGCATTATCAGTATATTGCCGTACTTGGGGCCACCCCCGGTGCCGCTCACGTGCACCTGGCTGAACCCGTCGACACGCTCCGGCATAGGCAGCCATCCGCTGTTGGGCGAAGGCGTGCAGTCGGGCGACGGTTTGGCCATACCGAAAGGATAGCTCGGGCCGATAAACACACGCCCAAGTCCCTCCGAGCCTATACGTGGGTCTACATAATCGCCCGGTGTGCGGGCACCGGTTGCCGCAAAGGCCGTTCCGGCAAATGCAATAGCGAAAATTACAGGATATTTCACAGCATCAGATTTCTTTTCCGCAAAAATAACACAAAAGACCCGCTTTCCCAAATCAACCGTCGATCCGGCGATCGCCCGCATCCGCGGCTAAACATTCAGTAGCCGCGCATATTGCGCGGATGATGCATAAGGATTTCCTCACGCAGGCGTGTATTGTCCATATGCAGGTATATTTCGGTGGTGCCGATCGACTCATGTCCGAGCATTTGCTGGATCGCACGCAGATTGGCGCCTCCCTCAAGAAGATGCGTCGCGAAACTGTGGCGCAGGGTATGGGGCGAGATTGTTCGCCGCACGCCGGCAAGAGCGGCAAGGTCGCGGACTATATAGAATATCATGACACGTGTGAGATGAGCGCCCCGGCGATTCAGAAACACATATGCCTCTTCGCCCGGTTTCGGATCGGGGCCTTCCGCGTCGCGCTGTGCGAGATATTGCTTCGTATACTCCATCGCAGGCTCCGACATCGGCACCATGCGTTCTTTCCCGCCCTTGCCCGAAACAAGCACGAAACCTTCGTCGAAATACAGGCGGCCGCGTTCAAGCTCGCACAATTCGCTCACTCGGAGTCCCGAACCGTAGAGCATTTCGAGAATGGCCCGGTTGCGTAGCCCCTGATCGGAGTCCATATCTATGCATGCCGCCATCGTGTTGATCTCGTCGACGGTCAGCACTTCGGGAAGCCTGCGCCCGGGATGAGGCACATCGAGAAGAGCCGCCGGATTATCCGACCTTACACCCTCGACAAGTAAGAATTTATAATAGCACTTTAAACCCGATACCATACGGGCCTGCGAACGTGGTGCGATTCCGATTTCGTGTAGAGCATCGAGAAAGGCGCCGAGATCCGAGGCCTGTGCCGACGAGGCCGACTTGCCGTTCTCCTCAAGCCAGCCTGCAAGTCGGTCATAGTCCGCAAGATAACTCAGACGGGTATTTTCCGACAATCCGCGTTCAAGCAACAGATAAGCCTCATATTCCTTTCTCAGATCCATCGTTTGCTACGGCTCTAACACACTGTTATCTTAACCCTATAAATCCATTACTTTCATAAACCCGCAAAACGAGTCACAGAGTCCCCTGCTCCACCCGCCGCGCTATGCGGTCGAGAGTGGCATCTTCCTTGTTTTTGTCCGGCTTGAACTCGCTTTTGAGACTTACACCGAAGAGCTTGCCGAAGCCTTGCCAGAATGTCGCCCGGAATGTGCCCAGAAACGCTTTCACGATATCATAGCTCGACTGATGCGTCTCGCGCTGTATCAGCTTCACGAGCACCTTGGCCTGACGCCTCGAAAAGCGCTTCAGAACAGGCTTATACTGCTCGAAAAGCGCCTTTTCCATTGACTTGAGATAATCCTCGCGCTCTTTCTGCGTCGGGAATGTCTCTATATATTCATATGTCTCCACAAGCGTCTCGGCGATCAGCTTGGCATAAGGGAGCGTAAGCTTGACATCGCGCACCGTACGCCAGAAAAATTCCTCTTCCTTGCGGTTTTTGAACTTTTCGGGAGGGAAGACCGTGAGCTCGCGCAGGTTGATCACAGCCACAGTGTCGCCGTCCTCGTCGATCCGCCACGAAAAACTGCGGTAGGGATCGCGCACGACCGTCGGTGTATTCTCCGCGGCCTCACGCAGAGCAGCGACGGCCGCCTGCTCGGCAGCCGCCTTCTTGTCGTTGCGTCCGTCGGCCGCAAACACCGACAAAAGCACCAACAACAGGGCTGTAATAGCACGATTAATCATATTGTATTAACGTGTCAGCGCCCCGTTTTATTGCCCTATGAGTCGTAGCGGTAATCGACAAGTATTGCCTGCAATTTTTTGCGGGCGAGGAATATGCGGCTTTTCACAGTACCGAGCGGAAGACCCATGCGCTGCGCGATTTCGGCATATTTGTAGCCGGCGACGAACATTGAGAATGGCACACGGAACTCCGGCGCGAAGCTCGCTATCACATCGTTGATTTCGTTGGTGGTCACCGTGCCTTCCGGCGTATCCAGACCCGAATCCTGCGACAGATTCAGCTGATAAAGGTCATCCGAACGATCGACCACTACCGACAGCCTCATGTTCTGGCGGTATTTATTGATGAAAAGATTGCGCATTATGGTAAACACCCAACCCTTGAAGTTGGTGTTGGCCACATATTTATCTTCGTTGTCGAGTGCCTTGAGTGTCGTGTCCTGCAGCAGATCGTATGCATCGTCGCGGTTGGAGGTAAGCGTATATGCGAAGTTCAGCAGATTGCGCTGGACCGAAAGAAGTTTTGCTTGAAACGTTTGATTTGCCATAATCCTAAAGATTAGAAAGTAAATATGAAAACGGTACTTTAATAACAAAAGCGTACTCCTCAAATCTTATTGGATTAAGAAATTTTGAGAAAGATTTTGGCACTTTAGATAATTTAATCTATTTTTGTAAAACCAATTAACTATATACAACCGATCATCCAATGAAAAAAATGATTGCCGTGCTTGTCTCGTCTTTCGCAGCTTCGGCCATGTTCGCCTCAGGCCATGCAGAGACCGCCTCGGCGCTTGCTTCCAGAATTGTACCGTCTATCGCAGACCGCATTGTCTTCGAGACCATCGACTCACCGACCGACACTTTCGCCGTTTCCTCGCGCGACGGCAAAGTCCTTATCGAGGGCAACAACCCCTCTGCGATGGCCGTGGGCCTCAACAACTACCTCCGGCGCCAGCTCGGCGCCAATGTGTCGTGGTATGCATCGGAACCTGTCCAGGTGCCCGATGAGATAGTCCTTCCCGCCGAGCCTTACGGCGCCCGCGCCGCAGTCGGAACGCGTTTTTTCCTAAACTACTGCACTTTCGGCTATACGATGCCATACTGGAAATGGAACGAATGGGAACGATTCATCGACTGGATGGCGCTCAACGGCGTCAATATGCCGCTTGCCATGACCGGAGCCGAAAAATCATGGTATGAGACATGGCGCTCCCTCGGCCTGTCCGACGACGAGATACGCTCGTCTTTCACAGGCCCCGCACACCTCCCCTGGCACTGGATGAACAACATCGACTGCTTCCAGGGGCCGCTCTCCACGGCCTGGATCGACTCGCAGGAAGCGCTTCAGAAACAGATTCTCGCCCGCGAGCGCGAACTCGGCATGACACCCGTACTGCCGGCCTTCGCCGGACACGTCCCCGCCGCCCTTGCCAAACATTATCCCGGCGCCAACATCACCGAGCACAGCGTGTGGGGCGAATTCCCGCAGGCCGACCGCTGCTACTTCCTCAACCCGTCCGATCCCCTCTATGCCGAAATACAGAAGCGTTTCATCGACACCCAGACTCGCCTCTACGGCTCCGACCATATCTACGGCATCGATCCATTCAACGAAGTCGATTCACCCGACTGGAGCGAAGGCTTCCTCAACAACGCGTCGCGAGGCATTTTCGCCACACTGCGCGCCGCCGATCCACAGGCCCGATGGCTGCAGATGACCTGGAATTTCTACTACGACCGCAAGCATTGGACAAAACCGCGCATGAAAGCCTTCCTCGAAGGTGTCGAAGGCGATAACATGCTTCTTCTCGACTATTTCTGCGACAACATCGAAATATGGCGCCGCAACGACCGCTACTTCGGCAAGCCCTACATCTGGTGCTATCTCGGCAACTTCGGCGGAAACACGATGATAAACGGCAACATGCACGACGTCGATGCAAAGATATCGAAAGTTATAGCCGACGGCGGCGACAATCTGATAGGGCTCGGAGGCACACTCGAGGGCTTCGACTGCAACCCCGTAATGCACGAATTCATGCTCGCCAAAGCATGGGCGCCGACAATGAGCGCGAACGACTGGGCCACGGTATGGGCTCGCTCCCGTGGAGGCGACAAGGCGCCTTCCATAGTAGATGCATGGCAACTCATGGCCGACAGCATCTATGTCGGACGAACATACGTAGGCAACGCATGTCTCACCAACGCTCGGCCCGCCCTTGAGAAACCGAACGGCTCATATACCTCTCCCCGCTACCACTACGACGACGCCAACCTCCTCCGCGTCCTCGACCTCTTTCTAAGCGCCGAAGGTGTCGACGAGAATGCCGCATACCGCTACGACGTGATGAACGTGACTCGCCAGGCTCTCGGCAACGAGTTCAACCATACCCGCGACCGATTCACACAGGCGTATGTCGACGGAGACATCGCCGCCGCGCGTGCCGAAGCCGCCCGCATGAACGATCTTATAGCAGCTCTCGACACCCTGCTGGCAACAGATCCGCAGTTCTCGCTCTCGCAGTGGATCGCCGACGCACGACGCCACGGCACAACTCCCGCCGAAGCCGATGCCTACGAGAAAAACGCCCGCACGATACTCTCCATCTGGGGGTACACCGACAAGAAGCTAAACGACTACGCCAACCGCCAGTGGAGCGGTCTTCTTTCCGGCTTCTACAGCAATCGATGGAAAATGTTCACCGATGCCGTACTGAAGGCGATGGAAGAAGGCCACGAATTCGACGAGGCCGCCACGACAGCTACCATCAAGGACTGGGAAGGCTCATGGATTCTCGAAAAATCCGCCGCAACACCTGTCTCCGACACCAATCCTGTCCATCTTGCCCGAAAATACCGCCAAAAATTCTTCCGCTAAAATTTGCATACCCGCTTTTTTAGTCCTATCTTCGCCACATGTCTAACCACTGACTTCCGATTCGTAACTTGTACGACTCCTTCTACAGATACCTCGCCGGAGAGGCAGCCCGCTCCCCTCTCACCGTAACGGCCTACCGCCGCGACATCGAGGATCTGCGCGAATTCCGCCGCACAGTCCTCGGTCTCGGCGACGCCGACCCTCGCACTACGTCGCTATCCGAACTGCGCATGTGGGTGGCGGCTCTCGCCGCAAGAAAACTGTCGACAGTCACCATCGTGCGCAAGATACAGGCGGCAAGGGCTTTCTTCCGCTATCTCAACAAGCGGCAGGGAATGGCCGAGAATCCCGCCCAGCGGCTCTCCACCCCAAGGCTCCCAAAGGAACTCCCCCAATTCATGCGGCAGGAGGAGACAATGGAAAAAATCGACAGTCTCGACGCCGATTCCGACGATTTTACCGAGGCAAGAAACGCCCTTATCCTCACAATGTTCTACTCCACGGGAATGCGTGCCGCCGAACTGATCGGTCTTCGCGACGCGGCCGTAAACACCGCAAAAGGCGAACTAAAAGTGCTTGGAAAGCGTAATAAGGAAAGAATAATCCCTTTCGGAACCGAATTGAGCACTATGATTGAACACTACAGGCGCCTGCGGGCCGACCTTATTCCGGGCCCGGCTCCCGAATTCTTTTTCGTGCGTCCCGACGGGCAGCCGGTCTACTATCAGCTCGTATACCGGACCGTACACGCGACCCTCGACGATATCAACATACCGCGCCGGTCGCCACACATACTCCGCCACTCATTCGCCACCGACATGCTCAACAACGGCGCCGACCTTATGGCCGTCCAGAAACTGCTCGGACATGCCTCGCTCGCAACAACTCAGAGATACACTCATCTCTCCTATAAAGAACTTCAAAACAATTACAAACTCGCACATCCGCGTGCACAAAAAAAGGAGGATTAACCATGGATGTAAGAATTCAAGCAATCCACTTCGAAATCGCCGACCGGCTCGTTGAATTCATCAACAAAAAAGCCGACAAACTCGCCCGTCGCTATCCCGACATCTCCACCGTCGACGTCAACCTCAAGGTAGTAAAACCCGAAACCGCCATGAACAAGGAAGTGGTGGTCAAGATAACCACTCCGCATCTCGGCGAAGCCGTCGCCTCCAAAACAGCCGATTCATTCGAAGAGGCATACGACCTCGCCATCGAGGCCCTCGAACGCCAGCTCGAAAAGAACAAAGAAAAGAAATGAATCTGAAAGCCCTCGCGGCTGTGGCCTCGCTGGCCACAGCCGCCTCGCTTATGGCTGAGCCATACCGCGTCATAGTTCCCCTCGGCGCCGACGACGAAGGCGCGATGGCACGTCTGGTCAACTACGACACCGGCGCGACCATCGACAGCGTCCTCGTGTCGGAAGGAGCCGCTGTCTTTACCGGCGACATCGACGAACCCGTGCTCGCCCGCGTACTCGTGGACGGCACCCGTCTCCCCGGTTTTATCCTTGAAAGCGGCACAATCGCGCGAAGCAAGGAAGGCGAATTCTTCGGCACAATGCTCAACGACCAGATGCGCGCCTTCTCGCAGGAAATGCAGACCCTTGTCTACGCATTCAACCAGGCCGCTACCGACGAGGCAAAACAGCAGCTCTACAATAAATATACCGCAGCGCTCGACAATGCCACACGCGAGAATGCCGACAACGTCCTCGGCCTGTTCTACTTCCTGCAGGGCGATGCCGCCCAGCTCGATGCGCCCGCTCTACGCAAGAAACTCGAAAAATACCCCGATTTCGCGAAATCGAAACGTGTGCAGGGCATTCTGGCCAATGCGGAAAAACGCGAGGCCACAAGCGTCGGCAAGAAATTCCTCGACTTCGAAGTGACTTCCGACGGAAAGACCGAACGCCTCAGCGACTATGTAGGCAAAGGCAAGTATACACTGGTCGACTTCTGGGCGAGCTGGTGCGGCCCGTGCATACGACAGACCGCCGTGCTCAAAGACATCTACAGCAAATACAAGGACAAAGGTCTCGAAGTGCTCGGCGTAGCCGTCTGGGACAAGCCCGAAGACACCCGCCGCGCCATCGAGCAGCACGAACTCCCCTGGCCGTGCATTATCAATGCCCAGACCATACCGACAGACCTCTACGGCATTTCCGGTATCCCCTGCATAATACTCTTCGGCCCCGATGGAACAATCCTCAGCCGCGACAAACAGGACGACGACCTCCGCGCCGACGTCGATGCCGCCCTCTCCCGCTGACCTCCCCCACACATAGCAAGATCCCGGAAACGCTCGCCGTTCCCGGGATCTTTGTCTCTGATGGCCTTAAAAAACCGTCATCTTACCGCAATCTTGTGTCCGGCGGCTATATACAGCCCCGAGGCAAGCTCGAAGCGGTTCTCACCCGGCTCAATCGGCAGCACCACTGCAAGACGTCCGTCGGGAGCAAAGACGCTCAGACTCGTCTCGCGGTCGGAATCGACATAAAGCGCCCCTTTCCCGGCACGTAGCCTGAGTCCGTCGGCGACAGGAACATTCTCCACGCCCGATGTCCCTTTATAATAGAGCCGGAAATCGTCGGCCTGAAACCAGCCGCGATTACTCGCACCGTCGCCATCGGAATGCGCCCCGACTCGCAGCGTCTGGCCCGCCCCTACCTTGATTCCGTCGACCGACAGACGGGTCCAGTCATTGTTTCCCGGCCCACTGACACTCGTAAGAGGTGCCGACTCGAGCTTCACGCCGTTGCATTCGGCATACAGATGCTGGTTTGTCACATGATCCGCGTCATCGGTATTGCGGAGCGAGGCTTCCAGACGATACTCCCCTGCCGAAAGACCGCGTATGTCCTGATAGAGATCGAGCGACCTGATTGTGCCGGCAGCCACGCTTATGAACTGTGTGCCATCTGCGGCCGGACGGTCGCTCCACACATTCACATCCTGCCAGCCGCTGTAGCTGTTGTTCCAGTACCAGCCCGAAGTACCTTGCTCAAAGCTCGGATTGGCTATTTTTGAAGTCACATCGATCTCACTGCCGTCGGCCGGTTCGGCCTCCAGACGGGCCTTGGCAAGCTCCTCCGCAAGCGATCCGATTTCGTCTTTCAGCATGGCTATGGTTGTGTCGCCCCCGTCCATGACAGCACGGGCCTTCGACACTGCCGCTTCCAGATTCGACTTAGGCTCGCCGTCCTTGATCGTGAGGGCGAACACCTCGGCTTCGGCAATGGCCTCGGCCAGTTTGCCGGTATAGAAGATGGACAGTGTGGCATTGTCGAGAGCCAACTGGAGCAGCACTATGGCCGCTTCCAACGCAGCCCGGTCTTTGCCTTCGACAGGCCGCACAGCCGCCACTGCCTCCGCAAGAGGGCCGCGGTAAAGTGCGGGAATCTTGTCCGCGCCCATGCCCTCGGCCGCCGAGAGCAGTGTGCTGAGCCGTCTTTCGAGCGGTGACAGATCTTCGGTCGCTCCGCCGACATTCACATTGACTTCGGCCGACTCGCATGATACAATACGGTCTGTGCCGCTGTATCGTGCCCGGAAAGTATAGTCGCCACCGGTCAGAGTAGCTGTATAGACGGCCTTCCCGTCGGCTCCGACAGGTAGCGTTCCGACGATTTTGCCGTTGCACACAAGCTGTATATAGCCCCCGTCAGACACACCACCCGACACACGGGCCTCTACCGTAAACGGTTCGCCCGACATCTGTGCCGCGGAGGCAACACTCAGCGCTACCGACGGCTCGCCGCCACGCCCCTGAGGCGTCACACGGTAAAGCATACTCGCATGAGGCTCGAGTACCACCGAATACTCCGAACCCTTGAATGTTCCGGCCACAGCGCCCGTCCACATATCGGTGATGAGGCATTCCACATCCTCGCCAATGCCAAGCGCCCCCAGGTCGAGCCGAGCCTGAAGCGTTTCGTCCTCGGCAGGCAGAGAGGGGTCGGTCGGATCAAAGTCGTACACAAGGAACTCGACCGACGACTTGCTGCCCTGGTCGCTGCCTGTATTGTCGATACCGGCCATCGCCGTGAAGCGCGTCGCCTCGCCCGGCAGATCGTAGACTATCACCGAGTTGGCATGGGTGGCTATGCCTTTGTCATAGTTCGTGCCGTCGACCGACAGCTTTCCGCCGTTGATATTGCTGTTTATATGTATGGAACCCCAGCCACAGGTGCCTTTAGTATATTTCAGCGTCGTGAGGTCTGTCACCGTACCGTCGGAAAGCGTCACTCGCGGATTTATCCAGTCGGCATGGTCGCTGTCGAATCCGTCGCCGCCGTCGGTCACTACAAGCGCGAGGCGCCGCGTGCCTGCCGGAAGTGCCACATCGACGTCGGTGGCGTAGCCGGTGGTGAGGTATGATATCGTGCCGCTGCGGTAGAGGGCCTTCTTCGTGCTCACGAACTGCGAACCGCCGATATTGAACAGCGCGGCGAACTTGTCTCCCGTGGCCGGATCGTCGGCGCTCCATACGACCAGACCCGAATCGTCGTCGCGGCTCACCTGACGGTTCGCGGCCGAATACGAATGCATATAGAGCACATCTGCATTCGTCAGAAGGGCGTTTGTGGCGGCGTCGTTCTGCGGCAGATCGCCGCCGAACATCAGAGGCGACTTGAAGATGGTCCACAGCGTCATCATGGTCTGCTGCTCGGCCGGAGTGAAATTTGTCCAGCGCTCGGAGCCGCGTTCGCCACGTATGCTTATCTTGCCAAGAGGCAGCATGTCGGCGTCGGGCCATGTACCCGGCGCGATATAGGGCGCCCATTTGGCACAGATCTGGAACTGATAGTTGAGCTGGCTCCAGTTATCCCAGAAATCATCGACCGTACGCCACATGTTGGCATGCGTCCGCACATGATCGACCTTCTCCAGAGGAGTTTCGCCCGGCGATATGCTGAGCACCATCGGACGGCCGCAGTTGTCGATGGCATGACGTATCATCTCGATCTCGGCCGTGTGGTAGGGGCGCGACAGGTCGTCTATCTTCACGAAATCCACGCCCCAGTCGGCATACATCTCGAAACACGAATTGTAATACTGCTGTGCGCCGGGCTTGCGCCAGTCAACCTTCATGTTGTCGCGCAGCCATGTGCAGGTCGAATCGCTGTTGGCTATCATGTCGCATGTTATGCCCTCCGTTCCTCGTACAGGCAATTTTGCAGCCACAGCCTCTTTCGGAATACCGCGCATGAGGTGAATGCCGAATTTCAGCCCCTTCGAATGCACATAGTCGGCAAGCGCCCTGAAACCGACGCCGTCAGCGGCCGACGGGAAACGGTTGAGAGCCGGCGTATAGCGGCCGAACTCGTCGACCACATACACGGGGTCGGTCGATTATAGCCGCCCGCCTTATCGTTCTCCACAAACCAGCGGATGTCGACAACGACATACTCCCAGCCCTTGTCTTTCAGATTCAGAGCCATATAGTCGGCATTGGCCTTCACTTCCGATTCCACTACTGTCGGCCCGTAGCAGTCCCACGAGTTCCAGCCCATAGGAGGCGTCAGCGCCCATTTCTGGAAGGGAAGCTCGGCACCGTTCTGGGCCGAAAGCCCCAACGCCGCCGTCATGGCGGCTGCCGCAATAAGTATTTTGGTTTTCATAGGTCAGATATAGGTTAGATAATTAACGGCACAAATATAACACAATAAACCAGATACCGCAACAAGCCGGTCTGTAAAAAAATTTTTTATGTTGTAAAATATGCATTGGGCAGAGTGCTCTTCCGACGAAAATTTGTATATTTGCACCCAAATATCGTTTCAACATCGATCTTAAATTTAAAGTATAAGTATACCAATTATTTATCTCATCAATCATGAACCGTAAATTATGCTATGTCATGGGTCTGGGCCTCGCCCTGGCTCTGAGTTCCTGCGGTAAGAAGCTCGGCCAGTTCAGCGCAGACTATTTTACAGTCAACCCCAACCCCCTCGAAGCCGTAGGCGAAAAAGTGCCCGCACGCGTGAGCGCAAACATTCCGGCAAAATTCTTCGTCAAGAATGCCGAGGTAACCGTAACACCTACCCTCGTGTTCGACGGTCAGGAAGTAAGCTCGAAGAGCTATACCTTCCAGGGTCAGAAAGTACGTGGCAACAATCCCGTCATCTCCTACGACAACGGAGGCACAGCCACAATTCCCGTAAGCTTCAACTATCAGCCCGAAATGGCAAAGAGCGACCTCATGCTCAACTTCACCGTCACACAGGGCAATAAGAAATACGTTCTTCCCGCTGTCAAGGTGGCAAACGGCGTAGTCGGCACAGCAGCCCTCGCAAACGCCGCAACCGTAACTCCCGCTATCGCTCCCGACGCTTTCCAGCGCGTGATCAACGAGAAGTACGCAACCGACATCATGTTCCTCATCAACCAGGCCAACATCCGTGCCGGCCAGCTCAAGACCGACGCCATGGCTGAACTCCAGAAGGAAATCATCAACGCAAACGCCGACACTGCCCGCGTTCTTCAGGAAATCAACATTTCGTCGTATGCTTCGCCCGACGGTGGTGTGGAACTCAACACCCGCCTCGCCGAAAACCGCGAAAAGAACACCAAGGACTATGTGAACAAGATGCTCAAGAAGGACAAGATCACCGAATTCGGCGAACTCACCGCTCAGTTCACCGCTCAGGACTGGGAAGGCTTCCAGAAACTCGTCCAGCAGAGCAACATCCAGGACAAGGACCTTATCCTCAGCGTTCTCTCGATGTACAAGGATCCCGAACAGCGCGAACGCGAAATCCGCAACCTCTCGTCGGTATTCGAACAGCTCGCCGACCAGATCCTTCCCAAACTCCGCTACTCGCGCATCACCGCCAGCATCGACGTAATCGGCAAGAGCGACAGCGAAATCCAGCAGCTCTTCGCTACAGATCCCTCCAAGCTCTCTGTTGAGGAAATCCTCTATGCCGCAACCCTCACCGACGACAACAACAAGCGTCTCCAGATCTACGACAAGGCAGCCCGTCTCTATCCCAACGATTACCGTACATGGAACGACCTCGGCATGGCTCAGTATATCGACGGCGACTACAACGCTGCCAAGGCTTCTTTCGCAAAAGCTGCCTCGATGACAAAGAACGCCGAACCCCAGATGAACCTCGGCCTCATTGAAATGCTCAACGGCGACTATGCTAAGGCCAACAAGTACTTCGGCTCCGCTGCCGGTGTTGCCGAACTCGGCGACGCTCTCGGCGTTTACTATCTCAAGCAGGGCGATGCCGCCGCTGCCGTGAAAGCTTTCGGCGACACAAAGAGCAACAACGCCGCTCTCGCACAGATCCTCACAAAGGACTACAGCAAAGCTAAATCCACTCTCGCCGGCATCAACAAGCCCGACGCCACCACATACTATCTGATGGCTATCCTCGGTGCCCGCACCAACAACGAATCAATGCTCAACACCAACCTCCGTCAGGCTATCCGCCTCGACAACTCGCTGGCCAAGAAAGCCCTCAACGACCTCGAATTCGCTAACTACAACCTCTCCAAGGCTCTCTGATAAGCCTTCAACCCACACAAAAAGCGCCCCCGCACCGGAGGCGCTTTTTTTGCGCACATGAGTAGAAACCCGCCCCGATTCGTATATATGATAAAAACTCTGACATGGACAGAAAATCGATTATAGTAGCTGCGATGACCCTTATTGCAGCATTCTCAGCGGCGCATGATATCTGCGCAGAGCAATTTCCGCAAGCTATACTGCCCGGCGACTACCCCGACCCCTCTATCGTCCGCGATGGAAAAGACTTCTATATGACGCATTCGCCATTCCACTATACCCCCGGATTTCTGATATGGCACTCTACAGATCTCAGGAACTGGGCGCCGATATGCCGTGCGCTCCCCGAATTTGACGGATCAGCCATGGCGCCCGACCTTGTAATATACAATGGCCGATATTACATATATTACCCCTCTGACGGCACAAACTGGGTGACATGGGCAGACGATATCCGTGGGCCCTGGAGCAAACCCGTCGACCTGAAAATCAGCGGAATCGACCCGGGTCATATAGCCGATACCCAAGGTAACAGATACCTCTATGTAAACGAAGGCGAAATCATACGCCTCACACCCGATGGCCTTGCAACCCTCGGAGAGAAGAAAAAAGTTTATGAGGGATGGGTATATCCTGAGGAATGGATTACAGAAGGGATGTATCTCGAATCACCAAAACTGACATACCACAACGGATACTATTATCTCACCTCAGCCCAAGGGGGAACTGCAGGACCCGCTACAAGCCACATGGTCGTCTCAGCTCGCTCACGCAACATTGATGGCCCCTGGGAGAATTCCCCCTGGAATCCTATCGTGCACACATACACCGACGATGACTCCTGGTGGTCTAAAGGTCATGGCACTATAATAGATGACTCCGAAGGAAACTGGTGGATAATATATCATGCTTATCCTAACGATTTTCATACTCTCGGCAGAGCGACCCTCATTGAGCCGGTGATATGGACCGACGACGGATGGTTTCACACCATTCCGAAAGCCGAATTTCCGAAGACAGACAAACCGGTAAAAGACGGTATGGAACTCTCCGACAATTTCACCGGCAAAGAACTGGGGTTGCAGTGGACGCTTTGGGCCGAAAACAGCAATAACGCCATTGCATTCAACGGCAATTCAATCGACATTATAGGCAAAGGATCAAACCCTGCAGACGGTAGACTTCTACTCGTAACACCGCAACACCGCGCCTACACCACAGAAACCGAAATCACCATAGGAGAAAATAGCACCTCCGGTCTCCTGCTCTACTACTCCGATAAAGCATTTGCCGGTATATGCGCCGACAATAACAATCTTTTCATATACTCCTCGCCGTCCGACATAAAAACGATACCCAACACAATAGGCGATCACATCCTCATCCGTCTGTATAACGACAACAACACACTCTCCGCCGCCGTAAGCAAAGACGGAAAAAACTGGACCGATATAGCCACCGGCATAGACGTAAGCACCTTTCACCACAATACATTCCTCGGCTTTTATGCCCTCCGGCCCGCTTTGTCGGTTTTCGGCTCCGCCACCTCACGCTTTCACAACTTCATCTACCGTCCCATCAAGACTCGTTGATGTCTGCGTCCGAGATCGCGCGCTAACGGGGAGTGAAGGCGGCGATGGCGGCGAGAAATTCGGGGCCGTAGCGGCGCGCCTTGTACTCGCCGACGCCGGTCACGCCGAGGAAATCGAATTCGGTCGACGGTCGTCGCATGGCCATGTCGAGAAGCGACGCGTCCGAGAAAATGACGTAGGGCGGCTTATTCTCTCTCCGAGCTATGGCGAGACGAACCGACTTCAGATGTTCGAACAGCGCCTTTGCCGCATCTGTCGGCGCAGCAGCTCCGGCAGTCTCCCGGGTCGGTGCCTTGCGCTCACGGGCCACAGCCTCGGTATAGCGCGAGAGCGTGATGTGGGCCTCCCCGCGCAGTATCTTCATGCCATATTCGGTCACCCGCAGATGATTGCCGTCGTCATAGGCTATCTCGAACACGCCCAGCTGCACCATCTGCTGGATATAGTCGTTCCATTCTTTAAGGCTGAGGTCGCATCCGGCTCCGAAAGTCTTGATCTTATCATATCCGGCAGCCCTGATGTCGGCGCGCATTGAGCCGCGCAGTATGTTCACGAGCGTGAACACACCGATATTGGTCCAGCCCGTGCGGGCCACGGCGCTTATGGCCTTCTGCGCGGCTATGGTGCCGTCGAAACGCTCGGGCGGTTCGAGACAGACATCGCAGTTGCCGCAGTCGCAGTCGCGCGCCTCGCTGAAATACGACAGCAGGATGCGCCGGCGGCACACCTTGGCCTCGGCATAGGCCCGCATGCGCTCGAGTTTCTCCATATTGATGGCCTGACGGCCCGACTCGGCGGCGAAATTGCGGCGTGCTATTATGTCGGCCACGCTATGGAACAGCACGGCTTCAGCCGGAAGACCGTCGCGCCCGGCACGCCCGATCTCCTGATAGTAGCTCTCGATGTTCGACGGCAGATTATTGTGCACCACCCAGCGTATATTGCTCTTGTCTATGCCCATGCCGAATGCTATTGTGGCGCAGACCACCTGTGCCGTGCCGTCGAGAAACGCCTTCATCGCCTCCGCCCGCTCAGAGGCGTTCATGCCGGCATGATAGCGCACCGAACGCACTCCCGCTGCAATCAATGCCTTGTGGAGACTGTCGACACCGGCCCGCGACAGACAGTAGGCCACGCCGGAATCGTTGGGATACTTGCGGGCGAGCGAGGCTATGAAGCGCACACGGTCGCGCGCTCCCGGATTGTTATACGCCCGCAATGAGATATTGGGTCTGTCGAATGAACTTATGAACGTATATGGATCGCGCAGACCGAGCTGTGTGGCGATATCGTCGCGTGTCAGGCGGTCGGCCGTCGCCGTGAGTGCGATCGTCGGCACATCGGGGCGTATCTCTTTCAGGCGCGCCAGACCCGTATAGTCGGGCCGGAAATCATGGCCCCACTGCGATATGCAGTGCGCCTCATCGATGGCGAAAAGACTTATGTCGAGTGTTTTCCAGTTATCTATCTCGGCAAGGAGACGCTCGGGCGATATATACAGCAGTTTCAGGCGCCCGGCAAATGCAGCCGCGAGAATCTGACGGTTGTAACTTTCAGGCTGGTTTGAATGCACGGCCGCCGCCGGGATACCGTTGGACACAAGCGCCTGCGTCTGGTCCTGCATCAGTGCTATAAGCGGCGACACGACCACGGCGCATCCTTTCGGCGCAAGCAGGGCCGGAAGCTGATAGCATATAGACTTCCCTCCCCCCGTAGGCATTAGCACGAGAGCATCGCGGCCGCCGCACACAGCCTCTATTATCTCGAACTGACCCGGGCGGAACGAGCGATAACCATAAAACCGCGCCAGCAGTCCCAGCGCATTCTCTTTAAGCGATTCTTTTTCCATCATGATACAAAAATAAGACTTTTTTTAATTCAATGGTTCGGTATTTTTGATCTAACCGAATGATTACAAGGTTAATAAATGTGAC